>DLOT01000011.1:3125-43944 GCA_002479715.1 Ruminococcus sp. UBA7477 | reverse complement strand
GGATCTTGTCGGCGACCTCGGGTCCGAGACGGTCCGGAGTTATATTGCGGTTTCCAAGGCCGATGACAAGCGCAGTGTGAAATTTGCCGCAGAGAAGTGAGATCTCCTCGGCTATCGCGGCTGCACACTCCTCAAAACCCTCGTCAGGAGTTTCCAGCGAGCCGCTTTTGGGCGTTATCGTGACATATCTTCCGACCGGCTTTCCGAGAGCTCTTGCAGCCTCCTCGTTTTCGACCGTCGTGCGAACGATATCAAGACCGCCGCTTGAAAGCTCGGCCTGGGTTATTCCTTTGAAATCCTGCGGCAGAGAGGAGCGCAGCTCAGCCGCAAGATCGGTTCTAAGTGACATAGTATCTGTCCTTTCGTGAAAAAGTAACAATAAATGAGTGAAAAAATTTTTTAGATTTTCTTAAAAAACCCTTGCAAATCATGCAAAAATATGCTATCATATAGCTTGATACTTGTTTTGCGCGTGATTACGCATTTCCCTCTCAGTGTGCGGCTGTGCGTTAGAATAAGTGCAAATTTCGGCGGGAGCCAAAGAAACGGTGACCGCGCTTACAGGAGGTGTTTTTTGATGCCAAATATTAAGTCCGCTAAAAAGAGAACGCTTGTTATCGAGAAGAAGACTCTGAGAAACAAGACTATCAATTCCGACCTCAAGACTGCTATCAAGAAGGCAGACGCTGCTATCGACGAAAACGCCGAGAACAAGAATGAGGCTGTTAAGGTCGCGATCAAGAAGATCGACATGGCTTGCACAAAGGGTATCCTTCATAAGAATACGGCTGCAAACAAGAAGTCGAGATTGACAAAGAAGCTTGCTGCCGCTAAGTAACAGGCAGTATTATTATGTATCAAAGCGCCGGCGATTAACCCAACGTCGGCGCTGTTTTTTTATTTTTGCCGTAACCGCAATACCGTATGTTGTGCCTTTAGGATGACAAAAAGCACAAGCTTGTGCAATGTGCATAAATGCAAGGCTTGAAACGGGGCTAAATTCTACGAAGGTGCGGGTGAAAAATGCTTGAAAAAGCCATGCGGACGTGCTAAAATATAACTTGCGTGACTGCAACAGAGGGTAATTATGCCCTCGCGATATGCGATGAAGCGGGAGGTGGCCGGCCAAAGAGCCGGGGAATTTCCGCAGAGTATGTCCGATTTTAAACCGGGCGGCCGAAAATTTTACATGTGCAAAGCGATTTTGCGCTTCTTGCGATAGCGGCTGAAGCTGCTTTAGCGCGGATCAATGCTTTTGCGTGTACTGCCGAACTGACCGAAAACGAGATCTCGCGATTTCGGGTATTTTTTCGGGGAAGCGGCGGAACGCACGGGCGCGTGTAAAAGATTTCAAAGGTCTCCGAGTACATTCAGCTTTAAGGAGGCGGATTAAATGGCAGTCAATGAAAAAATCAGAATTCGTATCAAGGGTTATGAGCATGCGGTTGTTGATACGGCAGCAGCTAAGATCGTTGATGCGGCAAAGCGCTCCGGCGCAAAGGTAAGCGGACCTATTCCGCTGCCCACAGACAAGGAGATTGTTACAATTCTTCGCGCTGTTCATAAGTATAAGGACAGCAGAGAGCAGTTTGAGCTGAGAACTCACAAAAGACTTATTGATGTTCTCAGATCGACCGAAAAGACAATGAGCGCTCTCCAGAATCTGGAGCTTCCTGCAGGTGTCGAAATCGTAATGGAAATCAAGTAATTTCCCAAAGAGATTAAAGAGCTAATCTCTCAGCGCTTTCACAGCAGGTCATGTCGGGAAACCGACCAATAACCAACATAGGAGGAAAAGAAAATGCAAAAGGCAATCATCGGAAAGAAAATCGGTATGACGCAGATTTTCGATGAAGCGGGAAAGTTTGTTCCCGTAACTGTTATCGAAGCAGGTCCCTGTGTAGTCGTTCAGAAGAAAACAGCTGAAAACGACGGCTACGAGGCGGTACAGCTCGGCTTCGGAGAGATTCGCAGCAAGAATGTTACCAAGCCGCTTCAGGGTCACTTCAAGAAGGCGGATGTTGCAATGAAGAGAACTCTCAAGGAGTTCAGACTGGAAGACACCGCCGCACTCAACGTAGGCGACATCGTTAAGGCTGACGCATTCGCTGAGGGCGATATCGTTGACGTTTGCGGAACCAGCAAGGGCAAGGGCTATGCAGGCTCTATCAAGCGTCACAATCATCAAAGACTTAAGGAAACTCACGGTTCCGGTCCTGTTCACAGACACGCCGGTTCAATGGGCGCCTGCTCGTCACCGTCCAGAATCTACAAGGGCAAGGGTATGCCGGGACACATGGGTGCCGAGAAGGTAACGGTTCAGAATCTCACGGTTGTCAAGGTTGACGCCGAGAATAATCTTATCGCAGTAAAGGGAGCGATCCCCGGCCCCAAGGGCTCGGTCGTAACGATCGCCGACTGCGTTAAGAAGGCTTAGTGGATAGGAGGAATTAATTATGCCAAATGTTTCGGTATTCGATATGAACGGCAAAAAGGTTGCTGACACTGAGCTTAACGAAGCTGTATTCGGCATCGAGCCGAACAAGTCCGCGATGCACGCGGCTGTTGTAAATTATCTTGCTAATCAGAGACAGGGCACACAGTCCACTCTGACACGCACGGAGGTTTCCGGCGGCGGAAGAAAGCCCTGGAGACAGAAGGGTACGGGCCATGCAAGACAGGGCTCGACAAGAGCTCCTCAGTGGACACACGGCGGAATAGCTCTCGGACCTAAGCCGAGGAGCTACAGATACGCTCTCAACAAGAAGCTCAAGAGAATTGCTATGAAGTCAGCGCTTTCAACGAAGGTTCTGGACAATGACCTCATAGTTCTCGACAGCTGCACTCTTGACGAGTACAAGACAAAGACGGTTATCGCAATGCTCAAGGCTCTTGAGGTAGACGGAAAGGCACTTATAGTAATGCCCGAGGTCAACGAAAAGGTGATCAAGAGCGCTGGAAACATCCCGGGCGTGAAGACGACGCTTGTCAATACTCTGAATGTATACGACATTCTCAACTATGACAAGTTTATCGTCGTTAAGGATGCGGTAGCCAAGATCGAGGAGGTTTATGCGTAATGGGAAAGACTGCTCAGAGCATTATCATCAAGCCGATCATCACAGAGGCTTCCATCGACGCGCTTCAGATGCGCAAGTATACCTTTGCTGTTGCCAAGGACGCAGGCAAGATCGAGATCGCTAAGGCGGTCGAAGAGCTGTTCGGCGTTAAGGTTGAAAAGGTAAACACAATGAACGTTAACGGAAAGTCCAGAAGAATGGGCAGATACGAGGGCAAGACTCCTGATTGGAAGAAGGCCATCGTTACACTTAAAGAAGGCGAGAAGACGATCGAGTTCTTCGATAACCTCACCTGATAAACGTTCGTTGCCGCATTGAGCGGCGGCTTCGGAACTGTTCCGAGGCGTAAGTATGGGAACGACTTTTCGGGGAAGCCGAAAAGCGACGTTTCCGCAAAACTTCAGAAGGAGTGAAAAACACACATGGCTATAAAAAGCTACAAGCCTACAACTGCCGGCAGGCGCGGTATGACGGTAACGGATTACAGCGTTTTGTCTAAGGTAGCTCCGGAAAAGAGCCTTCTCGAACCTTTGAAGAAGACAGCCGGAAGAAACAGCTACGGCAGAATCACCGTTCGTCATCACGGCGGCGGAAACAGAAAAAAGTACCGTGTTATTGATTTCAAGAGAAACAAGCAGGGCATGAACGCAACTGTCAAGACGATCGAGTACGATCCGAACAGATCGGCATTCATCGCGCTGGTTCAGTATGAGGACGGCGAAAAGAGATACATCATCGCTCCCAACGGACTCGCTGTCGGCGATGTTGTAAGATCCGGAGCCGATGCCGATATCAAGCCCGGCAACGCGCTCGCACTTGCCAATATCCCTGTAGGTACTTTCATCCACAACATTGAGCTTTATCCCGGAAAGGGCGCGCAGCTTGTAAGAAGCGCAGGAAATATGGCGCAGCTCATGGGCAAGGAGAATGACTACGCACTTGTCAGACTTCCTTCGGGCGAGATGAGAAAGATTGCTGTGAACTGCATGGCGTCTATAGGTCAGGTCGGAAATATCGACCACGAAAACGTAAACATCGGTAAGGCGGGCAAGACCCGTCATCTCGGCATAAGACCTACCGTAAGAGGTTCGGTAATGAACCCGAATGATCACCCCCACGGAGGCGGTGAAGGTAAGTCGCCTGTCGGACGCCCGTCACCTGTTACCCCATGGGGCAAGCCTACAATGGGTTACAAGACGCGCGCCAAGCACAACCGCTCCGATAAGTTTATCGTAAAGCGCCGCAACGGTAAGTAATCTGAAAGGAGGCAGTTGTTAATGAGTAGAAGTGTAAAGAAGGGCCCTTACGTTCAAGAGGCGCTTCTGAAAAGAGTTAAAGCTATGAACGAGGCAGGAGAGAAGAAGGTTCTTAAGACATGGAGCCGTTCTTCCACCATCTTCCCTGACTTTGTAGGTCATACATTCGCTGTTCACAACGGTCAGAAACACATTCCGGTTTATGTTACCGAGGATATGATTGGTCATAAGCTTGGTGAGTTTGCGCCGACAAGAACCTTTAAGGGCCATGCGGGCTCCAAGGTATCGAACAACGGCAAATAGCAGAAAGGAGGAGTTCAAATGGAAGCAAAGGCAATTTTGAGAAATGCCAGAATTGCTCCGCGCAAGGTGCAGATAGTTCTGGACCTTATCAGAGACAAGGATTTGGATGTGGCTATGGCAATCGTCAGAAACACACCTAAGGCTGCCAGCGAATACTTGGAAAAGCTTCTGAAGTCCGCCGCTGCAAACGCAGAAAACAATCACAACATGGACAAGAACAGACTCTATGTTGCCGAGTGTTATGTTTGTCCGGGACCGATAATGAAGCGCATCAGACCGAGAGCTCAAGGCAGAGCATACAGAATTCTTAAGAGAACATCACACGTTACGGTAGTTCTCAAAGAAAAGGATTAAGTCAGGAGGAGGTAAACTGAATGGGACAGAAGGTTAATCCGCACGGTCTCCGTGTCGGTGTAATTAAGGATTGGGATTCCCGCTGGTTTGCAAACAAAGCTGCTTTTGGCGATACACTGGTTGAGGACTATAAAATTCGTAAGTATATTATGAAGGCTCTTAACACCCGTTCCAAGAATCCCGAGAGCAAGTCGGTATACGCAGGCGTTCCGACGATCGAAATCGAGCGTATGAACGACGGCGATAAGGAGAACGGCAAGGTTAGGATCCACATTCACTGTGCAAAACCCGGTATCGTTATCGGCAGAGGCGGCGCTGAAATCGAAAAGCTTCGCGCTGCAATCGAAAAGATGATAGGCAAAACGGTGGTTATCAACATCGTCGAGGTAAATCAGCCCGATCTCAGCGCACAGCTCGTTGCAGAGAAGATCGCGCACGACCTCGAGGACAGAGTTTCATACAGACGTGCTATGAAGCAGGCAATCGGCAGATCAATGAAGCTGGGCGCAAAGGGAATCAAGATCAGATGCGGCGGCCGACTCGGCGGAGCCGAGATTGCCAGATCTGAGAGCTATCACGAGGGAACAATCCCGCTCCAGACTATCAGAGCCGATATCGACTACGGCACAGCTGAGGCTGCAACAACCTACGGACGTATCGGAGTCAAGGTATGGATATACAGGGGCGAGGTTCTCAAGGGAGAGGTCGCTCCTTCGCAGAGCAAGGCTCCTACAGATAAGCCCGGCAAGAAGCGCTTCGGCAACGGCGGAGCAAACGGCGACAGAAAGCCGAGATCAAAGGCACCTTACAAAAAGCGTGAAGGAGGTAACAAGTAATGCTGCTTCCAAAGAGAGTTAAGTACAGAAGAGTACACAGAGGCCGTATGACAGGCATGGCTACAAGAGGCAATAAGGTTTCCGACGGTGAGTACGGACTTCAGGCCCTCGAGCCGGCATGGATTACTTCAAACCAGATAGAGGCTGCCCGTATCGCGATGACGAGATACATCAAGCGTGGCGGACAGGTATGGATAAAGGTATTCCCCGACAAGCCTGTAACAAAGAAGCCGCTCGGCACTCGAATGGGTTCCGGTAAGGGCGCTCCCGAATACTGGGTAGCAGTCGTTAAGCCGGGCCGCGTAATGTTCGAGATCGCGGGCGTAAGCGAGGAAGCTGCAAGAGAGGCTATTCGTCTTGCGATGCACAAGCTTCCTATCAAATGCAAGTTTGTTAAAAGAGAAACTTCTGAAGGAATGGATGGTGAGGAATAATGAAGGCAGCAGAGATCAGAGATTTGTCCGTGCCGGAGCTTAACGATAAGCTCGATGAGCTTAATAAGGAACTGTTCAACCTTCGTTTTCAGCACGCTGTTAATCAGCTCGACAACCCCCTCAGAATGAAGGCTGTAAAAAGGGACATCGCTCGCGTTAAGACGATCATAACCGAGAAAGAATCCGCAGACCGCAATTAACGGAAGGAGGATAAGCTATGAGCGAAATGGTTGAGAGAAACCTCAGAAAAACAAGAGTGGGCAAGGTCGTTTCCAATAAGATGGACAAGACTATAGTTGTCGCTATCGCAGATAACGTTCAGCACCCCCTCTATAAGAAAATCATCAAGAGAACAGTAAAGCTCAAGGCTCATGACGAAAACAACGTCTGCAATATCGGAGACAAGGTTGAGGTCATGGAGACACGTCCTCTGTCTAAGGATAAGAGATGGCGTCTGGTCAGAGTAATTGAGCAGGCTAAGTAACTGAAGGCTTTATAAAACACTTAACGAAAGTTTTGAAAGGAGGAACGTACTGTGATACAAATGCAGACTTATCTCAAGGTCGCTGACAACACAGGAGCTAAGGAGCTTATGTGCATCAGAGTCCTCGGAGGTACACGCAGAAGGTATGCAAACATCGGCGACGTAGTCGTAGCTTCCGTTAAAAAGGCAGCACCGGGCGGCACAGTTAAAAAAGGCGATGTTGTAAAAGCAGTAATAGTTCGTTCAGCTAAGGGTCTTCGCCGTGACGACGGAACATATATCCGTTTCGACGAGAACGCAGCTGTTATTATCAGAGAAGACAAAAACCCCAGAGGAACCCGTATCTTTGGGCCTGTTGCAAGAGAGCTCCGCGACAAGGATTATATGAAGATCCTTTCGCTCGCTCCCGAAGTACTTTAATGGAGGTGCCTAGGATATGAATAAGATCCATGTTAAAACAGGCGACACGGTCATAATCCTTTCCGGAAAGGATAAGGGCAAGACCGGTAAGGTGCTTCAGGTCTCTCCCAAGGAGAAGAAGGTCATCATCGAGGGCCTTAACATCGCAACAAAGCATGTTAAGCCCAGAAGCGCTCAGCAGCAGGGCGGCATCGTTCAGGCTGAAAAGGCTATCTATGCCTGCAAGGTTCAGGCCGTTTGCCCCAAGTGCGGCAAGCCTACAAGAATAGGCCATGTCATCAAGGGCGAGGGCAAGAATGCCGTTAAGGTCAGAGTTTGCAAGAACGCCGGCTGCGGCGAAGAGTTTTAATTGAGGAGGAGAAATTACGATGTCTACATTGAAAGAATATTATGATAGCACAGTAGCTCCTGCTCTGGTCAAAAAGTTCGGATATAAGAACGTTATGCAGATTCCGAAGCTTAACAAGGTCGTTATTAACGTCGGCTGCGGCGCAGACAAGGATAACACAAAGGTTATCGAGGCTATAATGAACGACCTCTCCGCTATCACGGGACAAAGACCGGTAGTATGCCGCTCCAAGAAGTCGGTTGCGAACTTCAAGCTGAGAGACGGACAGGTAATCGGCGTAAAGGTCACGCTGAGAGGCGAGAGAATGTATGAGTTCGTTGACAGACTGTTCAATGTTGCATTCCCCAGAGTCCGCGACTTCAGAGGAATCAACGGCAACTCGTTTGACGGACGCGGAAACTACTCGACAGGTATCAAGGAACAGCTTATCTTCCCGGAAATCGAGTATGATAAGATCGACAAGGTTCGAGGCATGGATATCAACTTTATCACGACAGCCAATACCGACGAGGAAGCAAAAGAGCTGCTCTCACTGATGGGCGCTCCGTTTGCCAAGTAAGAAAGAGGAGGAAAAAAGAAATGGCTAAGAAGTCTATGATCAATAAGCAGCAGGCCAGCCCTAAGTTTTCTACTCGTGCTTACAACAGATGCAAAATCTGCGGAAGACCTCACGCATATCTGAGAAAGTTCGGCATTTGCCGTATCTGCTTCAGAGAGCTTGCACACGAGGGTAAAATTCCGGGAGTTAAGAAGGCTAGCTGGTAAAGATTCATTAAAGGAGGTTAACAGCATGCAGATTACTGATACAATAGCGGACCTGCTTACAAGAATCCGCAACGCAAGTACTGCTAAGCACCCAACGGTTGACGTTCCTGCATCCAACATCAAGAAGTCCATCGCACAGATCCTTGCCGATGAGGGCTACATCAAGGGCTTCCAGGTTATAGATGACGGCAAGCAGGGTATCATTAGAATTACTCTCAAGTACGACGAGAACAAGACACCGGTAATTTCGGGTCTGAGAAGGATCTCAAAGCCGGGCTTGAGAATGTACACAAGCTGCGAGAAGATGCCTAAGGTAATGAAGGGACTCGGTATAGCTATCGTTTCGACTTCAAAGGGCATTGTTACCGACAAGAAAGCAAGAGAGCTTAACGTCGGCGGAGAAATTCTCGCATTTATCTGGTAAGGAGGAATTGATTTATGTCAAGAATAGGACTTAAACCGGTTGCGCTTCCTGCCGGAGTTAATGTAAAGATCGGCGAAGGCAACGAGGTAACGGTTCAGGGACCCAAGGGCACACTCGTTCGGACATTCAAGCCCGAAATGATAATCATGCACGAGGGAACACAGCTCACCGTTTCGCGTCCTTCCGACGACAGACAGCATAAGGCTCTGCACGGCCTGACAAGAACGCTTCTCAACAATATGGTTGTAGGCGTTACGGAAGGCTTCAGCAAGACGCTTATCATCGAGGGCGTCGGCTACAGAGCAGCCAAGCAGGGCAAGAACCTGGTTATGAACCTCGGTTACTCGCATCAGGTAACAGTGACCGAAACAGACGACATCAAGATCGAAGTTCCCAACGCAAACACGATCATCGTTTCGGGAACAGACAAGCAGAAGGTCGGACAGTTCGCCTGCGAGATCCGTGAAAAGCGTCCGCCTGAGCCGTATAAGGGCAAGGGTATCCACTATGACGGCGAGCATATCATCCGCAAGGAAGGTAAGGCCGGCAAGGGCGCCAAGAAGTAAGTAAGGGAGTGTAATAAACTATGGTGAAAAAGATTGACAGAGCATCTGCCAGAGCTAAAAGACACGTTAGAGTGCGTGCAAAGATTTCAGGCACTGCCGAGTGCCCGCGCCTGAACGTATTTCGCTCCTCTAAGAACATTTACGCACAGCTTATAGACGATGTCAGCGGCAAGACTCTCGCTTCGGCTTCCAGCCTCAAGATGGAAAACGGCGGAAACAAGGAAGGCGCAAGAGAGGTCGGCAAGCTTATCGCCAAGAACGCTGCTGCGGCAGGCATCACCGAATGCGTTTTCGACAGAGGCGGTTACCTCTATCACGGACGCGTTCAGGAGTTGGCAGAGGGCGCCCGTGAAGGCGGACTCAATTTCTAATAAGGAGGGTTACTTTTGGCTTTAATAGACGCTTCAAACATGGAACTTGAAGAAAAGGTAGTCGCAATCAACCGCGTATCAAAGACGGTTAAGGGCGGACGTATCATGAAATTTTCCGCGCTTGTCGTTGTCGGCGACGGAAACGGCATCGTAGGCTTCGGCACCGGAAAGTCAAGCGAAGTTCCCGACGCTATCCGCAAGGGTATCGAGGACGCAAAGAAAAATCTTATCAGAGTATCTCTTAAGGGAACAACTATCCCGCACGAGATCGTCGGCGCATACGGTGCCGGCAGAGTTCTGATGAAGCCCGCTGCGCCCGGTACAGGCGTTATCGCCGGCGGCCCGGTCCGTTCGGTAGTTGAAATGGCAGGCATAAGGGATATCAGAACAAAGTCGCTTCGCTCAAACAACCCCTATAATGTTGTAAGAGCAACGATCAACGGTCTTGCTACAGTCAGATCCGCAGAGGAAGTTGCTGCAAAAAGAGGCAAGACGGTAAAGGAAATCTTAGACTAAGGAGGAAATTGCTATGGCAAACCTTAATATCACTCTGGTTAAGAGCCTTAACGACAGAGTAAAGGCTCAGGTTGCTACCGCCAATTCTCTCGGTCTGAGAAAGATCGGCGACACAACCACACAGCCGGACAACGCACAGACACAGGGCAAGATTAAGAAAATCGCCCACCTCATCAAAGTAACCGAAGCATAATTGCAAGGAGGTGCTAAACAATGAAATTGCACGAATTATCACCTGCCGCAGGCTCTACTAAGGATGTAAAGCGTATAGGCAGAGGCCACGGCTCCGGCCAGGGCAAGACTGCCGGCAAGGGTCACAAGGGTCAGAAGGCCAGAAGCGGCGGCGGTGTAAGACCGGGCTTTGAAGGCGGTCAGACCTCTCTCGCGAGAAGAACCCCTAAGCGCGGCTTTAACAATATTTTTGCAACAAACTATGCAACCGTTAACGTTTCCGCTCTTGACGTATTCAAGGACGGTACGGTTGTTGACACCGAGCTTCTCAAGGCGGCAGGCATTATCAAGAAAGAGCTTGACGGCGTTAAGATTCTCGGAAACGGTGAGCTTTCCAAGAACCTCACTGTAAAGGCAGCAGCGTTTTCCGCATCTGCCAAGGAAAAGATTGAGAAGGCAGGCGGGAAGGCTGAGGTGATGTAAATTGCTAAAAACTCTTCGTAATGCATGGAGTATTCCGGATTTAAGAAGAAAAATTCTGTTTACATTACTCATCATTGTCATTTACCGCATCGGAGGAGCGATCCCTGTTCCGTATATTGACAGAGATGCTCTTACCGCATGGGCAGAGTCGGTTACCTCTTCGGGAAACATCTTCAGCTATATGAACGTTCTCTCGGGCGGTAACTTCTCGGAAGCCACACTTCTGGCGCTTTCCATTCAGCCCTATATCAACGCGCAGATCATAATCCAGCTCCTGACATATGCTTTGCCGCCGCTTGAAAGATTAGCGAAGGAAGGCATGGAGGGAAGGAAGAAGCTCGCAAAGATAAACAAGTATGTTGCGCTGGGTATAGCCACCTTTATGGCGTGGGCGTTTTACCTCACACTCAAGAAGGCCAATGCATTGGTTTATACAAGCGGCTTCGATAAGATCTTCTCGGAGATCGTTATAATCGCGTGCTTTGTGGCAGGAGCCTCGCTTATCATCTGGCTGGGCGACAGGATCAACGAAAAAGGTCTTGGCAACGGCATTTCGTTCATCCTCTTTGCCGGTATCATCGCAAGAGGCCCGCAGGCCGTTCTGGGTCTTATCTCGTATATGATGACCGGAGAGGTCAAGTATATCATTATGGTTCCGCTTATCCTGATATTCTTCGTAGCGATGATAGCTTTCATCGTATTTATGAACAACTCGGAAAGACGTATCCATATCCAGTATGCAAAAAGGGTAGTCGGCAACAAAATGTACGGCGGACAAAGCTCGTATCTGCCGATCAAGATCTGTATGTCAGGCGTTTTGCCAATCATCTTTGCCATGTCGTTTATGGCAATACCGTCTACGCTTGAGATGTTTATAAAAGATCCGGGCCCCGGACAGACAGGACTCAAGTGGTTCTATCACGGCGTACTCGAGGTGTTCGATAACAGCCACCCTGTTTATGCAGTGCTGTACTTCCTGCTTATCATAGGATTTAACTACTTCTATGTATCAATGCAGTATGACCCGCTGGAGATCGCAAACAATCTTCGCAAATCAAACGGAGCTGTACAGGGTATAAGACCCGGCCGTCCGACTGCGGAGTTCCTAAAGAGAGTTATCTCCAAGATCACTCTTGTCGGCGCGTTCTTCCTCGGATTTATTGCGATCATTCCTATTTTCTTCGCTAAGTTCACAGGTCTGCAGCTTGCAATCGGCGGTACTTCGATACTTATCGTTGTAAGCGTTGCTCTTGAAACCGTAAGAACGATGGAATCTCAGATGATGATGCGTCATCACAAGGGCTTCCTCGAATAACATCTAAGGAAAGGTATGGGGGATATATGAATATTATTCTTTTGGGCGCTCCCGGCGCAGGCAAAGGCACTCAGGCTGAAGTCCTCAACAAAGACCTCGGTATCCCGACGATCTCAACAGGCAATATGCTCAGAGCTGCCGTTGCTGAAGGAACAGAATACGGTCTTAAAGCTAAGGCCGCTATGGACGCCGGCGCATTGGTTTCCGACGACATCGTTATCGGCATACTGAAGGACAGGATCGCCGAGGACGACTGCAAGAACGGATTTATTCTCGACGGCTTTCCGAGAACGGTCCCTCAGGCAGAGGCTCTCGATGCGATGGGTGTTAAGATCGACAAGGTCGTAGAGATCGCTGTTGATGAGGAGATCATCAAGAGAAGACTTACAGGAAGACGCGTTTGTCTCAAGTGCGGCGCGACCTACCACATCAGAACAAAGAAGCCCGAGGTTGAGGGCATCTGCAATTACTGCGGAGAAAAGCTCGTTATCCGCAAAGACGATCAGCCCGAAACGGTTATCGACAGACTCAACACCTACCATGAAAAAACCGCTCCCCTGAAGGATTACTATGCCGCTCAGGGCAAGCTGGCAACAGTTCAGGGAACAGACTCGATACCCGACACCGAGAAGGATATTCTCGAGGCACTCAAGGGCTGATAACATGATAATTATCAAAACAAGCTCTGAAATTGCAAAGCTTCGCAAGGCAAATAAGCTGACCTTCGAGGCGCTGGAGCTGACCGGAGAGATAATCAAGGCAGGCATGACTACCAAGGAGCTGGACACGGCGATCCACAAGTACTTTGCAAAACACGGCGCAAAGTCGGGATTTCTGGGCTACGGCGGTTTTCCGGGAAGCGCCTGCATCTCGATCAACGAAGAGGTCATCCACGGTATTCCGGGCGACAGAGTCATTCAGGACGGCGACATAGTTTCGGTCGATACCGGAGCTTACGTTGACGGCTATTACGGCGATTCCACCAGAACCTTCGCGGTCGGAAATGTTTCCGAGGAAAAGAAGGCGCTTATGAAATCCACCGAGGAAAGCCTCTATCTGGCTATTTCGATGGTCAAGGCGGGTGTTCGTCTGGGAGATATCGGCTATGCAATTCAGAAGCATAATGAGGACAGAGGTTATTCCGTTATCCGCGAGTATATCGGACACGGAGTAGGCAAGGATATGCACGAGGATCCCGAGGTGCCAAATTACGGCAAGCCGGGTCACGGCGTCCGGCTGGCGGCAGGTATGGTTATCGCCATAGAACCTATGGTAGCTGCGGGCCGCCCGGAAGTGCGGGTCCTTCCTAACAGGTGGACGGTCGTGACAAGGGATAATTCTCCTGCTGCTCATTTTGAACATTCGGTCGCCGTAACATCCGACGGCTGCGTCGTTTTGTCGACGAAGTAAAAGGATCTATGGGCGTCATGAATATTGCCCCCGGCACCTTGGTAAAAGCGCTCGCAGGCCGCGATAAAGGCTCTATGTTCGTTGCACTGGAGCAAAGCGGCGGCTTTGTGACTATTGCGGACGGCAAAACAAGAAAGCTTGAAAAGCCTAAGCGCAAAAGCATAAAGCACATTTCACCTGCAAAAGCGCGGATCAATATCGAGGGGCTGACAAATAAACGGCTGAGGAGGGCGCTCAGTGAGCATCAACCCAATGCTCAGGCAGGCGCACAGACTCAGTTACCGGGGGGAAACGACTGTACACCTTATACGAAAGGGGAATAAAGGCTATGTCAAAAGAAGACGTAATCGAGCTTGAGGGAGTCGTTCTCGAGGCTTTGCCGAATGCAACGTTCATCGTTGAGCTTGAAAACGGTCATAAGATCAACGCGCATATTTCCGGCAAACTCAGAATGAACTACATTCGTATCGTTCCCGGAGATAAGGTAAAAGTTGAAATGTCACCTTATGACTTGTCAAAGGGAAGAATTTCGTGGAGAACCAAGTAAGGCTCTCCGAGCATAAGAAAACAACCGCTTCCGGCGTTGAAGAACGCCGAAAATTAAGGAGGTATTCACATGAAAGTAAGACCTTCAGTTAAGCCTATGTGTGAAAAGTGCAAGGTAATCAAGCGCAAGGGCAAGGTTATGGTAATCTGCCCTAACCCTAAGCACAAGCAGCGTCAGGGCTAAACAAAGATTAATGGAGGTGCAGCTAAATAATGGCACGTATTGCTAGTATCGACCTTCCGAGAGATAAGAGAATCGAGATCGGTCTGACTTATATCTACGGAATCGGTCTTCCCACAGCTAAGAAAATTCTCGCTGATACGGGTGTAAACCCCGACACGAGAGTAAAAGACCTCACAGATGAGGATGTTGCAAAGCTTCGTGATTATATCGACCACAATGTTATGGTCGAAGGCGACCTTCGCAGAGAAGTTGCGCTCAACATCAAAAGACTCGTTGAGATCGGTTGCTACCGCGGCGTTCGTCACCGCAAGGGACTGCCGGTAAGAGGTCAGAGAACAAAGACCAACGCCAGAACCCGCAAGGGCCCGGTTAAGACAATTGCAAATAAGAAGAAGTAAGGAGGGGTAAAGAACATGGCTCAGGCTAATAAGAAAACTACGGTTCGCCGTCGCCGCGAAAGAAAGAACATTGAAAACGGACAGGTTCATATCCAGTCTACTTTCAATAACACGATCGTTACGATCACTGATATGCAGGGCAACGCGATTTCTTGGGCTTCCGCCGGAGAAATGGGCTTCAGAGGTTCAAAGAAATCCACACCGTTCGCTGCTCAGACCGCTGCCGAAACAGCAGCAAGAGCTGCCAAGGAGCATGGACTTAAGACCGTTGAGGTCTATGTAAAAGGCCCCGGAGCAGGCAGAGAAGCAGCTATCAGAGCGCTTCAGTCAGAGGATCTTGAGGTTCGTCTTATCAAGGACGTTACCCCCATTCCTCACAACGGATGCCGCCCGCCCAAGCGCCGCCGCGTATAGTTGCAGCGCTTTGCGTGGAAAAGATCAAACAACAGTACAAAACCGAGTTTACCCTTTAGTTCACTCGGCGTCGGACAATGAAGCATAAGGCTTCGCAGGTCCGATATTATTTAAAAACGGAGGAAAATATTTATGGCAGTTAACAGAGAACCAATTTTAAAGAAGTGCAAGGCTCTCGGCATCAGCCCGATGGTTATGGGAGTCGGCAAGGAAACCAAGCGCGACCCGAACGCTAATAAGAGAAAGAAAGTTTCTGAATACGGTATGCAGCTTAAGGAAAAGCAGAAGCTTAAATTCATCTACGGCGTACTCGAAAAGCAGTTCTATCACTACTTTGAAATCGCTCAGAAGATGGAAGGTCAGGCAGGTTCAAACCTGCTCACTTGTCTTGAATCAAGACTTGACAACATCGTCTTCAGAATGGGTCTTTCTATGACAAGAAGAGAAGCCAGACAGCTCGTTGTTCACGGTCACTTTGACGTAAACGGCAAGAGGGTCGATATTCCTTCCTACAGAATCAAGGTCGGCGACGTTATCTCTCTGAGAGAAAAGAGCAAGAAGAGCGCTAAGTTCAAGGAGATAGTCGAAGCTACCAACGGCAGACTCGTTCCTGCATGGCTCGATATGAATAAGGAGAAGCTTGAGGCTAAGGTCGTAAGACTTCCTGCAAAGGAAGACCTCGATTACGAGATCGAAGAACACCTCATCGTTGAGTTGTACTCCAAATAATAACACCCCGCTTGGACGTCTTATCAGGGGCGTTCACGAAGGATTGGTTAATAAGTTAAAAAACAATTCGAGTTTAGGACACGGGAGGGTTATAAATGCTTGAAAAAATAGAAAAGCCGGATATCGAAGTAGCCGAACTCAAGAGCAACGGAACCTACGGTAAGTTTATTCTCGAGCCGCTTGAGAGAGGCTACGGCATAACTTTAGGAAACAGTCTGAGGAGAGTTTTGCTTTCCTCGCTTCCCGGTGTCGCAGTCACATCCGTTAAGATCGACGGCGTTCACCATGAGCTTTCCACAATCCCGGGCGTTAAGGAGGACGTTACGGAAATCGTCCTTAACCTTAAAGGCTTGACAGCAAAGCTTCATTGCGACGGACCTAAGACAATATATGTCGAGGCTGAGGGCGAATGCGAAGTAACTGCGGGCGACATCAAGGCAGACTCCGAAGTCGATATTCTTGTCCCCGATATGCACATTGCGACCCTTGGAGAAGGCGCAAAGCTGTATATGGAAATAGTTGTTGACAAGGGCAGAGGCTATGTTACTTCCGAGAAGAACAAGCAGCTTATGCCGGGCAATACTCCTATAGGGGTAATTGCTATGGACAGCATCTATACGCCGGTGCTAAAGGTAAACTATACGGTTGAGAATACCAGAGTCGGTCAGATAACCGACTACGATAAGCTCATTTTAGAGGTTTGGACCGACGGCACAATTTCAGCAAAGGAAGCTGTATCTCTGGCGGCAAAGCTCCTTAGCGAGCATCTCAGTCTGTTTATCGACCTCTCCGAGGAAACCAATATGACAGAGATGATGGCAGAGAAGGACGACAAGGGCAAGGAAAAGATCCTCGAAATGACGATCGAGGAGCTGGATCTGTCCGTAAGATCGTTCAACTGCCTCAAGCGCGCAGGAATAAATACAGTAAACGACCTCATCGAGAAGTCCGAGGAGGAAATGATGAAGGTCAGAAACCTTGGCAAGAAGTCGTTCGACGAGGTCAAGGAAAAGCTGAGGTCATTAGGCTACGACCTTAGCTCAGAAGAAAATGATTAAGATAGGAGTGAAAATCTATGCCGGGAACAAGAAAGCTCGGAAGAACCAGCGACCATAGAAAGGCAATGCTCAGAGCTATGGTTACTTTCCTGCTCGAAAATGGTAAGATTGAAACAACTGTAACAAGAGCTAAAGAAGTCAGCGCTATGACCGATAAGATGATAACACTCGGCAAGGCGGGCGACTTACATTCAAAGCGTCAGGTTTTGGCATACGTTACAAAGGAAAGCGTTGCCAAGAAGCTGTTTGACGATATTGCACCGTCATACGGTGAGCGCAAGGGCGGATACACAAAGGTTATAAAGATCGGTCCTCGCCGCGGCGACGCTGCAGAAATGGCAATTATTCAGCTTGTTTGATGATCCAAAGCAGATGCATGAGAAAAGCCGTCCAAAACAGGGCGGCTTTTTTTGCTACTTCCTTGAACACATTGCACTAATTTTCAAATGGCGCAAAAAAATCAAAAAAACCTCTAGACAAACTGCTTGTTATGTGATATAATATGCTCAATACTACTATAGGGAGATATCTATGAATAACAATGTCAGCACGGTCGATGAGAGTGAATCGGTCATTGACTTGGTTCAGATGCTCAACGCCTTGTGGAAAAGACTTTGGATAATTGTAATAGTAACCGTTGTGGGCGGGGCACTCGCGTTTTTGCTTACTTTTTTCTTTATAGAGCCTAAATATCAGTCGAGCGCTATGATGTATGTAAACAACTCTGACCTCAACGTTGGAAGCACATCCATCAATCTGTCGGATCTTACGGCAGCGCAGGGACTTATAAGTACATACAGTGTTATCCTGAATTCCAGAGGAACTCTGGAGCTTGTAATAGCTCAATCGGGCGTTGATTACAGCTACGAAGAACTGAAGAAGATGATCACCTGTGTAGCTGTTAATGATACTGAGGTATTTGAAATCACCGTTACAAGCACAGATCCGGAGGAAGCCGAGCTGATCGCCAATACAATTGTCAGGGTGCTTCCGAACAGGATCGACGCTATCATCAAGGGAAGCGCAGTCGAGATAGTCGATTATGCTATAGTTCCCCAAAATAGCGTTTCGCCAAGCTATAAGAAAAACACACTTATCGGCTGCCTGCTTGCAGCTGTGCTGTGCTGTGCTGTTATAATCGTCCGCGAGCTTCTTGATACGGTGATCCATTCGGAGGATTACCTGTTAAAGACATATCCCGAGGTGCCCTTGCTTGCAGTCGTTGCCGCTTTTGGTGAAGATGATAAGTCGGGCAAGCGCGGATATTACTATGCAGCTCGTCCGAAGGGCAAATAGAATTCCAAGGAGTTTGTAAATGAGTATGAGTTCTGATAAAAGTCAGGGCGGAAAACAGGAGCGCAGGGCTTCCGAAAGGCTGCCCGGTCTTGACGGCAATATGGATTTTGCGACTCGCGAGGCGTTCAACCTCCTGAGAACAAATCTGATGTTTTCGTTTGCTGACGATGATAACGCCAGAATCATCGGCGTCACAAGCTCGCTGCCGGGCGAGGGAAAATCTTATGTTGCCTGCAATCTGGCTCTCTCTTTTGCCGAAACCGGTAAACGGGTTCTGTTGCTGGAGGGCGATTTAAGACTGCCGACTGTAGCAAAAAAACTGTCTATCAGAAAATCTCCCGGAGTTTCCAATGTTCTGACCAATTCGATAAATGATATATCAGACGTCCTGCAAAGAAATGTTTTGGGTTCTCTCGATGTCATCGCGGCGGGTGATATCCCACCTAATCCGACAACTCTGCTGGGTTCAAGGCGAATGCAAAAATTCATTGGGCTTCTTGCAAAAAGCTATGATTATATTGTTTTGGATCTGCCTCCCGTGGGTACTGTTTCCGATCCGCTTATTGTCAAGGATCTGGTTTCCGGCTTTGTGCTGGTCGTTCGCCATGACAGAGTCGATAAGAGCGACGTTAAAGAAGCCTTGCGCCAGATGAAGCTTGCCAACGCCAGGATACTGGGCTTCGTTTATAACGGAAACTCCGGTAACAGCGGATCTTATAGCAAGAAATCCCACTACTACGGCAGATACGACAAGAGCTACAGCAAAAGCTATGCATCAGCTACGGGCAACAATTCCCGAAGACCGGAAGTGCAGGAGAACGGGCAGAAGCCGAAATGATAGACGTTCATTCGCATATTCTCCCCCAAATGGACGACGGAAGCACTTCGGTGCAGCAATCGATCGAAATGCTTGAGGAGTCGGCGCTTCAGGGAGTTGATATAATAGCGGCTACGCCGCATTATTACCCGGAGGACGAGTATCCCGATGAGTTTCTGGAAAGGCGGGAAACCTCCTGGATCGCACTCGCCAAAGCCGTTTCGCAAAGCGGAAAAAAGCTTCCGCCCGTGATAACGGGAGCAGAGGTCGCGTTTTTCGACGGAATAAGCCGAAGCGAACAAATGAGGAAGCTATGCTACAGCGGCACAAACATTATTCTTGTGGAAATGCCATGTGCAACTTGGAGCAAGAGCGTTGTAAAAGAAATTCTTGATATGCCCTATACGCTGGATCTTGTTCCGGTAATAGCGCATATTGACAGATATATGATGTATCAGAAAAGAGAGCTTGTTAAGCAACTGGTCAAAGAGGGTGTTATCATTCAGGCCAATGCGAGTTTCTTCTTGAGAAAGGACTCTTCTGACAAGGCTGTGAAAATGCTCAAAAAAGGCTTGATACATCTGCTTGGCTCGGATTGCCACAATATGACCTCCCGGCCGCCTAATATTTCGGGTGCTGCTGAGGTTATCAAAAGCAGGCTCGGCATTGCCGGACTGGAGTATCTGCGGGAATCCGAGAGAAATGTCTTCGGATTGTAGATCAAGCGTAATCAAAAGCTTTATACGCGGACTATGTGTGCGCGTTAAAATAATTCTGTTATTATTTGAAAGGAGCAATAAGAAATGAAGATGAAGAAGTTGGTTTCTGTTCTTACTGCAGGACTTGTTGCTATCTCAATGGCCATACCTGCGTTTGCAGCAGAAGGAACCGGATTTGTGCCGAGTGCAACATTGGACACGTCTCCGGAGGTCAAGGATGGTACCGTTATAACGATTGACGGAACAGACTATCCCTTTGCAGAGTTCAGCGAATCCGGCGTTGCAGTAGTGGTAACATCTTATGCAAATAAGGATGATGCACACGCTGATATCGCATCGGCTCTTGAGGGCGCATACGCCGATCTGGCTGCTGATGGCACAATTAATTTTGTTGACGATGCTGCCAAGGCTGCTTACGATGCTGCTGTTAAGAAGGCCGCTGACGCAGGCAACAAGCTCGTTGTATCAGACCTGTTTGACGTTTCGGTTCTGAAGGACAATGTTGTTACGCCTCCCAACGGTGTTACACTCAAGCTCGCTGTTGCCAACGCTGACGAGATCGCTCTTGTTATGCACAAGACAGGCGACAAGTGGGAAGTTGTTGATTACACAAACAACGGTGACGGCACTGTTACAATGACACTTGACAGCCTCAGCCCGATCGCTTTGTTTGTAGAAGCTGCTGCGGATACACCCGCTCCTGATGACAGCAGCTCCGAAGGCGATGATCCGTCTACCGGCGATGATTCGTCTGAGAGCGATCAGCCTACAACCGGTGATTCCAACACAGGATTGATTATTGCAATCATTGCTATGATCGGTGTTGTTGCAGGTATCGTTGTATATCCCCGCGCTAAGAAGAATAACTAAGATCTGATCCGAAAGCTGTTGCGCTGTTTTGCTGTCGCCCTGAATAGGGAGGCTGTGCGGGCGGAACAGCTTTCGTTGTTTTTAAGGCGATATTTTATGATAACCAATGAAAGGAACGGTCAAAATGTCCCGAGTTAGAGGAGCTGACAGACAGCGTTGGTTCAGGCGCGGAGTTATTATATTTATAATCGTATGCGCTATAGTTGCCATGGCGTCACTGGCGGCGTATTTTGCCGAACGCAATCAAGACAAGCCATCGGGTGAGCCTTCTAAAAACAGCTATGCAGTTCCCGATAATAACGTTAAAGAAACACTGAGTTTCGGGGGCAAGGACTATAAGCTCAAGAACGATATCGAGGCTGTCCTTATAATGGGTGTTGATGAGAATGAAATACAGCAGAATTCCAACAATTATGTGAACGGAAATCAGGCGGATTTTCTGCTCCTGCTCGTTTTTGACCACAAAGCCAAGACCTATACATCTTTGGCGATAAACCGCGATACCATTACCGAGGTCCCGGTGCTGGGTCTTGACGGCGAGTTTGCCTATTGGAGCAACAAACAGATAGCCCTTTCTCACGCCTACGGAAACGGTATGGAAAAAAGCTGCGAGAATACAGTGCTTGCCGTGTCGAAAATGCTGCAAAGCGTTCCGATAGAGCACTATGCCTCATTGTCAATGCCCGTTATAGGTGTTGCTAACGATGCCGTCGGCGGTGTTACTGTTGAGATCTCCGACGATTTCGGAAGCGAAGATACGACTCTGATAAAAGGCACGACCGTTACCCTTAACGCACAGCAGGCAGAGCATTTTGTCCGCGGGCGCGCAGGTGTTGCCGACCAGACGAATATTAATCGTATGTCAAGGCAAAAAACATTTATCGCTGCATGGAAGAAGCAGGCGCTTGATAAGCTTAACAGCGACAGTAATTTTGTACTGACTCTGATCGGGCTTGTTTCCGACTATATGGTCAGCGATATGACTATCGACGAGCTTTCGGATGTCGCAAATTATATGGCCGAATATACCGATCAAGGTACGCTTGACATTAAGGGAGAATCAAGAGTCGGGGAGTTTATGGAGTTCTATCCTGACGAGAACGCTCTGATGCAGACTGTTGTTGAGCTGTTCTATGAGCCGCAGGGCTGATAATACAAAAAGAATACAGTTAATAAGTAACCCCGTCTGTAACTCACGATCGTGAGTCACAGACGGGGTTGTTTTTTAATACTCTTTGACATTATAAAATCATATTATTGAATATCATCAAAAAACCACAGCAATATGTTCTGTAGGGCTTCTTCTGTTATTATTTCATCTTTACAGGTCTTAAAATCTCATAGCCTATTCCCTCGGGATAATGCCGCTGATAGCACTGGCAAGCCTGCTCATTCCATGTCCATTTTCCGCCGCAGTATTCATCTATGTTGTAATTCCATGCAAGATTTTCGACCTTGCCCATAACCTCTCCGTTGTCCTTCAGAAAATCGAAGGGCGGATGGCTGAAAACCAAATAGTAGCTTGCAGGAAATTCACGGATCTCAAATCCGTCGGGAACTGCTCCGCAGTAATCCGCAGGCACGCCCGTACCATAAAAATATTTGCGTTCGCCCATTTCGTTGTAATACCAGCCTGCTGTATGCCCTGTAACAATAGGGTCACAGACATTGCTTAGGCTGTCAATAATCCCGCATACGGTGTCACAGTTGTGATTTCCCCAAAAGTCGCAGTAATTTTCTGCTTTTGTATCCCATATTCCCATATACTTATGTGCGGGGATATACTGGATCCTTACAGTAGGATCAAGTAAAGTGTTATTGCTCATTTTCAATTCTCCTTTGTGTAGTTTTTGATAATGCTCGGGAAAGAATATAGTCTTGTAAATCGGAAGCGGAACAGGTGCTGGTTTTCTTCTGTAAGCTGCCGGTGTGCACCCGAACAGGCTACGGAAAGCTCTCGTCAGAGCTTCCTGTGAAGAAAATCCGTATTTTACTGCAATATCAATAATTCTTTCGTCTGTATCACGCAGAGCGACCGCCGCAAGAGCAAGCCGTCTGCCTGATACATAATTCTTTATTGTCATGCCGCAGATTTTGTGAAACTGAACCGAGCAATAATACGGCGAATAGCCTATCTGCTCCGACATTTGGGGGAGCGTAGGATTTTCGGTAATATTCGTTTCGATCCAGTCGATCATTTTCTGTATCGCTTCGTTCCATTCGTACAAGGCTTAACCCCTCCCTTCGATAATATACTAGCATATCTTCAAAGGAGAAATCTTGATATGTGTTGCGATTTTAAGGGAATTAACACAAAAGTAAGACAGCACAGTCTGCTTGAATGTGCTGTCTGAATACTTCTTTATAAGGTGTCGGGCTTTACAGAATCCTTTTTGATTCATATAAGATCAATATGTGTTGGCATTTATCTCGATATCCGTGAGAACGGAATCATCTTCCCAATCGATAAACTCGGAAACGATAGAATACCTGCCAAGCATCAGCCTGTAGAATACTTCGGTTTTCTCGCCGCTGCGCAGCATCTTTTCCCACGGCTTGCCGCATACGGTGATCCTTCCCTCATAAGGCTTGTCGGGTATGAAGCTGACGCTTTTGGACTTGGGAACTATTGTGGCGCCGAAGGCATAAACCGATACGCCGTCCTTTGTGTAGCAGAAAATGCCGAGGTTGCTCCAACAGTAATTTATTCCCGCCTTAAGCTCGAATTTTTCAGCCCTTCCGAGAATGCCTTCAAGGACTTCCAGACGAACGGGAAAGCCTACCTGATTTCCCGAAATGCTGACGCCCTGAGAGTTGAAGTCGAGAAATGGCGAGCCGTCATACTGCGGGGTCTGGTCGCGTTTTCCGAACAGCTTTGAAAACAACATATAAATCAAACCTTTCGATAAGTTTTTTCAATAGATGCTTTGCGTTTATTTTATCACATATTCCGAAGCCTGTCAATGCAATGTTCTTCCGGATACGCAAAATGAAGTTTGCTGACGACATTACCATTCGCATTGCTGAGCCTTTGATAATGAACGGCAGTATTTATGGCTTTATGTGCTTGACGGACAGGCAAAAATAATGTATAATTACAGTGAGCGTCAAATTAAATTTGACGTTCACTGTAATGTTGATTTTAATTGCCTCGCACATTCGCTCACTTACGTTCGCTACGTGCGGATCGGCAAATAGCAACGCCAGAATATTCTGTCGTTTGCTATAGAATATATGTCTATAGAACGGAGATACAAAATGATTACAGTTTCTGATGTAAGTCTGCAATTTTCGGGAAGTTATCTTTTCAAGGATGTTAACCTCAAGTTTTCGGACGGAAATTGCTACGGAATTATCGGCGCGAACGGTGCGGGAAAATCCACGTTTTTAAAAATACTTTGCGGCGAGCTTGAGCCGACAACGGGCGAGGTTTCGATATCTAAGGAACAGCGTATGTCTGTTCTCAGGCAGGATCATTTTGCATACGATGAATATAACGTTCTCGATACCGTTATAATGGGGAACGAGAAGCTTTACAGGATAATGCAGGAAAAGGACGCGCTGTATGCAAAGGAGGACTTTTCCGAGGAGGACGGCGAGAGAGCCGCCGTTTTGGAAGGTGAGTTTGCTGAGCTTAACGGCTGGGAGGCCGAAGCGGACGCCTCTAAGCTGATACAGGGCTTAGGTCTGTCCGAGGATATACTGTATTCGCAGATGTCAGGCCTTTCCGGCAACGAAAAGGTCAAGGTGCTTCTGGCTCAGGCGCTTTTCGGAAATCCGGATATTATTCTGCTCGACGAGCCTACCAACCATCTGGATATCGACGCGATACGCTGGCTGGAGGACTTTTTGGCTGAGTATTTCGGCACGGTACTCGTCGTTTCCCACGACAGACACTTTTTAAACAATGTCTGCACGCATATTGTCGATATTGATTACACAAAGATCAAAATGTATGTCGGCAACTATGAATTTTGGTATGAGTCATCGCAGCTTATCCAAAGAATGATCAAGCAGCAGAATAAAAAGGCTGAGGAGAAGATAAAGGAGCTTCAGGAGTTTATTGCGCGCTTTTCGGCAAACAAGTCAAAATCAAAGCAGGCGACCTCGCGAAGGAAGCTGCTCGATAAAATAACAGTTGAGGAGATGCCTGCTTCGTCCAGAAAATATCCGTATGTCGAATTTAAGGCAGACAGAGAGCCCGGCAAGGATATTTTGCAGGTCAGCGGACTGTCAAAAACGGTTGACGGAGTAAAGCTTTTAAATAACGTTTCTTTTACCCTCGGCAGAACAGACAAGGTTTCTTTTATAGGTCAGAGCGAGCAGGCGATCACCGCGCTGTTTAAAATACTGGCGGGCGAGGATGAGCCTGATGAGGGAAGCTATAAGTGGGGAAGCACAATAACGGTTTCCTACTTTCCCAAGGATAACACAGAGTACTTTAACAACTGCGATCTTAATATCGTTGAGTGGATCAGGCAGTATTCGACGACAGAGGAAACGGAAACGTTCCTGCGAGGCTTTTTGGGTAAAATGCTTTTTACCGGAGATGATATATACAAGCCCGTCAAGGTGCTGTCGGGAGGCGAAAAGGTCAGATGTATGTTCTCCAGAATGATGCTTTTCGGCTCGAACTGCATCATGCTCGACAGACCGACGAACCATCTTGATCTGGAGAGTATTACTGCGGTCAACAATGCTCTTCGGGATTTTAAGGGCGTCGTTATTCTTGCCTCTCATGACCATGAGATAATGCAGACGGTTTCTAACCGTATCATCGAAATAACGGATGACGGATGTATCGACCGCGCGGGAACCTATGAGGAATTTTTGGAATTCCGCCGCGAACAGGGAATGAAGTCGTTTATCGAATAGGCAGGAGCAGGAAACTGCTGAACAAAAACTTAGGGGGAGGCATGAATGGTGAATAAGCTGTGTGAAACGATCAAGCGGCAGGTGATCCCCAATTTTATAAATCTTGAGACCGCTATAAAGACCTATGACCGTGATGCACCGGTTTGCGGAGTCCCGGCGTGGAGATACGCTTATCATACGATCCATTCCGCCGACAAATGGTTTATCAATCCTTTTGACTATGACGAGTCGCAGTTTCACGAAGACGGTATGGACAATCCCGACAATCCGTGCAGGATTGTGCTGACGGATCGGGAGCTATTAAGCTATCTTAAGACCGTCCGCGAAAAAACGATCGCCTATCTTGACGGGCTGAATGATGAAGAACTGTACGACAAGCCCGAAAACTGCAAATTCACAAGACTGGAATTGGTGCTGGGGCAGTTCAGGCACATATCCATGCACACCGGTATGCTGAACGGAATGACGATCGAGAGAACCGGAAGATTTCCCGTGTTTGTCGGCACAGACCCAAGTAACCTCGATAGGCTGAATGCGGGACTGTTTGAGTGAAGACAGGGAGGACTTTTAGTATGCAGTACAGAAAAACAATAGCGATTATCGGATCGACCGGCTCTATAGGCACACAGTCGCTGGAGATCGCTGAGAAGCATAATATCAGAGTGATTGCACTTGCGGCAAATTCAAATGTGAAGCTTCTTGCCGATCAGGCTAAGAGATTTGGCGCAAGGTATGTTTGTATATACGACGAGAGCAGGCTTTCGCAGCTGCGCGGAGAGCTTAGCGGAGTTGACTGCGAGATCCTTTGTGGAATGGACGGTATTTGCAGGATCGCCGCGCTTCCCGAGAGCGATATGCTGCTCAATTCTGTCGTCGGAATGGTCGGGCTGAAGCCTACACTGGCGGCAATAGAAGCAGGAAAAGACATAGCCCTCGCCAACAAGGAAACACTTGTCGCGGGAGGCGAGCTGGTGACAAAGGCGGCGCGGAAAAAGGGCGTTGCGATCTATCCGGTTGACAGCGAGCATTCGGCGATCTTTCAGTGTTTGCAGGGAAACAGGCGCGAGCAGCTGTCGAAAATAATCCTAACGGCAAGCGGCGGACCGTTTTTCGGCAAAACAAAAGCGGAGCTGAAAAACGTCAGTGTGGAGCAGGCTCTCAGTCACCCCAACTGGTCTATGGGCAGAAAGATCACCATAGATTCGGCAACTCTTATGAACAAGGGCTTGGAGTTTATCGAGGCTATGTGGCTTTTCGGCCTTAGCCCTGAGCAGATCGAAATAGTCGTTCAGCGGGAGAGCGTTATTCATTCGGCAGTTGAGTATAATGACAGATCGGTAATCGCGCAGATGGGCGTTCCCGATATGAAAATACCGATACAGTATGCGCTTTTGTATCCTGACAGGCTTGATTGCCCGACAAAGCCGCTTTCGCTGTGTGAATACGGCACGCTTCATTTTGCAAGGCCGGATCTTGAAACGTTTGACTGCCTGACAGCCTGTATAAGGGCAATAACAGTCGGCGGCAGTATGCCCGCGATGGTGAACGGAGCAAACGAAAAGGCTGTTGAGCTGTTTTTGGCAGGAAAGATAAGCTTTCTGCAAATAGGCGAGCTTGTTCTTTCGGTTACGGAGAATATGCCGAGAAAAGAAATACACGACCTCGGTGATGTTCTGGCGGCGGATAAGGCTGCAAGGGAATATATCGCGGAAAAAGCGGCAAGCCTTTGATAAGGCGATAAATCTATACAGAAAGAGGCGACAACATCAGCTTTATGAGTATTATCATAGCAATTCTTGTTTTCGGAGCTATCATCGCTATCCATGAAGCGGGGCATTTTGCGGCGGCAAAGCTCAGCGGCGTCCGCGTGAACGAGTTTGCGCTTGGCATGGGGCCTGCGATAATAAAGTTCAAGAAAGGCGAAACGACCTACGCGCTGCGGCTTTTGCCGATAGGCGGCTTTTGCTCTATGGAGGGCGAGGACGAGAGCAGCGAGGACGAGCGGGCGTTTGGCAATAAACCCGTTTGGAAAAGAATTATCATCGTTGCAGCGGGTGCTGTCATGAATCTTATCCTCGGCTTCATTCTGCTGATCTGTATGGTTTCTTCCGACGACGCGATAACCTCCACGACGATACACAGCTTTACTCCGCGCAGTGAGGTGCTGGGACACGAGTTCACCGACGGTGTTGACGAGGCAATGTCACATCAGACAGGACTTGAGGTCGGAGATAAGATAGTCGAAATAAACGGTATGCACATTT
The DNA here is from genome assembly GCA_002479715.1 of Ruminococcus sp. UBA7477. Classification (GTDB taxonomy): domain Bacteria; phylum Bacillota; class Clostridia; order Oscillospirales; family Ruminococcaceae; genus UBA7477. The sequence continues at coordinate 16,237 of DLOT01000011.1, read as the reverse complement.
TCACTGCCACAGACATATCCTATCAGTTTCAAAACGATGAGGACGGGGTCTTTGAAATGGTCGTCGAGCGCGGCGGCCAAAAGGTCAAGCTTCCTGAGGTCACGTTTGACAAGCCGGAGAACACGCTGTATATTGATTTTATAGTTGTCGGCGAGAGAATAACCGCTCCGTCCGTGATGAAGGAGGCCTGCGGGCAGTTTGCGACATATTCACGGCTTATCTGGATATCTTTCGGTGATCTGGTGACGGGCAAATACAAGCTTAACGATCTTTCAGGACCTGTGGGTATTGTTGATGTTATCGGCGACGTTGTAGATAGTCAGCGCGATGAGGAAACAAATAAAATTGATTGGAGCGCGCTGTGGGGGCAGGTTCTGAATATCGCGGCGTTCATAACGATAAATGTCGGCATTTTCAACCTTATTCCTTTTCCTGCGCTGGACGGCGGACGGCTTGTGTTTTTGATTATCGAGGCGATACGCCGCAAGAAGATCCCTCCCGAAAAAGAGGGAATGGTCCATCTTATCGGCCTCGGATTGCTTATGCTTTTAATGGTTGTGATAACCTTTAACGATATTATAAAACTATTCTGATTTTTGAAAGGACGTTGGGATTATGCTTAAATGTGCTGCGGTATTTTCAAACAACATGGTTTTGCAGAGAGAAAAAAACATTGAAATATGGGGAGAAACCGACGCTTCGGCGGTCAGAGCCTCGATCCCGGAGAGGGGCATTGAGACAGAAGCCTTTGTTGAAAACGGAAAATGGAGGGCGATCCTTCCGCCGCAGAGCGCAGGTGTCGGACTGACATTGACCGTTTCGGCGGGAGAAGAGGTCATAACTTTCACTAATGTCGCTATCGGAGAGGTCTGGCTTCTGGGCGGACAATCAAATATGGAGCTTGAGATCCGAAACGCCAAGGACGGAAAGGAGCTTCTGAGCTCACTCACGCCCGAGTGCAATGTAAGATTTTATTACACTCCGAAGCAGGCGATGATAGACAGCGATCTTATGGAAGCAGAAAAGCATACGGGCTGGCAGGAGGCCGGAGAGGAAGCCTCGCAGGCATGGTCGGCAGTCGGGCTGCATTTCGGGCTTAAGCTTGCAAGAGAGCTTGGCGTTACTGTCGGACTTATCGGCTGCAACTGGGGCGGCACATCGGCTTCCTGCTGGTGCGATAGGGAGACCCTGATCGAGGATAAGGATACCAAGACATACGTTGATGAATACGACGAGGCAACGAAGGGAAAGACCGAAGCCGAGCTGCTGAAGGCATACGCGGACTTTACCGAATATGACAGGCAGTGGAACGAGCGCGCCGCAAAGGTCTACGCCAGAGAACCGAAGATCGGCTGGGAGGAGCTTCAGGCGGAAATAGGCAAGAATGCATGGCCCGGCCCTATGAGCCCTAAGAACCCTATGCGCCCATGCGGACTTTTTGAGGCAATGCTTATGAGGGTATGTCCCTANNTCCCTACACGCTCCGCGGCTTTACATATTATCAGGGAGAGAGCGACGAGCATAAGCCGGGAACATATTATAAGCTGCTTTGCAAGCTTATCGGACTTTGGAGAAAATGCTGGGGCGACGAGCAGCTGCCGTTCATTATAGTTCAGCTGCCGATGTTCAGGTATCTTCATGAGGAGGATAACGGACGCTGGGCTATCATCAGAGAAGCGCAGGAAAGAGCCTTTAAAACCGTCAGAAACACAGGCCTTACCGTTATCTTGGATAAGGGCGAGCTGGATAATATCCACCCGACGGACAAAAAGCCGGTCGGCGAGAGAATGGCGCTTCAGGCTGAAAAGCTTTTCTACGGCAAGGATGTTTCGGCATTCGGCCCGATGTATAAGAGCTGTGTTTATAAAGACGGCGGCATGGAGCTTTGCTTTGATCATGCCGAGGGAGGCTTCGACATTGCCGGAGACATATCAGGCTTTGAGATAGCAGGATGTGATAAGAGGTTTTTCCCCGCAGACGCTCAGCTGCGCGGCGAGAGGATATTCCTTTCGGCAAAGGAAGTTTTCGCACCTATGTATGCGCGATATAATTTCGTTAACTACGGAGATGTGACTGTGTTCGGCAAAAACGGTATTCCGCTGGCACCGTTCAGGACATCGCTCAGCGACGTTAAATAAGTTCTCTATTTTACGAAAGGAAAACTGATTGATATGGCTGTAGATAAGGATCTGATGACCAAGGAAGAGCTGAAGATATACCGAAAGGAGACCTTCAGGAAGAGAATAAAGATTTTTGCGGTGGCGGCGGCCGTTCTGATCGCCGTTTTCGGAACGATAACGCTTCTGGCAAATATGCGAAACAAACAGGAGCAGGACAGAATAAAAAATCTGATCGCAGGCATAAAAACCGACGCGCTCACCCTCACCCCCGACTATGTTTCATCGGACGACGAGGACAACGACGGAGTTACTAACCTCAATGAAGAAAAGCTTCTGACAGATTATCGTGAGCGCGATACAGACCGCGACGGTATCTGCGACGGAGATGAGGTCACGGCGGGAACGGATCCGACAAAGAACGATACCGACGGCGACGGTATACTCGACGGCTATGAGCTTATCCTGGGTCTTGATCCGCTCAAGGAAAGCACCGACGGTTCAACGGCTGACGGTCAGAGGATATTTGATGTCGTCAGAGAGTATGAAAATGCCAAGCTGACGGTCAAGGGAAGCGCAAACCTTTCCGACACGGTATTTGATAATCTCGACCTCGTTGGATTTAAAAACAATACCGGTATACTTTCAAACGCGATGAGCTTTTACACTGACTACACCTTTACGAGCGCGACAATTTCCTTCAAGATAGACTCGCAGACGCTGAGCGATAACAGGACCGATCTCAATGGGCTTTCCATATATAAGTTCTGCCCCGAAACGCAGGAGTTTGAGCTTGTAGAGTCGCAGAGAGATACGGCTGGCGGGATTATCTCGGCAGATATCACCGAGTGCGCTACATATCTTGTCGGCAAGACGACAATCATGGGCGAGGAGCCTGTTATGCGTGTTCAGCTTCTGATTGACAACTCAGGTTCTATGTATCCGGAGGAGATGTGCCACGGCTCGGAAGAGAACGACGTCGATTTTAAGCGCCTTGACCTTTCAAACAATATCATCAATATGCTTTCGGATGACAGCATTGTTGCGGTCAGCAAATTCACTGCGGATTACACCGAGCTTGCCGACTTTACGAAGGACAGATCCGAGCTGAAGAAGGCTATCGACAGAATAAAGACAGAAACCGAGCGTTTTAACGGAACGGACTTCCAGCACGCGATCATGAGCGCGATCGGCGAGTTCTCGGCGGCAGACGACGGCAACTACAGCAATATGATAATTATGCTCTGTGACGGCAACTCGGATGATGAATATACCGTTGACCCCGATGCCATTATTGACGCCGCAAAAAAGAACAATATCCTTGTTCTTATGATCGGTCTGGGTCAGGAGGTAAGTGCCGAAAGAATGCAGAAGATTGCCGAGGGAACAGGCGGAAAGTATTACACCGCGGCAAACGCCGATGCGCTTGATGAGGTCTTCACACAGATCGAAACCACTTTCAACTATGATATAACAAGCTACGGTACTGAGGGCAAGTCTGGATATTCTATTGCAAACACAGGTTTTGTTCCCTCTGCTAACGGCTTTTCATTTGAAAACTTCCGCACCACATCTTCAAACGGAACCTGCTTCGGTATGGCTATGTTTGCAAGAGATTGGTACACGGGCAAGCTTATGTTAAAGGCTGACAAATACAAGCCTGAAACAAAAAGCAAGCTGGTCTTTGAAGCTCTGGGCTATGATCTTACCGGAACTACGGCGGGAAGCGGCTTCAACGACAAGAAAAATCTTTATGAGCTGAAGGTCGAAGCGGTCAAGAATAATGAGTTCAACGATATGGCTTCATATCTCGATCTTGAAACAGACAAGCACGCTACCATCCTGCCTGTTAAATCGGATATTCTGGCGAAGGCCAAGTCGATGGGCTTCGGTACGGTAAACTATAGCATTCAGGATCTTGACCTCGGCTGGCTGTATGCTCAGCTGCTGGCGGTCGATGTTCAAAACAACTCTGCGGCGATTGAGGCAACCTACGGCAAGGACGAAGCCGAGCTTTACAAGGCGCTGCTTCGCTATCACGTTTTGCAGTGGGAGAGCGTTGACAGCTGTACCTACAAGCTTTCGGAGGGACGCGAGTGCTTTGACAGACTGGAACAGCTTATGCTTGACGGCGTTCCGGCAGTTATAATGCTTAACGGAAACCATGCGGTAAACGCTATAGGTCTTATTCAGGACGCCGATTGCCCGAGAAGATTTATATTGCAGATATACGACAACAATTACCCGGGAGAGATAAGAGAGATCGTTGTTGAAAAGATCGTAACCGGTATTTTTGAAAACGGCACTGGCGACGGAGAAATAGTTTATTCTTATGTTGCTGTTTACGACAGCGAGAATATTTCGATAACCCTTTATGACACACCGACAAAATAAAGCATATTGACTAGTAATATCAGGGGGATGCCTTGTGAGAAAATACAGTCTTAGACTGGCCACGGTAATGATAACAGCTGCGGTTTTGCCGCGGCTTTGGGCAACGGAAGCCTTTGCGGAAAGCAGAGCGGAAGCATACGGGGCTGTTTACAATGTTGTTGAAGATTTCGGTGCGGACGGCTCGGATAAGATAAGCGACCGTGCGGCAATTCAGGCGGCGCTTGAAAAGGCGCGGCTTTCCGATAATCCCGACGGCGAGAAAATACTTGTCAGCATTCCCGCAGGAACATATTATATTAACGGTTCGCTGATGGTATTCAGCAATACTGATGTAGTCCTTGCCGACGGCGCGAGAATTGTCAGGACAGATCTGACATCAAATGTTTTTGTCGGAGTTCACGAGAACGAGGAAGGAAAATGGTGCGGCGGAAGCAGCTGCACTCACACCGGCTACGGCGTTGTTGAAAATGTTTCTATCAGCGGTGGAATTATTGATGGCGGAGTGGGCGATAACACTGATATCTCCTGCTCGTCCGCGATAGTTTTTGAAAATGCGTCCGGGCTGACGATCAGGGATACCGAGATAACAAACTTCAGCGCATTTCATATGATAACTCTTGACGGTGTAAACGGCGTGACTGTTGAAAACGTGCGCTTTTGCGATAACAGGATGTTCACGGGGGAGGACGATCTGTATTTTGGCGACATCGGCGGAAAAAAGCCGCAGACCGATGAGGAATATGCTGCCGTTGCAAGGGTCAAGGAAACGGTTCACATAGACTTTTCCGAGCAGCTTGACGGAACATACCTGCCATGCAAAAATGTTTCTGTCAAGGGGTGCAGTTTTGAAAACGTTTTGGCGGGCGTAGGCGCTCATCACAGCGAGAAAGAGTTTTCCTCTATCAATCACTCCGGCATAACGGTTGAAAACAACAGCTTTAAAGATCTGCCCGGAGTTGTTGTAAATGCGGTCAAGGTCAACGGCATGACCGTGACGGGGAATAATGCGGACGGTTTTCAGAGCTTTATATACTCCGAAAGCTCAGATATCACAGTCAGGGATAACACTGTGAAAAATTCCTCGCTTAATGCGGTCGATGCAAAAGACAGCACTGTGACGGTTGAGAATAACGAATTTAACGGAGCAGGCAATTCAAAAAGCGCCGTTAAGGCTGCTAAGTGCAGCGGCTCTGTTACCGTAAGAGATAACATTATTAAAAATGCATGGCGCGGAATATTTGTCACTGAGTCGGATAAGGCGTTAGTCAGCGGAAACACCGTTTCTGACTGCTCCAATCTGGGCGTTATGCTTAACGGGGTCGACAGGGCAGAGGTTTCGGAAAACGAGGTTTATAACAACGGGGCTGCGGGGGATATCATGATCCTTGCGGCGGCAGGCGGTTTCTGTACAGGTAACACCGTCACCGACTGCCCTGCGGAAAACATATACACGGACAGTGCCGTGACCGTTAGCGGAAACATTGCCAAGAATCCAAAGAACGGCTTTTACAAGGCTGACGGGATCACCGTCTTTTACAGAGACGGAGTCAAGGCAGTGAACGAGTGGGCGGAGGCTGACGGCGCAAGATATTATTTTGCCGGCGGAGGACGCATGGTCGTTTCAAGCTGGATCGAAACAGACGGCGAGTGGTTTTACGTCGGCGCAGACGGAAAGATGCTTATCGGCTTGCAGAGAATAGGCGGTTATGATTATTACTTTGACACTGACGGTGTTAACAGAAACGGCTGGGCGAAGGTTGATGGAAGCTGGTATTATTTTAACAGATCCAGTAACAGAATGTATAAGTCCGCATGGCTGAACGATGGCGGCGTCTACTATTATCTCGGAAGCGACGGCAGGATGGCCACCGGCTGGCGTAAGCTTGACAACACATGGTACTACTTCGGCAGCAGCGGCGCTATGGCGACGGGCTGGATCAAACTGGGCGGAGCATGGTATTATTTAGGAACGAGCGGGAAAATGGTCACCGGATGGCAGAAGATCGGCTCTGAGTGGTACTATTTCGTGAGCGGAGGTCAGATGGTCAGCGGCTGGAAGAAGCTGAATAACGTTTGGTATTATTTCGGCAGCGGCGGCGCGATGTCGACCGGCTGGGAGAAGGTCGGCGGCACATGGTATTATCTCGACGGCAGTGGAAAAATGGTTACAGGCTGGGTCAGGGTCGGCGCTAAGTGGTACTATATGAACGGCTCCGGCGCTATGCAGACTGGCTGGCTAAAGCTCGGCAATAAGTGGTATTATCTTTCGTCTGACGGCGCTATGGTGACGGGAACTCAAAAAATCAGCGGAAAGGTATATAGATTTTCTTCTTCGGGACAGCTGTTATAGTTATTTCTCATAGGTTTATTGTACAAAAAGTTTCAGCCATAGCGCTTGTGATTTTCGGTCAAAAGTGCTATGGCGTTTTTATTGACAGTGTAACGGATTTGATGTATAATCATTTCTAAGATAAATCGGGATTTGCGGAGGTGTTGATATGATAAAAGAAATCAGCCGGGATGATATTGAACAATGCGTGAAAGTAATCCGGGACAGTTTTGGAACAGTTGCAAACGAATTTGGATTTACAGAAGAAAATGCGCCGAGATTTACGGCTTTTGCAACTACATATGAACGTTTGTATTGGCAGTTGACTTGCGAACATCGTCCGATGTATGGTTATTTTGAGGGCAATAGAATTGTAGGATATTATTCTTTGCTTTTACAGGACAATCAGGAATGTGAGCTGAACAATCTGTGTGTTCTCCCCGAATACAGACACAACAAGCTCGGGCAAAAATTATTGGAAAACGCATTTGTCAATGCCGGAAAAATGAATTGCAAGAGGATAAAGATCGGGATTGTTGAAGAAAACCAAGTGCTACGAAAATGGTATGAAAATCACGGCTTTCTGCATATCGGAATTGAAAAGTTTGACTTCTTTCCATTCACCTGCGGATACATGGTAAAGGAATTGTAAATAACAATATCGGCTTGTTTTAGTAATGGTTTTACATCAAAGCCTTTACATTGTCAACAGAAAAGCCATAGTATTTTTGACTTATAATCAGAAATACTATGGCTAAAAATTTCTATATGAGTATCACTGCCATGTGATTAGGCTCTTTAGGTTAAACCTTTATGCTCTTTATGCTCAGGAGATCAGCCAGCTGAGAATATAGAAGTCGTCGGCTTCGCCCTCGGGGAGAGAAACCGTAACAGTGTGCTTGGCGACCTCTTCACCCTCATAAACACTGCAAATCGCGGCATAGTTGCCCCAGCCTCCCGGGAAGTCTCCGTCGAGAGTTGCAACTTCAACTCCGTCAACAGTAACGGTTGCCTTTCCGGTCAAGCCGTTTGTTGTTCTGTAGTAGGCGATACCGATGTTCTTGGCTTCGATCTCCCAGGTAGTGCTTCCGCCGTTATAAGTCGCATAGTCGTTGATATACGGCCACTGCTTGCCGGAATTTTTCGTGAATGTTCCTTCGTCAGTGCATACGACCTTGTCGAGCGGACGTTTTCTGTCGGAGCGCTCTGCGTTGGCGTATTTGTCGCCTGTCAGGCTTTCGGAGGACGGATCAAAAGGTGTGACCTCAGTGCCGATCGTATCCATGTTTTCGATAGTGTAGTTAACCAGTCCTTCAAGCATCTGAGCTATCATGGCATGACCGGCGTCGTTGGGGTGAACGGTGTCGTTTGAGATATCCTCCCAAGCGAATGCGCCTTTCTCGATCTCGGGCATAACAGCGTCATGGTAGGAAATAAACGGAATGTTATATTTCTTCGCGATCTCAAGGTGCTGTGTCTGCGGCGAAGAACCGTCCTGACAGGTCGGCTCGAGAATAATTACTGCGGGATCTCCCGGCAGGGCGAGAGCCTTTCTTACGAGGCTTTCCATAGTTTCCTTATAAAATTCGGTGTTGGCGTCGTTGATATATTCGATGATGATGATGTCGGGGCTTTGGATTCCGTCGACCCAATCCATACAGTCAAGCTCGGCAACATCTCCCTGAAATCTGTGAACGGCGAGATATGAGTCCGTTGCGCCTATGCTCTCGTTGAACTGCTGAACACCGACGCTGATGTTGTCGCTCCACCACTTATAGAAAAGTGTAGCGTAGGCCTTGTTGCTGTTTTTAGCGCCCGAGCCTGCGGAAATTGAGTCGCCGAAGTAGCATATGTTGGTGATGTTGCTGACATCCGCCTGCGCTCTGGAGATAACTGCCGCAAGCCTTGAAAGATCGCCGTTATAGATATACGCCCTCTCGAGCATCTCATCGGTCGCTCCCTGTGTAACATCTATAGGCGTTACGGGTTCATCGGGTGTTGAAGAATCCGGCGCGGAAGAATCCGGCGCAGAAGCATCCGGTGTGGAGCTGTCCGTCAGTGAGCTGTCGGCTTCCGACGAAGAAGGAGTATCGGCGGTTGAGCTTGAGTTGCTGTCACCGCAGGCTGACATAACTGAGCCGCACATACAAAGCGCGCAAAGATAAGCAAACAATTTCTTTTTCATAAGTACATCCCTTTCGTTAAAATACGCGGAAAATTCGCCGCCGCGCTCGGCTTCCTGATTTAATAGTAACACTATTTTCCGCAGATTGCAAGAGGGTTTTTTCACTATTAAAAGTTTTTTCAAAGAGTAAACGATTACTTTCTTGACAAGCGTCTTTTTTCGCTTTACAATATTTACAAGCCGGTCACGGCACAAAAAAATTTGAAAGGATAAGGCATATGAATAAGATCGCAGCAAACGATAAAGCGCTCTCCTACATGGGGCGTATTGATTTTTCAAACCCCGAAGAACCGAGATTTTTCTTCCCGGGGTCGTCGGTGACAGTGAGGTTTAAAGGAACAGCCGCAAAAGCGAGGATCAGAAACCATAAGGTTTATAACGTTCAGGAGCTGGGTGTGCTGATCGACGGACGGCAGTTCAAGATCACTTTTGAGCATGCCGAGGAGCCGATAGAGCTTGACATAGCAGACGGTCTGGAGAACAAGGAGCATGAGCTTATTCTGTTCAAGAGGCAGGACGGATCACACTGGTTTGAGTTTTTGGGATTTGAAATCGACGGAGAGATATTGCCGCCTTTGCCAAAGCCTGAGCGCAAGATCGAATGCTTCGGTGACTCGGTCTCGGCGGGAGCGGTCGTTGAGGCGGTTGAGAATACGGGAAAATGCGATCCCGACGACTCGCGGGGCGTTTATGATAACGCATGGTATTCCTACTCGATGATAACAGCCCGCAATCTTAAAGCGCAGCTTCACAATGTGGCTCAGGGAGGGATAGCTATTTTCGATGACACCGGGTATTTTCATTCGCCCGATTGCATCGGCATGGAAACGGTTTACAACAAGACAGCGTATTTCCCGGAGGCAGGCTATTCGGAATGGGATTTTGAAAGCTATGTGCCGAACGTTGTTTTGTTTGCAGTCGGTCAGAACGATCCGCACCGCGAGGGAGGCCGTTCGGATAACGATATAAGAAACCCTGATTTCAGAACAAAATGGAAAGACCGCTACAAAAAGATACTTGAGGATCTTCGCTCGCACTACCCCAAGGCGGTGTTTATTCTTTTGCTTACGGTACTGTGCCATGACAGTGAGTGGGACGCGGCGGTCGAAGAGATCAGAAACGAGCTTGACAGTGAGGGCTTTGTCGAGATCTATCATTATATGTTCAAGCGTACAGGTGCCGCTACTCCCGGTCACCCGAGGATTTATGAGCAATACGAAATGGCTGAGGAGCTGACTGCGTTTATCTCTACACTTGGTGATCGTATCTGGCAGGAGTGATGATCGCTTTTTGCCAGGCTTTCCTGCTTGAAGATGTCCGGAATTTGCGTTCTGAACAAGGGTTTGGTTCGTTGGTTGGTTGATTTGCGACGAAAAGTTGTAAACTTTTTGTGAATTGACACCGAAAAGACGCAAAAAATAGCTTGGCAGCGATAAAATATGCCGCTGCGAAAACGTTATCATAAAAGATTAAACGTTTTCATAAGTGAAGATTGTGCAACATAGCCAAATAAAGGGGCGGATAATATTGCAAAGTGATGCTTGACTAAGCTTTGAAATTTGTGCTATTATAATGATGCAGAAATGCGTCCCTTTGTGTTTTGGCAGAAAGGGCGATCAAAAAACGACGATTTGTTGTTATTTTATAAGGAGGAATTGATTTATGAACAAGGCAAAAAGACTTTTGGCTCTGGCGGTAGCATTAGCTTCCACACTGTCATTTGCGGCCTGCGGCGGCAGCGACAGCAGCGGAGATGAAGCAATAACCACTAAGCCCGGAGTAGAGATGGATTCGGACAAGGCTTCAGCTCTTGAAAGCGCGGTTGACAATATTGATTGGGGTGAACCCCTTAAAAATACCGAAGTCAAGTGGCTTTCTCACTATGACATAAACCCCACAGACGGCAAGGTGGAAGATCCTTCTATAAAGCTTTTTAAGGAAAAATACAACGGTTCGATCACATGGGTACAGGCTACATGGCAAACACGTTACACAAAACTGGCTTCGCTTGTTTCTGCCAACGATTCTCCCGATATGTTCCCTGCATCCGATATGGACGCTTTCCCGATGGGAGCTATCAAGGGAATGTTCCAGCCGATCGACAATTACATTGACTTCACAAACGAATACTGGAAGGATGCAGAAGAAGCTTGCAATCAGTTCTCTGTTGCAGGCAAGAAGTTTGTTGCCGTTATAGACGTTATGCCTAACCTGATCTGCATTTACAACAAGGAAGTTGTTGCTTCAGAGGGCTTTGACGATCCCGCAGAGCTTTATGAAAAGGGCGAGTGGACTTGGGAAGCTATGCAGGAAATGGTCGTTGACTTCACAGACGCCGACGCCGAAAAGTACGGCTTCGACGGCTTCTGGTGGTGGAACGCTATTTCGCAGACAAGCGGCGTTCCGATGATCGGCATTGAGGACGGAAAGGTAGTTAATAACCTTGAGGATCCCGGTCTTCAGAAGGCTCAGGACTTTATCTATGAGCTGACCAAGGCTGGCGTCGGATTCCCGAGACACCTTAATGACTGGAGTACAAGAGGCTCGACAGACTCCGGCTCCGAGGGTATGGGCAAGGGACTTACTCTGTTCATTCCTGTAGGACTTTACGAGATCGAAGATACGCTTGCAAACACAGCCGACCTCGGCGATGTTTCCGCGGGCGAGGTTATGTTTGTTCCGATGCCTTCTGAGGACGGTTCGGAGCCTTATATGCCTTCAAGAGTTGACGGCTACTGCCTCTGCGCCGGCGCTAAGAACCCCGAGGGCTTCGCAGCGTTTATGTACTGCAAGAGAATTGCAAGCACAATGGATGAGGTTAAGACTATCGGTCTGTCGACTTTGACAGATGACTACGGCTGGACTCAGGAAATGGTAGATATGCGTGAGGAATGCTACAGACTCGCACGCACCAAGCCTGTATTTGAGTTCTATGACGCTATCTCCACCGAAATGAGCACAGCGTTCGGAACCATTGCGGTTGCAACCTCTAACACAAGCGGTGAGGCTCAGACTTGGGCAACTATCGTATCCGAGAATATCAACGGTGTAAACTATTACGTTGACGATACAAACGCCAAGATCGAAGAAGCAATCAAAAAGCTTCAGGGCTGATCGAAAAATTAAAAGCATAAAATAGGCCGTCCTTAGGTGGATGCGCATATAGAAGTTTTAAACATAGCATTTTTGATTGAAAGTCAAAAGTGCTATGTTTTTTATTGACATAGGCATTCTTCCGATTTATAATGTTAGCAATGATGAAGCGTGCCGACACTCAAAGCGATACGACTTCGCAAATGAAACAGAGGCACAAGTGCCNNAATCGGAATTTATCAACGAGCTAATAACATAATCCAGAGAAGATGTATTTTCATCTCTGGATTTGCTTTTTTATGACCACTACTGAAAGCTTATTTTATCTACTTTTCAAGATTATCCTTTACAAACGAATACACATTACAATCAAACAATTCTCCCTTTACTTCAAACCTTTTTCGAAGCGTTCCTTCCTTCACAAAACCTGCTTTTTGCAATGTTCTGTTAGAACCGATGTTATCCACATTAGCAAAGGCTTCAATCCGCTCTAACCTCATCGTTTCTATCCCAAACCTGCACACCGCTTTTAATACCTTTGTATTGATTCCACGATTCCAATAATCTTTTTTGATGAAATAACCGACCTCTGCACAAGTGTTATGATTGAAGAAATTAAATAACTGTATCTGACCGATTGCTTTTCCTTGATACGTTACAACCCATGAATACTCCCTTTTGCCTTTGAAGCCCTTTATACGACTTTGCTGTACACAAATCTCGCGTTCTTCATTCCACTCACGAGGTCTTCTATAACCGCCGAAATATTCAAAATTGTCTTCATCATAATATATTTCCCAAAATGGTTTGGCATCATTTTCCGGTTCATGCTGCCGAAGATAAATATCCTCATCCACNNGGGATGAACTCTTTAAACAAATCACAAAATGCCATAACTAATCCTCCATTCTTCTGACCGGGACATAAATATCCATCTGTGCAGCTTCAAACTGACAATCCCAACGCTCATCATAATATTCAAAATCAAATAACG
>DLOT01000011.1:764-3044 GCA_002479715.1 Ruminococcus sp. UBA7477 | reverse complement strand
CTTTTGCACCACCTTGCGATACATACCTTCCGGAAGGGGTGTATCTTTGTCCACTTCCACTCCGGCCATATAATAAAAAGCCAACGGTTTCGAACAAAACTCCTCAGAATAATCTTCAAAGCCATACATGGTATGCTTATTTTTTCTTTCAACAGCATCCATATTACTCTTTAGCTCAAACCACGCTTCTCCTATGACATTAAAGCCATCTTTGGTGTGCTTTCTATATCCGGCAATTACAAATTCNNTCTTCAAAACGTGGTTCTATAGAAAATGCGCCCTCAACCTCAACACGTTTTTGATATCCCGTAATGATCTCATCGACACTACGGTATGTAATTTTCGCCTGACTATTCCTTGCCTCAAGCGGTTGCATTCCGAACGTATCTTTAAACACCCGGTTAAAGGTCTGGATACTGTTAAAACCAACGTTGTAACAAATGTCGGCAACGGTTTCTGTTGTCTTGCACAATTTTTTATGAGCCATAGTAAGACGACGCTTTCTGATATACTCTGTTATACTCATTTCTGTTATCGACGAAAAAATCTTGTGGAAATGAAAGGATGAGTACCCAAACACCTCCGCCAAACGTTCATAGGTCAAATCCTCATAGATATGCTCATCAATGTAATAAAGTATCTTTTCTATCAGTTGTAGATTGTTCATTTTTTACCTGCTTTCATAGTTGATAAATCCATTATACAACAGTTCTTTCGATCTGTCTTATCATTTCTTGTGAATTTTAGATATCTAATTCAAATGTACATTTCTTCCACTCGCAAGATAGCCTAAAATTCGAGTTTCTATTTGTTCTATCATATCAAGTTTTCCTGTAAATTTCAGTTTGTAGCGCACTTTAATTTAATATTGAACACCAAAAAGGCGGCGTGGAAAGTCAAAACCATGACTGCCTTTTTCGTTGCTGCATAAGACGGGGAAAACCTGCAAATATATGGCTCGAAAAGTCAANNATTGTTTTGTGTTATAATCTTCTATACGGCTTATCACACCAAATGGCTGTTGGCGGTGCTGTGATGTTTGAAGATTATTGATATTTGAAGAGGAGAAAAATTATGGAATTAGTAATGCAGCCTACTTCTGAAACCTGCGGTCAAGCGTGTGTCGCTATGATTACAGGAAAAAATATTGAAGATGTAATAAAAGATATGAACACAAGCGGCCCAACAAGTATCGGTCAGTTGATCGAAATATTGGACTTTTACGGAGTGAAACATGCAGAAAAGAATACACGTATTTCAAAGAAAAATCCTGTACCATATAAATATTCTATTTTAACGGTACACACAAACGCAGGTTATACACATTGGACATTACTGTATGATAATAAATATTACGATCCTGAATTTGGCTTGATTGAGGGCGAATACACATACGGGAGAATCACATCGTTTTTATCAATATATAGATAGACTAAATTTTGTTTGTCGGGTAATTCCTTATAACCATTTGCTGTGGCAGAATCATAAAAAATCGGATGATGTGCCGGAGTCTGAGATCTTGATGCCTTGCTTTCACATGTCCCGAAGGCATTATATAATGCCGGGACGGGAGGGGAAAACTTGCAAAAGTTCTTGACTTTGAGGGAAATATAGGTTAAAATTATACGAGGACTATAAAACTTGCTTGGAGGCTAATATATGAAGAACACCGAAAAGACAATGGACAAGATCGTTGCGCTCTGCAAGGGCAGAGGCTTCGTTTATGCAGGCAGCGAGATCTACGGCGGACTTGCCAACACATGGGATTACGGCCCGCTCGGAGTAGAACTGAAAAATAATATCAAGGACGCATGGAGGCAGAAGTTTATCCGCGAGAATAAGCTCAATGTTGGCCTTGACAGCGCGATACTTATGAATCCGCAGACATGGGTGGCTTCGGGTCACCTCGGAGGATTTTCCGATCCGTTGATGGACTGCAAAGAGTGCAAGACTAGACACAGAGCAGATAATCTCATTGAAGATTTTGACGGCACTAATGTCGCGGGATGGACAAATGAGCAGATGATGCAGTATATCAAGGACAAGAAGATCCCATGCCCTAACTGCGGAAAGCACAGCTTCACCGATATCAGGCAGTTCAACCTTATGTTCAAGACCTTTCAGGGCGTAACCGAGGATTCAAAGGCTGAACTTTATCTCCGGCCTGAAACGGCTCAGGGCATTTTCGTGAACTTTGCCAACATTCAGCGCACGGCCCGTCGGAAGATACCGTTTGGCGTGGCTCAGGTGGGCAAAAGCTTCAGAAACGAGATAACTCCT
>DLOT01000011.1:617-758 GCA_002479715.1 Ruminococcus sp. UBA7477 | reverse complement strand
TGAGTTTTTCTGCAAGCCCGGTACGGACCTCGAGTGGTTTGAGTATTGGAGAAGCTTCTGCCGCGACTGGCTGCTTTCTCTGGGTATCAAGGAGGAAAACCTGCGCCTGCGCGATCACTCCCCGGAGGAGCTTTGCTTCTA
>DLOT01000011.1:327-591 GCA_002479715.1 Ruminococcus sp. UBA7477 | reverse complement strand
GTTGCCGACAGAACCGATTACGACCTTACTCAGCACATAAAAACCAGCGGAAAGAGCCTTGATTACTTTGATCCCGAAACAAACGAGCGTTATGTTCCTTACGTTATTGAACCCTCGCTCGGCGTTGAAAGACTGTTCCTTACTATCGTGACTGAAGCCTACGACGAGGAGAATATCGGCACCGAGGAAAAGCCCGACGTGAGAACGGTGCTTCGTCTGCACCCGACACTTGCGCCCTTTAAAGCTTGTGTTCTGCCGCTTTCA
>DLOT01000011.1:0-282 GCA_002479715.1 Ruminococcus sp. UBA7477 | reverse complement strand
AGCGTTACCGCCGTCAGGATGAGATAGGCACGCCGTTCTGCGTGACTTACGACTTTGAATCGGTAGACGACGGCTGTGTTACGGTCCGTGACAGAGATACCATGCAGCAGGAACGTATCAAGATAGAGGCGCTAGAGAGCTACATCGCAGAGAAGATCAAATTCTGATAAATATAAGACAGAGAACCTCAGAGCTGCAGCTTAAAGCTGCAGCAACGTAACGTTGCATTTGTAGCCGCCTTGCCGAACTTAGGCTAGTGATAAAGATAGAGCGACGGCGGAT
>DLOT01000069.1 GCA_002479715.1 Ruminococcus sp. UBA7477 | reverse complement strand
GTTGCCGCGAGGGATATGGAGCTTGTGATGACGCGACGGCGGATTAAGCAAAAACAATTTAAACAATTACGGCAAAGTGTGAGGCGTTCAATACAAAAATCGCCCTTGCTCCTTTAGTTCAATATGCATAAAGAAGTTAAGCCCCGAAGTGATTGACAACTGCTTCGGGGCTTTTTTATATTCGATTACCGACATCAAACAGAATCTATTGTATTGTTTGCAAAAAACTTTCAACCTCTTTGTTGAATGCAAGGTATCTCTCATTTGCAATAAAATGATTTCCTTTAATAATGGATAATTTTGCATTAGGTATATTTTCTGCAATTTCTTTTGTATGGGATTCCTTAATTATATCATTCCTTCCACAGATCACGAGCGTGGGAACAGTTATTTTTGATAGTTCGGTGCGTTCAATATTCGGTTCATTCACCATCAACCCAAGCATTTCGGCACTCTTTTTTGCACAAGACGATTTTAAAGCAAATCGTCTTGCTATTTTGTATCCTAATTCGATAGGAATTTGTGTCGTTCTTTTTACCCCTTTCGGATTCAGATTTCCCCCATTCAATATCAATGCCTTTACCTTGTCAGGATAATTTATCGCAAATTTCATTGCTATATTTGCCCCGTCAGAAAAGCCCAGAATAACCGCATTTGAAATTTTACGACTTGTCATAAAGTCGTATAAGTCATAGGAAAACTGCTCAATCGTAAAAGATTTAGTACCTCTTGGTGATTTACCGTGACCTCGCGTGTCTAAAGCAATTACTCTGTATCTGTTGCTGAAATAATCTATTTGATGTGTGAAATATGAGTTGTCTTGTCCGTTCCCGTGTAAAAGGATGAAAGGCTCCTTATTTCCTTTTTCCCGATAATATAAATTAATACTCATTTATATCTCCTCGCAGATCTCAACTTGTCCGTCGCCTTGCTCACAAAGATTATATCATATCACCAAAACAAAATCACCCAAGCACAACCTCAACATTATTTTCGCCTCACAGGCTTTGAATCAGATAGCCTGTGCATTTTGTTTAGAATAATATAGTGATTGATAAACTGAGATTTTATATTATAGTCTATTTATACTTACAAGTTCTAAATTTACCTTCAATCCAAAAAGTAGCTTCAATTGTATGAAACTTAATCAATCTAAATTTAGGGTCATCGATTCCTTTTTTGAAAAATCTTCTGTCCGTTTCATTCCAAACAACTTTTTGAATGTCTTTATCTTCAACAAATTCCACATTGCCAATAAGCGTTACACTGTCGCCGCCGATGAAATAACAAACACTTGCCTTAGAATTTGCTTCAAAATGAGTAGCCTTCCCACTAATATTTGAACGCTTTGAAGTAACAAAATATATATCCGAAAACCCGTCCGCTTTAGCAATAGACAGCACACAAGTACGAGGATAGCCTTTCTCATTTATAGAAGTAAGCGTTGCAACATCACACTTTTTTATCAGTGCATTTGCTTTGCTCTCTAATTCTCTTGTTCTTTCTTTTTGAATTTGACTCGCTGTTTTTTCCATAGCAGTTCCTTTCCACAAATCCCGATTGGTCTGTCGCCTTTCTCACAAAGATTATATCATATCACCAAAACAAAATCAAGAAAAACAGGCACTTCACTTAACAGAAAAGCACCTGTTATTATAAACTTAAAAATTAAAACTATCGTCTAACAAAATCACCCAAGCACAACCCCAACATATGCTCGCCGCACAAGCTTTTTATCAGATAGTCTGTCCATTTTGTTCAGCGTAATATAGTGGTCGATAAATTGAAATTTAACGGTGAGACAAATCAGAATTTATCATGTTAATCTGTTTCTAAATCAACTATCTTGCGTTTTTTACCTTGACTATCAATTGTGTAAATGGCTAACCATGTGAATGCCTCTGTGTAATCTTCATAGCTGCAAACAATATCAGTATTTTCCTTGAAATTCTCTATGCTCGGATCATGCTCTACTCTAATGTGTACTTGAATAGGCATATTATCACGACGTTTTCTCTTTTTGTAATGTGGTATGTAATCTCTTTCCTCATCATTGAATTCGCCGCAAAATTTACCATTGTAACCATGATATCTGCTGTCATAAATAATATACTCGTTTCCACATTCTGAGCATTTTACTTTAAATGAGTGTATATGCGCACACATCGGTGCGGGTGGAATAATTACTTCTTCTTTCGGGCCGTTTATATCATGAGTTAAATTGATCCAATGATGAATTTTTCCCTCTTTGTCTTTTGTGCAGAAAGACGAGTAACCGCCTGTAATGGAATGATCCAATGCCTCATAATATGGTTTGCATAATTCTTTTTCTTCTTTAGTAAGATAATTTTCATATATATCAAAAAGAGTGCTACCGCATTTGCATTTTAAATCAAAAGATGTAAACTCCTTTTCGCTTTGTTCAAAATATGCGATTTTCTTCAAGTAGTTTGGTACAGGCATAAATTGATGACCTTCTTTCCCGACAGTAAGTACAATAAATGTGCTAAATTCCAATTTAGCGGCGTGACACTACCTGAAGGAAACGCCCACAAAGAAAGGGGCACCGCGTCGTCGCAAGAATTTGGTTTGTTTTGTATTCCGTCCGACACGCCGTCACTTAAAAGCATATCGCTAGCCTATGCTGGAATTAGGCGGCTACAGGTGCAGCGGTACGCTGCCTAGTCAAGCTCAAACGCTCCGGTATAGAGCTGATAGTATGTTCCCTTCTGCTCGATAAGCTTGTCGTGAGAACCGCGCTCTATGATCCTTCCGTGATCCAGAACCATAATAACGTCTGAGTTTTTGACTGTTGAAAGTCTGTGCGCTATAACGAAAACCGTTCTTCCGTTCATCAGAGCGTCCATTCCCCGCTGAACGATCGCCTCGGTACGCGTGTCGATCGAGGAGGTCGCCTCATCGAGGATCATAACAGGCGGATCAGCAACTGCGGCTCGCGCTATGGCAATAAGCTGGCGCTGACCCTGCGAAAGGTTAGATCCGTTATTCGACAGCTCTGTGTCATAGCCCTCAGGCAGGCGGGTGATAAAGTCGTCCGCACCGGCAAGACGCGCCGCCTCACGGCATTCATCATCGGTAGCGTCAAGCCTTCCGTAGCGGATATTTTCCATAACGCTGCCTGTAAACAGGTTTGTTTCCTGTAAAACGATACCGAGCGAGCGTCTCAGATCAGACTTGCGTATCTTGTTGATATTTATGCCGTCGTAACGTATTTTTCCGTCGGCTATGTCATAGAACCTGTTGATAAGATTTGTTATGGTAGTCTTGCCCGCGCCCGTTGCTCCGACAAACGCGACCTTCTGACCGGGATCGGCAAATACCGAAACGTCGTGCAATACCTCCTTGCCCTCCTCGTATGCGAAATCAACGCCGTCAAGCGTGACCCTGCCTTCAAGCAGCCGGTACGAAACCGTGCCGTCAGCGGTGTGGGGGTGCTTCCATGCCCAGTGATGTGTACGCTTGTCTGTTTCGGTAATGGTTCCGTCGGGCGCGATCTCAGCATTGACCAGCGTAACGTATCCGTCATCGGTTTCGGGCTGCTCATCCATAAGACCGAAAATTCTGTAGGCACCCGCTGCCGCCATCGCGATCGAGTTGATCTGCTGAGTTACCTGGTTGATATTTCCCGTAAACTGCTTAGTCATCGACAGGAACGGAATTATTATGTCAATGCTGAACGCCAGCCCGGAAATGGACAGGTTGTCTGCTCCGGAAAGCAGGAACATACCGCCGACCGTAGCGATAACAACATATAGAATATTTCCGATATTCATAATGATAGGGCCGAGGCAGTTTGCAAAAGCATTAGCCTTGAAGCCGTCCTGATAGAGCTGCTCGTTGAGCGCGTCAAATTCGCCCTGACATTTATCCTCATGGCAGAATACCTTAACGACCTTCTGACCGTTCATTGTTTCCTGGATATATCCCTCGGTCTTGCCGACCGACTGCTGCTGTCTGATAAAGTACTTGGCCGAGCCTCCGCCGATCTTGCCCGAAACAAGCATTATCATAACAACGCCGCCCATAACGACAAGGGTCATCCAGACGCTGTAGTAAAGCATTATGAAGAACACACACATTACTATACAGCCCGCCTGCAAAAGCGACGGCAAAGACTGGGATACCAGCTGACGAAGCGTGTCGATGTCATTGGTATAGTGGCTCATGATGTCGCCGTGCCTGTGAGTATCGAAATACTTAATCGGCAGATCCTGCATTCCGTTAAACATAGCGCAGCGCATCTTGCTCAGAAAGCCCTGAGTCATATAAGCCATGATCTGCGACCATGCTGTTATTGCCGCGATCGAAAGAACATACAGGACAATGAGTACCAGCACCTTAGGAACGATCTGCTCCTTTGCCGAAGCCCAGTCGCCGCTGTCACACCATGTTTCGATATCCGCCAGAACCTTTTGCATGAATATCGCGGGAACGGAAGATGCCGCCGCCGAGAAAATAATGCAGAATATTGTTACGGGAACAAGAACGGGATAGAACCTGAACAGCATCTTAATGACCCGCCCGAGAGTTTTCATAACGTTTCCCTTAGGCATCGGGCCGCCTTTCATACGCGGTCTAGGCATCTTTCTCACCTCCGTTTGTCTGCTGCTCATATACCTCGCGGTATATCTCACTGTTTTTCAGCAGCTGCTCGTGGCTGCCCATATCGGCGATAACGCCGTTTTCCATAACAAGAATTATATCGGCGTCCTCGACCGAGGCAACGCGCTGGGCAATGATTATCTTTGTCGTTTCGGGGATATACTCCCTGAAGCCCGCGCGGATCAGTGCGTCGGTCTTTGTATCGACCGCACTGGTCGAGTCGTCCAGAATGAGTATCTTAGGCCTTTTCAAAAGCGCTCTGGCTATACACAATCTCTGCTTCTGTCCTCCCGAAACATTGGTTCCGCCCTGCTCAATAAAGGTGTCGTAGCCGTCCGGGAAAGACATCACGAACTCATCGGCCTGCGAAAGAACGCAAGCCCGTTTGATTTCCTCGTCGGTGGCGTTTTCGTTGCCCCAGCGCAGGTTGTCTTTAATAGTTCCCGAGAAAAGCAGATTTTTCTGAAGAACCATCGCAACGCTGTTTCTCAATGCCTCTATATCGTATTTTCTTACATCGACCCCGCCGACCTTAACGCAGCCCGAGGTGACGTCATACAGCCGCGGGATAAGCTGAACGAGCGTTGACTTGCTCGAGCCTGTGCCGCCNNCGCCGATTATTCCTACTGTCGAGCCGCTGGGAATATGCAGGTTTACGTTTGAAAGCGCATATTTCTTTGCGCTCTCGGAATACTTGAAGCTTACGCCTTCAAAGTCTATCGAGCCGTCCTTAACCTCACAGACCGCGTTCTCGGGATTTGATATCGCCGCCGTTTCATCAAGCACCTCGGAGATACGCTTTACCGACTCGGCAGACATCGTGAGCATAACGTAGATCATCGAAAGCATCATCAGCTGCATCAGGATCTGCATACCGTATGTAAGCATTGCCTGAAGCTGACCGACGTCAATATCGCCGCCGCGGCTGGAGATAACCATTTTTGAGCCGACGATAAGTATAAATGCCATATCAAAGTATACACACAGCTGCATGAGCGGAGAGTTGAGCGCTACCAGCCTTTCGGCGCGGGTAAAGTCTTTTCTGATGCTTTCCGATGCATCGGAAAACTTGTCCTTTTCAAACTCCTCGCGTGAAAAGCCCTTTACGACTCTCATTGCCCTGACGTTTTCTTCGATAGACTCATTCAGCTTATCATACTTTTTGAAAACGCGCCTGAAAGCAGGCATCGCCGACCTTGCGACCATGATAAGCCCGAAGGCAAGCACGGGTATAACGATAACAAAACACATTGCCAGCTTGCCGCCCATTCTGAATGCCATCACAGCCGAAAAGACCATCATCAGAGGCGCTCTGATCGCCATTCTGATAAGCATCATAAACGACATCTGAACGTTATTGATATCTGTCGTCATTCTCGTAACGAGCGAGGAGGACGAAAATTTGTCGATATTTTTAAATGCGAAGGTCTGCACTCTGGCAAAAACGTCATGGCGGAGATTTTTGGCAAAGCCTGCCGAAGCCTTAGCGCAGGTGTAGCCTGCCGTTCCGCCGCAGGCAAGCGACAGCATCGCCATAACGAAAAGCACGGCTCCTGTTGAAACGATCTCATTCATTTCCGCGCCCCTTTTGACGGCATTTATCATATCCGCCGTTTTTGTCGGGATCAGGACCTCTATCACAACCTCGCCGATTATGAAAAGAATCGTCAGCAAAGTTGCGGCCTTATATTCCCTGACACATTTTAAAATTGACTTATTCATTTCAGAAAGAATACTCCTTTCATTGATCTTCTATATTCTCGCGCATACGGTGAACAAACTTCAGCATGGTTTCGATCTCCTCGTCGGAAAAGCCCTTGGTGAGGCGCTTTTCCATAGCCATGTTGTCAAGCCGTATTTTTTCGGCAAGCTTCTTGGATTTTTCGGTCAGCACGATCTTCTTCAGTCTGTCATCCCTTGCGACCTTTTCACGCCCGATCAGATCGTTCTTTTCCATATTTGCAAGCATCTTCGAGGTCGTTGAGCGGGTTATATTGAACTCGCGCTCCAGATCCCGCTGATAGACATCCTCTCCGTCCTTGCCGGCAAGATAGACTATGATCCAGCCGTGAGTTCCCGTAACGCTCTCGACCTCGCGTTTTACGGGAGAATGATCGAAGTATTTTCTTATGCTTCTTTCAAGAGAAGCAAGCTCTCTTATAACATAGTTGTTTTTCAATTTTTCTCTCCTTTACGTTCAGCCATAAATGTTTCCCTTTCAACAATCCACCTTTCAACATTATACAGCGCTATTTACAAATTGTCAAGAACCTTTTTATACAAAATAAATATTTTTTTCTTTTACTCAAAGCCGCAATCCGACCTAACACATATAATCTATCTTTCAGAAGCAGCGGCATGAAAACTCCCCCTGACCCCGAAGAAAACGGGGCCGGGGGAGCAAACACATTTTATCTCTGTATGAACATTCAGTCGTAATAGCGAATGACGCCGACCACACGGCCCAGAATCGACACCTCGTTTGAAATAATAGGCGCCATAGTATCATTTTCCGGCTGAAGCCTATAATGCCCGCGCTCCTTATAAAAGCGCTTGACAGTCGCACTGTCGCCGTCAACAAGAGCCACGACGATCTGACCGTTTTCCGCTGTCTGCTGCTGCTGTGCGATAACAATATCTCCGTCCAGAATAGCAGCGTTTATCATACTTTCTCCTCTTACCTTTAAGGCGAACAGCGGAGAGTCATAGTGCTTTTCGCTGCGAAAGCTTATGTAGTCGGTTATATCCTCCACCGCCGTTATCGGAACGCCTGCCGTTACCGTGCCGACCAAGGGCACTGTAACCGTACTGCCCGAGCTTTTCAGCTTAAGCGCCCTGTTGCAGTTCTGTCCCTTTTCAAGATATCCCTTTTCGGCAAGTGAGTTTATGCAGCGAAAAGCCGTCGAGGTTGATTTGTAACCAAGCTCGGCGCATATTTCTCTCACCGACGGCGCATAGCCCTCGTCAAGTCTCTGCTTGATATATTCATATACTTCCCGTTCCTTGTCGCTCAATGCCGCCATAATTATTCCTCACTTTCCAAAATTCTGCCCAGCCTTCGTGCCAGCTTATATGCGTCACCGCAGCCGAGCGTTATGACCAGATCTCCCTCCTGAAGCTCAGTCAAAAGCCTTTCGATTATCTCATCAAAGTTTGCTTCCTTGCGCTCAGCCGTTTGTGCGTCTGCGACATCATCAGGGCAGTCAAAGAATATGCATCCCGGGATTTTTGCGGCAAGGTCACGGGTATAGATTCCGTTTACATTTTTCTCGCGGCTTCCCATTATATCGGTAAGTGCTACGCGGTCGGCTATCTGAAGAGCCTTAGCAAAATCGTCCATAAGCAATTCAGTCCTGCTGTATGTGAACGGCTGAAAGACAGCCCATACCCTCTTGAAGTCCAAAGACTTTGCCGCTGTCAGGGTCGCGGCTATTTCGGCCGGGTGATGACCGTAGTCGTCAACGACCGTTACTCCCCTGCCTTCGGCCATCTTTTCAAATCTTCTTCCCGCGCCCGTGAATTTTTCGAGTGCGGCTCTCATGACCGTGCAGCCGACCCCGTTGATATCCGCTGCCGCTATCGCCGCTGCGGCATTCAAGACATTATGTCTGCCGGGAACGTTTATCGCAAAGCTTCCGAAGTATTCGCCCCTGCGGAAGATGTCAAATTCGGTTTTCAGCCCCTGAGTTTTCTTGATCTCCGCCCGATAGTCGCACTTGTCGCCTGTTCCGAAGGTCACGATCTGTTTGTCAAGCCCGGAAACCGCTTCAAGCGTGGGGGCGTCGTCTGCGTTGATTATAAGACATTTCGTTGCCAGCGACGCAAAGCTGCGGAAGGATCTTTTAACATTGTCGAAGGTCTTGAAATAATCAAGATGGTCGGCGTCAACATTCAGGATAATAGCCGTATCGGGGTAAAGCTTCAGATAGTGGTCCTGAAACTCACAACTCTCGCAGACGAAGGTGTCCGACCTTCCGCATCTGCCGCTTCCTCCGCCCAGAGCCTTTAGCTTGCCCCCGATAAAGCAGGAGATATCCTCCCCATTTTCAAGAAAGATCTGTGTGAGCATCGAGGTGCAGGTAGTCTTTCCGTGAGTTCCGCAGACACATATTGCATTATTATACCACGATGAAACAAGCCCGAGAAGCTCCGCTCTTTCCAAAACAGGCAGACCGCTCGCCTTGGCGGCTATAAGCTCGGGATTATCAGCCATGATCGCGGCTGTGTAGACTATCATATCCGCGCCGGCGATATTTTCAGCTCTCTGACCCATGAACACTTCGCATCCCATTTTTCTGACAGCCTGCAGCGTTTCGGTTTCGTTGTTATCGGAGCCTTGGATATCAAAGCCCTTTGTTTTCAAAATCTGCACCAGCGGAAACATACCCGAGCCGCCTATGCCTATAAAATGTATCGTTCTCTTACCGTCGAGAATATTCTTGTCAATGTATTCAACCATCAAAATCACCGTTCCCGTATAAAATTCAAGAAGCCGATCGCGAACATATATTCTTTTTATATTATATTACATTTGGGGTCAAAAAGTAAAGCCCTTTTTGAATATTTTTATAAATTTCCGGCAAATATACTCTCAGCGAATGAAAAACAGCAAAAACGGGAGGAAGCTATGGAGATCACAGACATCAGAATAAGACGGATTTTACCCGAGAATCGGCAGGATTCGGGGCGTCTGCGCGGAATAGTAAGCATAACGCTGGACGGCACGATAGCCGTTCACGACATAAAGGTAGTTCAGGGCGATGAGCGTCTTTTTGTGGCTATGCCCTCGCGAAAGGACGATAACGGCGTTTACCGCGACATAGTTCACCCGATAACCTCCTCAGCCAGAAGCCGCATTGAAGATACGGTGCTGACAGCCTACCGCGAGGAGCTTGAGCGCCGTCAGGCCGAGGAGCAGGCATGATCTTAACCCTTGCATCAACAATGCGGAGAAGCATTTTGTGTCTTGACCGCAAAAATAAAGCCACCGTTGAAGGACGGCGGCTTTTTATTATGCTCTTTTGACAATCAAAGCTCCATATTCGTGCGCTCACACAGGCTTACGGTGACGGTGAGATTGCCGTTTCGGCAGCGGATATCGTCAATAAGCTTTTTCTCCTCGCCGACACTTTTCAAAACGATATGATACGAAAGCTCGAAGAGACTTCCCATATTTGTGGTCTTGACCTTTTCCAGCTCGGCCCGCCTTGTATACTTTTCAAAAACGTCATCGAAAACTCCGTTAAAGTCCAGATCTTCGGGGATTATGATTTTAAGCTGTCTGCTGTTTCCGTCATCCTCGCCGAAGCTGATAAGGTTTAGAATAAGCAACACCGCACTGATAACAACAGCCGCAGCTATCGCAATGCCGACATATCCCGTACCTGTTGCAAGGCCGATAGCCATCGCCGAAAAAATAGAAACTATCTCTTTTCCGCTTCCCGGAACAGAACGAAATCTTACTAAACTGAATGCGCCCATTACCGAAACGCCGACTCCCAGATTGCCGTTGACCATCATAATGACCAGCTGAACGATAACGGGAATAAGAATAAGGGTTGTGAGCATACTTTTAGTGGTATTTTTATTGGTCGCCCGTGTTACAGCGGCAATGACCACACCTAACACCAGCGAAAGAGCAGTACAAAGCAAAAGCTGTTTATCGCTTATTGATGTAAGTGCCGCTGTCGAATTATCAAAAATACTGTTGAACAATTTTCTTCCTCCTAAATCTGTGTGCTTTGTACCGCCGGGCTGTCGGCATCGGTACGGAGAGGCTTTGAATGCGTCATTTTATAATATGTACCGTACTTGGAAAAAGACGTCGGATAGATCTTATTTGCGCTGAGCAGTCTGCAGAGCCACAGCGGCATCGCGCCCGCAGTCTTGACCTCCATGACAGCGCTGCCCTCAGGTATTATCCTGACACCGTCGTCGCCCTCTCCGAGAGTAAGTCTGTCGCTGCGGCAGCGAACGTTCATATCAAAGGTCACCCGGAAGCTGCTGTCCTCAACGCCAAAATAAGCCAGTCTGTCGTAGCAGACGACCGCCGCAGGCTTGGAGTTGTAGAAATTCACAAACCAATCTATCTCATGACCTATCTGACTGCTCTTGCCATTATCTCCTCTGCCCAGCAGATACTCCTCCGCTTCACTGCATTTCATTGATACGCGCCTTTTATACACGACTCCGTCATACTTCTTCTTTAGCTCAATAAAGACCTTATCATCGCCCGATGCCGATCTGCCGTAGCATCTCAGTCTGAGCTTTTCCTTATAGACCGGCTTTTCGATCGAGCGCCTGGCAAGATCAAAGTTGTCGGTGTCGAAATATATGCTGCAAATGGTGCTGTAGCCGTATTCATCAGGTTGCATATGCTCCAGAACAGCATTTTTAACGATATCGAATTTTTCGGCGTCCAGCATATATTTTTTTTCGTATCTTTTGAACACCGTAACATACATAGGCAACATTTCCTTCGCTATATTTGACATTACCGCCGCCGTGTGCTAAAATCATAGCTGTAAATTCAGCAAGCAGAAAGGATCTTTACAAATGGAATACACCAACATTTTTGACTCTCACTGCCACTATGACGACCGGGCTTTTGACGGAGACCGCGATGATCTGATCGCCGAAATGCTGTCAAAAAACGTCAGCGGGCTTATCCATGCCGCGACCGACAAGGCCTCCTGCTTATACGGTATAGAATATGCGGACAAATATCCCAAATTTTATACGTCGATAGGCTTTCACCCGGAAAACCTCGATTCCCTGCCCGATGATTACATATCGGAGCTGGAGAATATGATGACAAAAAGCCGCAAGATAGTTGCGGTCGGTGAGATCGGGCTTGATTATCATTATGACGGCTTTGACCGCGAAAAGCAGCTGGAGGTTTTCTCAAGGCAGCTCGACTTTGCCGCCTCACACTCTCTGCCGGTCATAATTCATTCGCGCAATGCGACCGAAGACACTATGGAGCTTCTTCGCAAAAAGCGTCCCACGGGAGTGCTTCACTGCTTCAGCGGCTCCTACGAAACCGCCTGCGAGGTCGTCTCACTCGGAATGTACATAGGCTTCACAGGCGCGCTGACCTTTAAAGGCAACAAGAAATCAGTCCGCGCTCTCGGAGCTGTTCCGAAAGACCGTCTGCTTCTGGAAACCGACTGCCCCTATATGGCGCCCGAGGGCTTCCGCGGGCAGAGAAGCGACAGCCGTATGATCTTCAAGGTCGCCGAAACTGTTGCGCTTCACACCGGAAGCGATCCGCAGACAATACTGAATCAGACCGCAGGCAATGCAAAGCGCCTTTTCGGTATACAATAAACGGCCGCCGACTTTTATGTCCTCGGATGATAATACTATAACCTGTTTATTTGTTGTTTCTGTGAAAGAAAAAGGAAAATCCAGTATAAAACTAAACCCTCTTGAACTGCTGAACGATCATAGTGACCGCCAGCCAGATAATGTTATAGGCGATGATAACGGCAGCTGTCAGCTGACTGAACGAGCCTATAATTATCATTATCAGAGAAATAAGTGCGCCAAGACCCGCAGAGGTCAGCTGGAGCATCATTCCAAGCACCGAAAGGGTGTGGATATTCTTTGTTCCGCAGATGAGCATTGCGATCGACTGAAAATGTCCGCTGCACATCATTGAGGAAGAGACCCGGGGAGTATATGATCTTTGCTTTTCATAATCCTTATGGAACCTGAACGGCAGAAGTTTGAGCTTATCCGAATCGACCTCAAACATTTCCGAAAGAAAATCAAGCGAGATAAAGGCGTCGATACTTCTTACAACGACTGTGATATTTCGGTCGGTAAGCTCCTGGAGCCATTTGCTTACCGAAAGGTTTGCGCCTGCTCTTATAAAGAATATTGCCGAAACGACGCCGGAAATGGAGAGGTATACGGGTATATTTCCCTTTGCGTATTCAGACTCCTTTGCTAAAGTCGGCAGCCCCTCTATAGAATGGTTTTCCATAAGCTCGCGGCTTCCGAAAAGTATTCTCTTATGCTCGATCCAACCCGAAAGTCCGAGTCCGTCCTCGTAAATATAGCTCTCAACGGGATAAAGCATCTCGGTTTTTCCGCGGAGCATTTTATAAAATGTAGGCTTCATTATTCCGCCCGCCTGACAGGTCAGGCTTGCCGCATAGAGAATGCAGTCCTCAATAAGCGTAGACGACATTGCCTTCAGATTGACAAGCTCCACCATTCCCTCGGGGAAAAGCTGTTCCGCGTCGATAAGCACCGAGTTGGTATCGGAATATTCCTCGACTGCCGAATAACCGAGCAAAACCGCCGACGACTGCAAAAACTTCTTGGAAGCCCTTGCAAGCGGCAGATTAACGATCAGCATTATCGCAGGTGTTGAACACATAGCAACCAGTCCGCACATTGAGCTGAGCGATGCAACGGCTCTTTCCGACATTCCTAGGTTACCGCTGTTTATGAAAAAGCTGAGCAGTGCGGCAACAATGCCCGCAAGCATAATGATCGGAGCGGCTCTTTTGCTGTAGTCGTCTGAAATATCGGTCGAATATGAATTGCTGAGAAAATCATCGACAAATTCGGTCTTTCTGGTTGTAACAAGCTCCGGAAAATCGTCAAGCGTTCCCTTAGTGAATCTGTAAGCAACGTCCTCGTCCTCAACCTTGACAAATGCGTGCTTCTCGAACTCGCCTGCGGCAAACCGAAGATTTCTGTCTGCCCGGTTGACCATCGAGAGCTTGCCGAGAGTATTGAACAGCAGCCCGATTATTGCGACTGCGGT
Organism: Ruminococcus sp. UBA7477; assembly: GCA_002479715.1. Classification (GTDB taxonomy): domain Bacteria; phylum Bacillota; class Clostridia; order Oscillospirales; family Ruminococcaceae; genus UBA7477. The sequence continues at coordinate 16,533 of DLOT01000069.1, read as the reverse complement.
ATAAACGTGGTAATGACCGGCCTGTATCGTTTCGGGAACAAAGAGGTTTACTATCCCGGTAACGATGGTCGTCAGTATGCCGATAGCCGCAATGCTGTCGCAGTCAGCCTTGAATGTCAGCAGCTTTTTCAATCCGCCGAAAATGACTGTATACGAAACAAACGACGAAATTATCCCGAGGATAGTCAGCGTAAACACAAAAGCCTCAGGGCTGTAGTTGCGGCTGAAGGCGGAAATGATCGGCAGATCCAGATCATTCGCCAACGAGATATAAACAGACATTGCCGCCGTGAACAGCAAAACACACAGCCTTGTGACTATATTGCTCTTTAACAGCATTATATCCGCCAGAACGTCCTGAGCCTGTTCAAAAGATGTAAACTCATCTATCGGCAAAGACTGCTTTTCTTTTTTGCTGTTGTTTTCTGCCGCCTGGTTCTGCTCAGACTGACCCTTATCGCTGTCGAGAACGAAGCTTTGGACCTTCTTCTCGCGGCGTTTTTCCAGTATTGCGATCTTTTCATCCTCTGTCAGGCTGTCATCGATCTCCAGCTGTTCGGTCTTGGGGATGATCTTCCCCGTCAGATCCATGTTGATATCCTTGACGCTTGCCCTGTTTACAGGCGGTACGGCGTCGGTCACAGTCATGTCGCGGCTTCCCTTTTTCTCCTTGACCAGCCTTTCAAGTACCGAAGTGTTTATGCGGCTTCTTTTCTTTTCTGCCTGTTCGGGATTTGAAAGAACAAGCCGGTCTGAATTCGACGTTTTCTCCGCCTCATCCGTTTCCGCAATGACAGACTCGGCTGCGGCCGTTGTGCCGACAGGCTCTGACCGATNNTAGCTCCCGGCGGTCGGACGCCCAAATAAAGTCTCTTCGTTATCAAGAGGATCAGCCTTATCCGATATAACAGCCGTCTGCCCCGAAAGCTCAGGTTCCTTATCCGCATGGCTTCTTGTCATTGCCTTCGCGGAATATTCTTTCAATATATCATCGACAGAAAACTTGCTCGGTCTTTCCGACATTCAAAATTTCATTCCCTTCCGTAAAATCTCTATTGCTTACCCTTTATCGCTCTCTGACGGACGATCTCATACATAAAGATCCCGCCCGCAACCGAAGCGTTCAGAGAAGTTATCCTGCCCTTCATCGGCAGGCTCAACAAATAATCGCACTTTTTCATAATAAGCTTTCCCATGCCGAAGCCCTCCGAACCGATGACCAGCCCGACCGCGCCCGACATATCAACGCGCGTGTAATCCTCACCCGAACCGTCGGTCCCATATATCCAGACGCCGTTTTCCTTCAGCAGATCTATTGCCGACGCGATGTTTGCGACTCTCGCCACAGGAAGCCAGCTTGCCGCTCCGGCTGAGGTTTTGTATACCGTTGCATTAAGCGAGGCGCTTCTTCTCTTGGGTATAATGACTCCGTGTGCGCCTGCCGCCTCAGCGCTTCTTATGATAGCCCCGAGATTGTGAGGATCCTCGATCTCATCGCATATTATTACAAACGGCGGCTCGCCCTTTTCCACGGCGATTTTCAGAATATCCTCAACAGACACATATTCCGCGCAGGCGCAGGAGGCTATGACGCCCTGATGCGACGCCCCTTTGCACATTGCCGAGAGCTTTTGCTCCGTGGTTTCCTTAACGACAATGTTTTTCTCCCTTGCAAGCCGAATGATATTTACTATCGACCCTCCCGCCTCGGGGTTGACAAACAGCTTGTCTATAACCGTGCCGGATTTTATTGCCTCTGTGACAGGGTTCCGACCGACGATAAGACCGCTTTCCTCATCGCCGAAATCTTCACGGCGCTTTTTCGGCTCGGCGTTCTTTTCTTCTCTCCGTCTGTTTGCTTTAGTATTTTTATATTGCTTTCCCATGTTTTTCATCGGCGAACTCCGTAAGCGCAGATATTCTTCAGCGCAAATTTACAATATTTAATTTATTATAACACAGTCCGCGCAAAATTACAAGTGCGCGTGCCGACTTTTATCGTAATAAAGCAAAATTATTTGAACGCTAAGCGGCTTTTTCGGATCTGTATCTTACACTTCTGTTTGCAGACAGCACTGCTCCGTCTTATCCGCGCGGCTGTCCTCGATCACGTTGTCGGCGGTTCTTATGTAGTGAAAGAGATACTGCTGAGCGACGCCCTCGATCCCTTTGCAGCAGTCCGGCAGACCGTTCGGATACCACTTCTCCATAACACGCCTGATCCATACATCCACCGGGAATGCCTGAAGCCTGTGCATACCGTAGAGCAGTGCGCATTCAGCTACCTTGGGTCCGACTCCTTTGATAGTCATAAGCTCTCTGCGCGCCTCATCTATGTCACAGGCCGCAGCTTTTTCCAGACTGACCTCGCCGCTTTGCAGCTTTTGCGCCGCGTCGATAAGGTATTTTGCCCGAAAGCCCGCCCTCAGAAAGCCCAGGCTGTCGGGCGTTTCCTCCGCCAGCCGTGAATAGGTCGGAAAGCCCTTGAAGTGCCCGGTCAGCCGCGCTATAATGCCTTTGATCCGCGGAATGTTATTGTTTTGTGAGATTATAAACGAACAGAGCGCCTCCCAGGGATCCTGCCGCAAAAGCCTGATCCCTCCTGCATACAGGCAAGCCTTTTCAAGAGTCTTGTCGGCAGAGAGTCGCCTTTTTATCTCTCCGTAGTCTGTATCAAGATCAAAATAGTCCTTCCATACCGAAAGAAAGGTCTGCTCGTCTGTATCATAAAGGCAAAATTCGCCTCCGCCAAGCTCCGTGGCGGTCAGCTCCGTATTTAAGAAAGCCCCGCGGTATACCGTGTTTTTCCCGCCCGACTGCTTTTCCCACCGAAACGCTTGACCGCAGTCGAGTGTTTCATCAAGAGAAAAATCGGGCGTGTAAAGCAGGATATCTCCGCCCCTTACCGCATATTCCACAATCTGCTCCTCCTTGACATTTTCTTCTCTATCAATTATACTTATTTTCAGAATAAAATGCAATACCGCCGCCGAAATTGACGGATATTGCCGCAAAGAAAGGAAGATCGCCGTGAGAGAAAGCATCCTGACCATACCGATAAACGAGATTTTCGAGCCGATGGACGGCTGCCCCATTTGCAGAATGAGGAATACTCTGGAAAACCGATGCGTAGAATATATCATGGGCGCCGCAATGATGGAGCCTGATGTCCGCATGGAAACCAACGCACTCGGCTTCTGCCATACCCATCTCGAGCAGATGCGCGGCTGTAAAAACCGTCTCTCGCTCGCACTTATGCTCCAGACGCACCTCAAGAAGATAGATTTCGACACCTTCACGCACAAGCAGCTTTTTGCAGGCAAGAACGCCAAACAGCGCAAGCTCTCACAGGTCAACAACTCCTGCTTTGTCTGCTCCAAGGTCGATTGGGGAATGGAGAGGTTCATGGTGACGCTTTTTGAGATGTACAGCAAGGACAAGTTCTTCCGAGAGCTTTTTTCCAAGCAGGAATACATCTGCCTGCCGCACTTTGAGCTTCTTTTAAGCCTTTCTCAGGAAAAGCTGGACAAGCCGACCTCAAAGGAGTTCGACAAGCAATGCACCTCGCTCGTGAAAGGCTATCTGGAGACCCTCTATGCAGACGTCAGTCACTACTGCAATATGTATGACTACCGAAACACAGGCAAGGACGCCGACTGGGGAAACTCCAAGGACAGCATCGAGCGGGCAATAAGGTTTTTGACGACCCGTTAGTCCAAGCATACATACCTCTTGCATAAAAGTCCGTTTTTCGGTACTGAAAAGAGTTGCAGCGCGATTTTTCGCATTTCAATGATCTTATGAAACAGCTTGTTTCAATTTCGGATATGAATTGTAAACTTTGCCGAAAACAAATTCACGTGCGGACAGATCCCCTAAAATCAGGCACTATATCCGGCAAAACCGTTTTGTAACTTTTGTTAATAGTTTATTAACATCTCAAAACCGCAGATTACACATTATTTTATACATTTTAAGGGGTTCGGCTCGCAAGCTGTTGACCTGTGTTTTTTTCAACAATGCATTGAAACGCCCTTGCAAAGGGCATTTTTACAACTTTTCAACTAACTTTTCAACACTTTTTATTGGACTTACGCTAGTTTCAAACAGAGTTTTCAACACTTTTTTGTTTGAAATCTGATTTCGACCATTTTTTACCGTGTAGTCCCCGATTTCCGAAAACGCAATTTTCGTCAGAAAAAGTATAAATAAATCATATATTATTAATGAACTATTTGTTAATAATCACTGTTTATTTTGTTAACGAGGTTTGCTGTAAAACAATGAATAAGAGACACCTCAAAGCGTGATACTCATAATAAAGAAATAACCACATAAACCGAATAGGACAAACCCCGTCGATTTTTATGATCGGCGGGGTCTGTTTATTCTTACTGAATTATCGCATATCAGCATCTGCATTTTCAGGAGTGTAATCACCAAATGATTTTACAGCATTGTTCAGCCCTGTCATTACAGTGCGCCCCCTTTAAGTATTTTGGGAATACTCGCTTTCTCAAGTTTTATTGCATTAACAACGATTATAACAAATTCGAGGATAAGAAGCAATAAACTTACCACAACTGCCGCAACAGCCGGAGTATTTGTATCAAGCATACCCAAAACATAAGTGCTTATTATGCAACAGATAAAGGATGAAAGCAGAGTTGTAGCGATCAGCACACCATAACGTGACAGGAGTGTATATCCAAGCACTTTCTTTATACAAAGCTCCTCTTTGTTAAGGTCAAATTCAAGCTTGACAATAAAGGAAAGGACTATTATCTCAAGAATAATAAGAACGGCTGAAAATGCACCGAAGTATATCAGTCCAAGTCTGTTCATGCGCCAAAAATGATCATACTGTTCTTTGCAATTCGTCCGAACAAATCTTGTATAGCCGTTTTTGTCAATCAGCTCGTTTTTCAGATCATCACTGATCCTTAACATATAATAAGGCTGACTGCCAAGATTCATTTCTTCGGGAGGATATTCCGACTCATTTTCGGGAACAGTGCAGACTATCACAGGCTCATTTTTATAAATTCCCATCTCTGATTCCTTGTCATTATCTGTAGCAAACACTTTGTAGCTTCGTTCTGTTTTAATTATCTGAACATTATCCCTGTTATAAAGCTCTTCGCCGTTATCAATATATACATTGTACCTGCTGTTGATACACATAAGGTTTTTGTCAATAAAATCATCATTTATCATATCTTCAGGAGCAATTATAATATAATCAGCAGTGATCTCCGTGTTTTTAAACTCGGAAACAGCTGTTTTAAGATAATCTACAGCATTTGCATTCGCAAATATGTAATAGCCGTTAGCTCCATCCTCCTGATAGTCATATATCATATATGAATCACGGTTTATAAGGAGCGGTTGACAGTGGTCATAATAATCGCATGCTATTCTATAATTGTTGTCCACGAAACGCCCCGTCGTTTCCCGATCATCATCTTTTTCTGCATAACAAAAAGAATAATCGCTATGCTGTTCAAAAAAATCTGCTGTTTTTATATAAGTCATAGAATCGTTCAGCAATGTAATAAAAGCGGCAATAACGCAAACTATAAATGCCGACACTGCAATTTTAATCATCCGGTTTGTCGAAAGCACTTTCTTTTTGTTTTCCTGACCTTTTAAAGCATACACCGGATCAGCTTTAAAAAGCGGTAAATAGCACAAGAGATCTCCTATTAGAACACATATCGCAAAAACTATTATTTCTTTTAAACAACACGCTACAGAATTAAGCTGCATTACCGCAAAGGTTTCTGCTGCAATTATAGCGCAATACACCGCAGCATCTGTAATATAATATTTCCCGATGAGCGACAGTTTGCTTTCCCCGTATATATACTTAATGACATACTCCTTTTTCTTTATATTTACATCTGAGACGCCGAACATCATTATTAAAACCAATGCCAATATCAGAGTTCCATATTCTATGTATAGATAAATGTTGCCCTGCGTTTTCTTTTCTATCATTTCAGAGGTTTTCAAATACTTTCCTATATAATCCTGAGCATTGCTTACCGATTGATCATCTCCGCAGAAATATAAAGTAATATAGCTATCTAATTGACTGATATCATTTAAAGTCGATATATCGTAATGTATTTTCCCATTAATAACGCTATCATAACCATAGTTGTCATCAAACACATCTGCAAGGTAGTCTGCCGCATTCCCTGCGCAATAGAAATGCTCAATTTCTTCAAGATTACTTTTACTTTCATATTTCGCGATAAATATTCCTATATCATTTTCTTCGGCGGCAATGGTAAAAGCCTCTATTATTCCGTTAAACTCCTCGTATGATTCGTCTTTTGTCAGTGTCTGTCCTATATTATAGCTGCTGTTCGCAAAACTTGTCAGTTTGTAATTCGTAATCAAGGGCTGTATTTCTCCTGCTATAAACAAGCAGATCGCGATCAGCATTGCAGAAAAAAGATATTTTGTTTTTGCCATAAATCACACCTCAGATATAAATATGACTGCGATGGACCGCAGTCATATTTTCACGCTATTTGAACGCATCTTTGCCGAACACTTTCATAACCTTGTCGTAAAGCTTTTTAAGTTCATTATAGTGTTCGTCATATACAGCTTTATCTCCGGACACGAAATTCATATCCCTATCAACCTCAATATGATAGCTTACCATTGGTCCGGAGGATACATATATCCCATCAACATATTCCTCTTCAGTACCTATATAATCATCGACGCGAAAACTATAACTGCCTTCTCCGAATACATCAGCGGTATATCTGAAAAAATATGCGTAATCCGTTAATCTTTCAACAGCTTGAGTATCGCTATCTATATTTACTTCATACCCTGTCAGCACCTGAACATCCACTAAGAATCTTAAAAAGCCGGGAACTGCAAGGTCATAGCTGATTTTCTCTTCTTCATTTCCAAAAGAATAATATGTAGACCGGGTCATGCTATCATAGTATGAAGTACACTCATAGCTGTCAAGATTCTTCATAAGCGGCTTTGCCTTGACGTTATAAAAATATAACCATATCACTGAAACAACAACAAAGCAAAAAATAGCTGCACATATCAAACAAATCAGAGCTTTAAGCCGTTTTGATTTTATCTTTTTAAGCACCATATCGCCTCACATATAAAAACGACCCATAAATTCAGTACAGCCAATATCTCCGCGTTTTCGCAAAAGATTCCTTGTAATAAATATTTATCAATTTTATTATATCACAAAGAATAATTATTGTCAAGATATTACACATATACACAAGCACTGTGTATCGCCGCCTTGTTTTAATCTTACTTTTTCCACCTTTTCAGCGTAGGATAAAGCTTCGTGAGATATTCCCGTGCCTCTGCGGCAGTATTAAACTCTTCACCTACATAAAAAGGAATACAGCTTTCAATCATTTCCTCCATAGTTTCATCCTTGCTGAAACTTCCATTAGGGTAACAATATCTGCAATAATCGGTACTGCTGCTTCCGTCAGCGTTTTTGCCGTAATCGCTTTGGTGCATTACCATACCGCAGCTCTGACAGATATGATAGCCGCCTGTCACTTCGATAATGTTGTTATCGGGGTCGGTGAGATGAAAATAATTGTATGTGGGATAAGCCTCACGAATTTCCGTGACCTTGCCGATATTCAGCTGCTTCACCCGTTCATACTCTGTCAACAGATCCTCGACCCAGTAGTTCTGTACGAACTTATACGGGCTGTTCAGATCCGTACAATGCCCGATAAGATTGCTTTCGTTCATAAGAGAAATGCACTTATTGTCAAAGTAGAACGACACAAATTTATTTCCGCTGCGGCAGCGGTCGCCAACCTTTACATCAAGAAATTTCTCGTAAAACTCCACCGACCGCTCAAAATCCTTGACTATAAGATAAACGCTTCCAAGGTGCAGCGGATTGTTGTTTGCCTGCTCATCTTCGGCTTTGCGAAGCAACAGAGTGTCCGTTGAAACATCAAACAGCTCGCTCATACGAATAATTTTATCCACGTCGGGAATAGCCTGACCAAGCTCCCATTTTGAAATCGACTGTCTTGAAACCTCCAGCATTTCCGCAAGCCGTTCCTGCGTCAAACCTTTTTGCACACGCAGATTTTGTATCTGCTCTCCGATCGTCATAAGACCGCCTCCTTTTGATAAATTGTATCACATATATAGTAAACGGTCAACCAAGTTAAGTTGGAACTTTCGCAACTTTGAAGTGCGTAAACTATTACATATGTGACTCACTATATTATACACCGCTTCGGAGGGTTATACGATTTTTACGACAAAATCAGATTTCAGAAGAATAATGACTGATTGTGACCATACCATCGCCCAAAGAAATAGCCGGATAAAGCAAATTCCCGAGGGTTGTTCACTCCCCGGGAAAACACATAATATAAAACTGTTCGGTAAGGGCAACACGCTGAAGCGCCCCTTATTTTATCTGTATTTGTTTAATAAAGCGCTCGACCCTGTCCGCGGTATCAAAAACCATCTCCCGTTTAACGACCTCGGATCTTTCCCCGGGCTTCCCGTCGGAGCTGTCATTGATAAGGCTGTCGCGGTAGCGTTCCATCATTTCGGCGCCGATGATTCCGTAATCACAAGGCTCCGCCTCCGCCAAAAGAGCCTTTATATCCGCATACCACTTCTCGCCGCTTTCCTGCGCGTTATAGCGGTAAAGCTCCTCCCACTTGTCCTCCTTAGGGATCTTCTCGAACATCATGGGCTGAACAAACTCGTCCCAGAAGATGTCGGTCAGCAAATGAACGCACACTCCGAGGCCGAAGCTTTGCTCCCGTCCGCCTTTTTCGCTATACTCAAAGTATATTTTTTTCACGCTGTCCTTCCACTCGTCCAGATCAAGAGAGCGCGAATGTGCAGTATACCTGGTCCTGATCGGAGCAAACCCGTCAACATTCACACTGTCCGGAGCTATGCATCCAAGCACGAATTGCGCCTTATCGGCAACTCCGAGCCTGTCGATAAGCCTGTCTGCGACCTGCAAATGTATCACAGATGACGGCATTACTTTTCCTCCAGATTCTTCAGAGCGCGCATTTCTTCCTTATTAACACGGACAAAGCCGTCCTTGATAACCTCGACTGCGCTTTTGTCAACGGTCACAACAGCGTCGCTTTCCATGCGGACAGTCAGCTTGCCGGTCAGCAGATTGACAGCCTCAACAGTTCCCTTCCCATCGGCCGTTCTGACTATCGCGCCGACCTTGGGGGTTATCTTGAGAAGCTCCGTATAGCAGTCCTGCTCGTATTTCAGGCAACACATCAGTCTGCCGCAAACGCCCGAGATCTTTGTCGGGTTGAGTGACAAGCCCTGCTCCTTTGCCATCTTGATAGAAACGGGCTGAAACTCGCCCAGAAAGCGCGCACAGCAATAGGGCTGGCCGCAAACCCCGATACCGCCGAGCATTTTAGCCTCATCACGAACCCCGATCTGCCGCAGCTCTATTCTTGTTCTGAACACCGACGCCAGATCCTTGACCAGTTCGCGGAAATCGACCCTGTTTTCAGCCGTAAAATAAAACAGCAATTTGTTGTTGTCAAAGGTACACTCAACGTCAACAAGCTTCATTTTCAGGTTATGCTTTGCGATCTTTTCTTCGCAGATCTTGAAAGCGTCGGCTTCCTTTTTTCTGTTGTTCTCAACAGTCTTCATATCCTGCGCCGTTGCAACTCGTATGATCGGCTTGAGGGGCGCTACTATGCTTTTCTCATCGACGTTTTTCTCAGCAAGAACCACCTCGCCGCACTCGACGCCCTTTGAAGTCTCGACAATGACCTTATCGCCGACCTTGGTTTTTTTGCCGTTCGGTGAAAATGAATACACCTTTCCGACACTTTTAAATCTTACACCGATAATTTCGGGCAATTTTCCCACTTTCCTTTCCTGTATCCAAGCCTAAACGATGCTCTTTATGTCCGCGCAGACAGCGCTCAGACAAAGAGTAAGGTTGGCATTTCCGTTTATCGCTGAGATATACCTTTCGGGTATCCCGACAAGCGCGGCAAGCTTTCTTCCGGAAAGACTTTCAGCAAGGGCTTCAGCGCATTTCTGCGAGCAGCCAAGCAGATCGTTTCTATCGCCCAGTCTTATCACCGCGGCGTCGCGAAGTATCTCACGCAGCAGCTTAAGAACAAGCAGCGCCTGTTCCCTGTCGCCGTCACATGACCAGAATGCCCTCAGAAGCTCATATTCGCTCCCTGAGGATATTGCCGCGGCGACACTTATTGCAGTTTCCGCCGCAGCGGCAAGCCTGCCGCCGTTCAAAAACTCCTCGCATCTGCCGATGTTTCCGCCCATAGCTTCGGCAGCGGTATGTGCCTGCTCCGGACTTTTATGCAGAGTCTCGACAAGATATCTCTCACACTGACTGCGCGAAACGGGGACCATACCGACAGAGATCACTCTCGAAAGCACCGTAGGTAAAAAGCATTCCCTTGCGCATGCCGTCATAATTATAACGGCATGATCGGGCGGCTCCTCAATAAGCTTTAACAAAGCGTTTTGTGACCCGAGCGGCGTCTTGTCCATATCTGCAATAAGATACACCTTAACACTGCTCTCATTCGGCGCGACCGCGCAATCCGAAACGACCTGCCTCAGATCCTCAAGCTTATATGCACCGCTTTTCAGCGAGGGTATGACCCTTATGAAATCAGGATGTCCGCCGCCGAAAACCGCCCGACAGCTTTTGCAGACGCCGCAAGGAGTATTTGCCGGCGACCTGCACAAAAGCTTTGCGGCAATATACGCCGCAAGAGTTTTCTTTCCCAAGCCCTTTTCCCCGTAGATCACCAGGCTGTGCGGAGTTCTTCCGCCGTCGATCATAGCGCTGACGGCCGCCAGAGCGCTGTCGTTTCCTATTATACTGTTAACTTCCACAGATCAGACTCTCTCAAACCGATCTATCGCAGTAACAAAGATCGTTGCCCCGCCAACAGAAACCTCCACCGGGAACGATGTGCTGGATTCAACTCCGAGTGCCATCTCCGAGGAAACCTTCTGCTTTCTCTTTCGCGAATGGGTCCTTATAACTTCAATTATCCTATCTACATCGCCATCCTCGCAGGCCATCATAAAGGTGGTGTTTCCCGAAGAAAGGAATCCGCCGGAGGATGCGAGCTTTGTCGCTCTGAATCCCGCCTTTGTTATTGCCGATGAAACGCTGTGGCTGTCATCGTTGTTAACTATCGCAAACATAAGCTTCATAATACCGTTCTCCTTTTATAATTTAATCAGTCATCGGCGTATTCCGAGGTTATGCCGAAATATTCCTCAAGGCATATATCATTTTCCATTATGATCTTTGCCAGCTCCTCACCGACATACCGAACGTGCCACGACTCATACATAAAGCCCGTAATATCCTCCTTGCCCTCGGGGTAACGTATAATAAAGCCGTATTCGGCGCAATGCTCCTTGAGCCATTCGGCTTCCTTCGTATTATCAAAGGAGGAGCTTGGGTCGCAGACATCGAAGGTCAGGCCGGACTCATGTTCCGAAAAACCGGGTCTTGCGGAATAGGTATCAGCGGCCTCCTTGCCGTCGCGGGCAACATAGTCATCGTAAAGATTTTTCTGATAGTCATATGTGCGATAGCCCGAAGCTGTCCAGAGTATTATGCCCTCATCTGCTGCTGCGGCATACATTTCCTGAAGCTTTGCCTCAGCAGTCGGGTCAACGCCCGGATCGTAGCTCTCGGGGACGCCGTAGGTCTTGTTGATTATCAGAATGCCGTTGATATAAGTCACGCCGTCAACTACAGTAATATCCGTTTCTACCGGGAACGCAGGCTTCGGAGGCTCAGGCTCATTCCCTGTTGTTATTTCAGTCATCTTGCTTTCATCAGTTGTCTGCACCTGCGGCTTGTCGGAAACGGTCGGCTGGGGATCTGCCGTTGAGGCGGCTGCGGGCAGGCTTTCGTTATTATCCTTTTGTTCGTTCATAAAGCTCCTTATCAAAAGAACAAGCAGAACAGACAGGGCAACTATCGTCAGAAGTATAATAATGTTATCCCATTTTACTCTTCTGCGCTTTTTCACCGGTCGGCGCGGCATTTCTTTATCATGCTCTTCCGCCTGTCCGTCACCGTCTATGTCAAGATCATCAATATCGTATCCGTAGTCAAAATCGTCGTCCGTATATCTGTTAACGCTCATATAGTAAATCATTCCTTCTCTAGGGTTGCTGAAGCTCTGGCTGTTTCACCGGCAAATACATTTCAAGTATCGAAACTATACGAAGTAATTATAACACAGTTCTTAAAATTTTGCAACCGCCAAGCATAATTTCCCTCGCCGAAAAAATTTAGTGCGAATAATCAAATAATCTTGCATAAGAAAAAAATTTTTTTCAAAAAACTAAAGACAAATCGAAAAAAATATGCTATAATAAAATTACTTAGTGGAAATTTGCAAAACTGCGTTTTTTCCACCTATTCTGCCACCACAGTGCGGCAAAGAAAGGTTATGAAAAAATGAATACCGAAAAATCGTGCGGTGCTATAGTATACAGAAAGTATCACGGCAACACCGAGATTCTGCTCATCAAGCATATCAACAGCGGCCATTGGTCGTTTCCGAAGGGGCACGTTGAGGGAAACGAGACAGAGGTCGAAACAGCCAGGCGCGAGATCAAAGAAGAAACCGGCATAGACGTGATAATTGACCAGACCTTCCGAGAGATCATCACCTATTCGCCGAAAAAGGGAACGAACAAAAATGTGGTCTATTTTATTGCCCGAGCCAAAAACACCGACTATGTTCCGCAGGAAGACGAGATCGCCGATATACGCTGGGTCGAGCTTGGCAGGATCTGCTCGGTGCTTTCATACGAAAACGACAAAAGCGTTGTAAACAAGGCTAAAAACTATATAATATAAGGAGGAGCTTATGAAAAACAAAATCCTGTCAGTAGCGCTTATGTGCGTTGCGGTCATCTGCATTCTTGCCGCGCCTATTGCTGCAAGCCTTCCGGAGGACGACATTCCTTCATCTCAGCCCGAAAGTTCGGTGACAGTCGTAACGACAACCGCCCCCGAAAGCTCCGAAGTCCAGATCACAGAAGGGACCACTACCCCCACAGCAACTCAGTCCCCCGATGAGACAGAGCAAAGCAAGGCGACCGAGTCGTCAATAACAACGACTACCGCAAAAAGCACCGAAACCAACATAACCACAACGACTCCAAAAACCACCGCAACGTCCGTCACGACGACACCCAAAAAGACTACAACAACCTCAAAGTCCACGACAACCACAGCCAAAAAGACCACCACGACAACCACAACGACCACAACCGCCAAAAAGCCCGATNNAGCCTCCTTCGGGAACGCCCGTTGAGATACACGGACAGCTCTCTGTAAAGGGTGCGAACATCGTTGATAAAAACGGCAAGCCTTTTCAGCTTATCGGAATGTCTACCCACGGTCTGGGCTGGTTCCCCGATGCTGTTTCAAAAAACAGCTTTAAAGTGTTCCGTGATGACTGGGGCTGCAATGCGATGCGCCTTGCTATGTACATAGAGGAAAGCTGGGGCGGAAGTGAATCTCTCTATCTCGCACAGCCCGACAAAAACTATAAGCTTGTCACCGAAGGCGTTGACGCCTGCATAGATCTTGGAATGTATGTTATCGTTGACTGGCATATCCTTAACCCCGGCGACCCGAACAACCATACCGCGGAGGCAAAGGACTTTTTTGACAAGCTGTCAAAAAAATATGCGAACTGTCCCAATATCATCTATGAGATCTGCAACGAGCCGAACAGCGGTCCTGACTGGAACAGGGTCAAGACCTATGCAAACGCAGTCATTCCCGTCATCCGCGCCAACGACCCTGATGCGATAATAGTCTGCGGAACCCCGACATGGTCGCAGGATATTGACAGGGCTTTAAGCTCACCGCTTGACTACAGCAACGTTGTCTATGCACTTCACTTTTACGCCAACACCCACACCGACTGGCTTCGCGACAGGCTGAAAAACTGCTATAACTCCGGCCTGCCTGTGCTTGTGACCGAGTACGGAACCTGCGACGCCTCGGGCAACGGAGGCTTTAATACCGACCAGACCAAAAAGTGGCTCGATCTTATGGACCGCCTGAATATCGGCTACTTCAACTGGTCATTCTGCAACAAAGGCGAAACCGCCTCGGCATTCAAGGGCGGAACAAATCTCTCGAACATCTCTGCGGGAGAGAGTCAGCTTACCGAAAGCGGCAAGCTGATTCGCAAGCTCTACCGCAAGCGCGCAGGTCTGTCATAAGTAACTCAGACACGTCCGGAATAATACTGCATAAAGCAAGCTCCGCAGCTTTAAAACTGCGGAGCTTATTGTTTGCACTGCTTTGAAAGACATTTATCCGACTCCTTTTCAGTAGTATCAAACGTACCCCTTATCAAAGAAAACAGCGACAAAAATCCCGCCTTGCTCTTTTGAGTAAGACGGGATCTTGTATTATTTCGGGTTTCCGTCAAGCCTTATCAGCCGGACGGTTATTCAGCCGACCGATTACTTGTCGTCGCCGTAGAGCTTGCTGTAGCGAACAAGGTAATCATACCTGTCGGCAGCATTCTTAACCGCAGCGCCGAAGAGCTTTTCCGCTCTTTCGGGATTCTGACGGGCAAGCGCGTTGTAACGAACCTCGCCCATGATGAAGTCCTTGTAATCAGCAGTCGGAGCCTTAGAGTCGAGAGTGAACGGATTCTTTCCCTCTGCCTTAAGACGCGGGTCGAATCTGTAAAGGTGCCAGTAGCCGGCAGCTACAGCCTTCTTCTCCTCAGTCTGAGCAATGCTCATGCCGCCCTTGATACCGTGGTTGATGCAAGGAGCATAAGCGATGATGAGCGACGGACCGTTATAGCTCTCGGCCTCCTCGATCGCCTTGATGCACTGATTGTAGTCAGCGCCCATAGCAATGTGAGCAACGTAAACATAGCCGTAGCTCATTGCGATTCCCGCGAGATCCTTCTTCTTGACTTCCTTACCGGCTGCCGCAAACTGTGCGATAGCTCCTGTAGGAGTAGACTTAGAGGACTGTCCGCCTGTGTTGGAGTAAACCTCGGTATCGAATACGAAGATGTTGACATCCTCATTCTGAGCGATAACGTGGTCAAGACCGCTGAAGCCGATATCGTATGCCCAGCCGTCGCCGCCGAATATCCACATTGACTTCTTTCTCAGGAAGTCAGCATCCTTGAGGATCTCTTCGGAAGCCTTGGTCTTATTCTTCTTAAGAGCTGCGATGAGCTTATCGGTAGCGGGAGAGTTTGCCTTGCCGTCGTTAACGGTGGAGAGATATCCCTCGATAGCTTCCTTCAGCTCAGCCTTCTTAGTGGTCTTTTCAAGCTCGAGTATCTTAGCGATAGCTCTCTGTCTGATAGTATTCTGAGCAAGGAACATACCATAGCCGTACTCAGCATTATCCTCGAAGAGGGAGTTAGCCCATGCAGGACCCTTGCCCGCCTTGTTGGTGGTGTAAGGAGTCGTAGGTGCCGAGCCGCCCCAGATAGACGAACAGCCTGTAGCGTTGGCGATATACATTCTGTCGCCGAACAGCTGTGTTACAAGCTTGGCGTAAGGAGTTTCGCCGCAGCCTGCGCAAGCGCCCGAGAACTCAAGCAGAGGCTGCTTGAACTGCGAGCCCTTAACGGTCGTAGCCTTGAACTTTTCAAATACCTCGGGCTTCTCAGCCAATGTAAGACCGTAGTTGAATACCTCCTGCTCTGCGAGCTGGGTTTCAAGCGGCATCATGCTGAGAGCCTTGTTGCCCTTCTTTCCGGGACATACATTTACACAAGAGCCGCAGCCTGTGCAGTCGAGTGCAGACATAGTCATAACAAAGAAGTATCCGGGCATACCTGTCATAGGAACAGCCTTGTCCTGAGCGAGCTTGGGAGCCTTCTTCAGCTCGGCTTCGGTCATAACAACAGGTCTGATGACAGCGTGCGGGCAGACATATGAGCAGAAATTACACTGAATGCAGTTTTCGCTGTTCCAGGAAGGAACATCAACTGCAATACCGCGCTTTTCAAATGCAGCGCTTCCCTGCGGGAATGTACCGTCAGCTCTGTCAACGAATGTCGAAACAGGCAGGTTGTTGCCCTCCTGAGCGTTGCAGGGGATAAGGATATCGTTAACGAAGTCCTGAAGGACCTTGTTGGAATCCTTGACCTTGGGCTGACCCATAGGAGTATCCTTGCACTTCTTCCATGCGGCAGGAACCTTTACCTCGTGGATCTGCTGATAGCCTGCGTCGATAGCGTCGTGGTTCATCTTAACGATGGCCTCGCCCTTCTTCGAGTAAGAGGCAGTCGCTGCGTCCTTCATATACTTAACAGCATCGTCGATCGGGATAATGTTTGCAAGCTTGAAGAATGCGGACTGGAGAACAGTGTTGATCCTGTTGCCGAGACCGATCTCCTTGCCGATCTTAACGCCGTTGATCGTATAGAACTTGATACCGTTCTGTGCAATATATCTCTTTACCTGTCCGGG
>DLOT01000075.1 GCA_002479715.1 Ruminococcus sp. UBA7477 | reverse complement strand
CCCTGTAGATCCTGTGTGACCTGTATTCGAGCGCGCAGGACGAGCAGCCGTTTGCATCGCGGATCTTCAGCGCGCAGTCGCGGTAGTCGCCGACGCCGAAGGTCGGATATTCAAAGGGAAGCGTATCCATATAGGATGCCTTGTCGCGGTTGTTGGTTTCGGGGGTGAAAGGGTTTTCGTCCAGCCGCAGCAGATAAGTCAGGTCGCTGTCAGGCAGACGCGCGCCGAAGTAAACATGCGCAGGGATATTGCAGGGAGCGATCTTGATCGCATAGCTTGTATCTTTTGCGTCGAGTCTGAAAAACTTTTCTTTTTCGTTATAAAATATACCCATAAGAGATCTCCTTTATTTCAAGTTTCGGATACACCTTGATTATAACAATATTAAGCCCTTTTTTCAACAAGACAAAGCACTGAAAACGTTTAATCCTTTGTATATTTTTTCTTAATTTTGTAAATGTAATAATTAATGAATAGAGGCAAGCCCTATTAGAATATATTATTATGGCTAAAAACGGGCGGCGGACTTCATGAGCCGCAGACCTACGGCATGATTTAAGGAAAGATGATAATCAATTTTTTGAAAGGCGGAAACGATATGACAGCAGAAAACGAATCCGGCAGACACTCGCTTACTCTTGAGAACAGAAAGCTTCTGAGCCTTGAGGGGGTGACCGATATCGACAGCTTTGACGACGGGCAGATAACGCTTTTTACTCAGCTTGGCGAGCTGGTCGTCAAGGGCAGGGATCTTCACGTCAACGAGCTTTCGGTCGAGGCCGGAAGGCTGACGGTCGAGGGGGATATCTGGTCGCTTTCCTACGGCGAGAAAAACCGCAAAACAAAGGCGGGAATGATAAAGAAGGCTTTTCGTTGATGACCTTTCTTGCGGTTTTGCCTAAGGGCTATCAGACGGAAATGATTTTCGGAGTGGGCAGAGAGGCTAAAATATTCCTTTGGGCGGCTGTGCTGGGAATATTGTTCGGCATATGCTATGAGGCGCTCAGAATATTCCGCCGTACGGTTGCCCACAACGATATAGCGGTGTTTGCCGAGGACTTCCTTTTCGTGGTAGTCTGCGGAGTGGCGTATTTTGTGTTTGTGACCGCAGCAGCATGGGGACAGCTTCGGCTGTTTGTGCTGATAGGCATAGTCTGCGGCATGATCGCCGAGCGGCTGGCGGTCGGGAATGTGATAGTCGAGGCGTCATCGGTAATAATAAAAGCGGTGATAAGAAGGATTGACCCGAGGCGCGCTATAAGTATAGTGAGAAATGCTAAAAGACGGGGCGATAAATTTGTGCAAATATCTAAAGTTTCGGAAAATGAAAAAAAAGGGGATAAAAACGCTTGAAAGAAGGTTGAAAAAGGGTGTATAATAAGATGTAAAATTATGAAAGGATAGCTGTGCTTCGGGGCAACGCTCTGAAACGGCGTTTTGGATCTTATGGATGCTGAATTTGAAAACGACGGACAGGGAAAATACAAAAGAACACTTGTGCATTATCTTGTGGTCATTGCAATAGTGCTTTTTGTCGTTTACACGGTTTCGGTGTGGCTCTCGCAAAAGGCTAATATCGAGGAGCTTTCCAAAACAAACGAAATGCTTTCTCAGCAGATAGTTCAGACCCAGCAGCAGTGCGACGAGTACAACAGAATATTAAGCTCGGACGATCAGGCAGAGTATATGGAGCATATCGCTATCGAGAAATACGGCTACGGCTACCCGGGCGAGCGCCGTTACTATTTTACAAATAAGGAGTAATCGGCAAGCGCCGAGGCAAGGGCGGCAGACGCCAAGTTTTAAAAAGAGAGGTTTATATCTGTATGCGGCTTGAGGTCGGAAAAATTTATGAGGGCAAGGTTACAGGCATAACGAAATTCGGTGCGTTTGTCGATGTTGTTGAGGACGGAAAAAAGACAACGGGAATGGTTCACATTTCCGAGATCGCCAATACATACGTCAGCGAGATCAAGGACCATGTTCAGGAGGGTCAGACGGTAAAGGTGAAGGTCCTTTCCGTTTCGGAAGACGGTAAGAAGATAAGTATGTCGATAAAGAAGGCGGCTCCGCGCCCGGAGGGAGCTTCTGACGGCCAGAGGACAGGAGGATTTCGCAGGGACGGAGGAAATCGGCCCTCGCCGAGCGGAGCAAGAAGGCAGCAGAGCCAGCCAGCGGAGCAGTTCGTGCCTACCAGATCTACTCTCACCGAGAGCGGGAATCAGTCGTTCGAAGATATGCTCAGCAGGTTCAAGGCTTCAAGCGAGGAGAAGATCGGAGATATGAAAAAAGCCAAGGAGAATAAGCGCAGAAGCAATTCTCACAGAAAATAAGGCGATAGGATAAATACGGATCGGTGCTGTAACAGTGCAGGCTTTTTTGAAGTCTGCACTTTCATTTAAAAGAGCTGCCGCTTTTGGAAAACGGGTCGCAGGCAGCGNNAACAGCCGGTGCAGCACCGGCACGGCTTGTCAAACATTATAACGGAGGGTCATTATGGGCAAGGACTTTAAAAATACGTTTGCATTTGTTTTTTTCGTGCTGGCCGGGATAGTCTTGGGTGGGTTTATCGCCTATATATGCGACGGCAAGGCATATGTGGACTGGCTTTCGTGGAGTCAGTCGATCGGCTTTGACCCGGTGACGGTCGATCTTAACGTTTTGACTATAACACTCGGTATGCGGCTGAAGGTTTCAGTCGCGCAGATATTCTGTGTTGCGATCATGCTGATAGTCAACTCAAGATTTTGCAGAAGAGGCTAAGCCTATGAAAAGATTACTTTCGGCGCTTGCTGCGACTGCGGCCGCACTGACGCTCTGCTCCTGCGGGCTTTTTGAGAGATTTGACAGTGAGCCTGCCGAAAAGGCTGAGGGTCAGGAGCTTATCGAGGCCTCAATGAAAAAATATAACGAGCAGGACAGCGGCGGATATGAGGCGGTGGACAACCTTACGGGTAAGCTGAAGGAGCGGTTTGTCTATCGCTATGACGAGATAGGCTTCCTGAGCTTTCTGAGCGAGGTCTATGACGAAAACGGCGGCGTGGACAAGGTCTACAACAGCGGATATGCGGTCTGGGAGGAAAAGGACGGAGTCGGAGAGAAGATACCGAAAAAAGACGAGCGGTTTGTGCTTTATGAGAGAAACGCGTCGAGATACTCAAAGGCTACCGACGCGGTGTTCGGGTTTATCGACCAAGGTATTGAATACGTTGCGACCACCGAGCTTGATAACGGCGCAAAAGATTATATGTATGTTTATGACCCCGAAGAGGCGGGCGTTTCGGTGGACGGGGGCGAGGTCGAGCGTTACAGCCTGACCTACCGCGTGGACAGTGCCGGGGAGGTCATCTCCTTCAGGCAGGAGGCAAGCGGCAAGGATAAGGACGGCGATTTCAGGTATGACTTTACCATAACGCTGATCGACGGCGACTCTGTGGGGCTGATCGAAAATCCCATAACAGTCGCCGATACGACGGACAAGCCTTAAATCCGTATGATGTTTTTTGAAAGACTTTTGCAGATTATCCGTTAGGCTGTATGCGTTTGGTTGCGGAGGTGGGTAATGTGGCGGAAAACCAAAGAGGTGGGCTGCTTGGCTGCGTTGAAGCGGAGCTTCTGAGCCTTGAGAGCGGTACGCTGCCGCAGAAATCGCACAGCCATTATAGCTGTGAAATGCTGTATGTTCTGAAAGGCACAGCTTCACTGACTGCGGATAGCGAAAAATATATCTGCACAAAAGGCTCGGTGTTTTTTATACATTCGTCGGTCGTCCATACGGTCACATCCGGCCCGGGAACAAGGGTCATTTCACTGAGCTTTGACCCTAACAGGCTGTGCGGGCGAGAGGGTGTTCTGGAGGAGCTGCCGATGATATTGCAAAGCGCACAGAACAGCTTTTGCGCAGACCCGTTTTTCCCCGACGGCAGCCTTTGCGGCGGAACTGTTGAGCAAAACTTCAGGGATTGCCTCAGCGAGGCAAGAGGAAGCGGTTATGCCCGCGATGAGGCGATGCGCGCCTGCACGGGCAGGATCATCATAGAGATAATAAGAAAGTGGATAGAAAAGGGCTTTTCGCCCAACCTAGGGAAAGACATTGCCGACGGTCTGGATATAAACACGGTCGCTCTGTATATCGTCAGGCACGTTGAGGAGCCGCTGAGAGTTGAGGAGCTTGCAAAAAAATGCAAGATGAGCTATTCGTATTTTGCCAAGTGCTTTCGCGGAAAATACGGGCAGTCCTGCAAGGAATATATCGAGAGCGTGAGGGTTGCGCGCGCGGAAAAGCTGTTGCTTTGCACTAACAACGATCTCAGCTTTATCAGTCAGGAGCTGTGTTTTTCGGATTGCAGCCACCTGATAAAGGTCTTTAAAAAGCATAAGGGCGTTACACCGAGGCAGTTCAGGGAGCAAAACGGTGCAGGTAATGACAGATAGACGAAAAACTGCGGCATTTGGCCGCGCGAAAGGAAGTATATGATTTGAAAACGGGTTTCGACAATGACAAATATCTGAAAATGCAGTCGGAGCATATCAGAGAGAGGATAGCAGAATTTGGAGGGAAGCTTTATCTTGAGTTCGGAGGGAAGCTTTTCGACGACTTTCACGCCTCACGGGTGCTGCCCGGCTTTAAGCCCGACAGTAAGCTCCAGATGCTTTTGCAGCTGAAAAACGACGCGGAGATTGTCATTGCGATAAATGCCGGGGATATCGAGAAGAATAAGATCAGGGGCGACCTCGGCATAACCTATGATATCGACGTTCTGAGGCTTATAGGAGTGTTCCGCAAGATCGGGCTGTTCGTGGGAAGTGTGGTGCTGACCCAGTATGACGGACAGAAGGCGGCAGACAACTTCAAAAAGCGTCTTGAGGGCATCGGCATAAAGGTCTACAGGCACTACATAATCGAGGGATATCCGTCAAATATCTCTACGATACTCAGCGAACAGGGCTTTGGAAAAAACGACTACATTCAGACCGAAAGACAGCTTGTCGTTGTAACGGCTCCCGGACCGGGAAGCGGCAAAATGGCGACCTGCCTTTCCCAGCTTTATCATGAGCACCAGAGAGGCGTTGAAGCGGGATATGCAAAGTTCGAGACCTTTCCGATATGGAACCTGCCGCTCAAGCATACTGTAAACCTTGCATACGAGGCGGCTACAGCCGATCTTAACGACGTTAATATGATAGACCCGTTCCATCTCGACGCTTACGGCGTGACAACGGTGAACTATAACCGCGATGTGGAGATCTTCCCGGTCCTGAACGCGATGTTTGAGAGGATACTCGGTGAGTCGCCCTATAAGTCCCCTACGGATATGGGCGTCAATATGGCAGGCAACTGCATTATAGATGACGATGTGGTGAGAGAGGCTTCGGGTCAGGAGATAATAAGAAGATACTACAGCGCGCTTTGTGCTGAAAGACAGGGCAGAGGCAGTAAGGAAGAAATATACAAGATCGAGCTTCTTATGAATCAGGCGGGGATCACCTGCGACGACAGAAAATGTGTCGGTGCGGCTCTTGACAGGCAGGAGCAGACAGGCGATACCGCGGCGGCGATGGAGCTTTGCGACGGAAGCATTGTGACCGGAAAGACAAGCGAGCTTCTGGGAGCGGCATCCGCTATGCTTCTCAACGCTCTGAAAAGGCTTGCCGGCATAGACGACAAGGCTCTGCTTATCTCGCCCAATGTTATCGAGCCGATACAGAAGCTGAAAACAAAGCATCTGGGCAACTCCAATCCAAGACTGCACACCGACGAGGTGCTTATAGCGCTGTCTATATGCGCGGTGACGAACCCCATAGTGGAGCGCGCTCTGGAGCAGCTGCCTAAACTCAAGGGCTGTCAGGTGCATTCGACCGTAATACTGTCGCACGTTGACGAAAATGTGTTCAAAAGGCTGGGCGTTGATGTGACCTGCGAGCCGAAATTCCACGAAAACAAGTATTATCAGAGCTGATACTAATTCATCGCCAACCTATAGACAAATCTGCGGCTATAATACGCTCACTCTGTGTCAAACGCCCTTGACAGGCGTGAGCTTGCCTGCGGTCGTTTTCCTTGATTGGTCGTATTCTATCTCGCAGCTTTGTCTACAGAACGATGATGAATTAGTATGAGTGTTTTCACCGCTGTTTTTGCATATAATAATCTAAACTGAAAAATAGGGGGAGCTTAGGCTTTGGTGAAAAACTATATGCGCTTTTTGCGTCCGTTTGCGATTGCAGCGGGCGCTGCTGTTTACGGTGCGGGAATAAGTCTTTTTATTCAGCCGGCAAAAATGGTGCCCGGCGGAATAAGCGGTATTGCGATCATTGTCAGCAGCCTGACAGGCGTCAGGGTCGGCACACTGACCTTTTTGATGAACATACCCCTGATGGTGATCGCACTTTTAAAATTCGGAAAGGGATTTTTTGGCGGAACACTCTTTTCCCTGGCGCTCAGCTCGGCGGCGATCGACTTTTTTGCACGGTTTGACGCGGCAGGTAATGACCCGATCCCCGGAGCGCTGGCAGGCGGCAC
>DLOT01000073.1 GCA_002479715.1 Ruminococcus sp. UBA7477 | reverse complement strand
GCCCCCGTTGCAGCATCACAGCTGAACGGCTCGACCCATGCGGTCATTGCCGACGGGAAAGAAGCAAACAGCACTATCCTTGCGACGATCGCAGGGTTTGCAAAGTTCTGACCAAGCCCGCCGAACAGCTGTTTAACGATGACTATTGCCACAAACGTTCCGATGACCGCCATCCAATACGGCAGACTCTGCGGAAGATTGAGCGCCAATATCAGACCCGTGACTGCGGCAGACAGATCGTTGGTCGAGTTGGGCTTCTGCATTACTATGTTTGCAAGGCGCTCCCATATGATAGCGGAAAACACACATACCGAGATAAGTATTAAGGCTCTTCCGCCGAAAATCACTGTTGCCGCTATTACCGCCGGCAGAAGCGCAACTATAACGTTGCCCATTATTTTAGCGGTCGAGGCGCTGCCTCTTATGTGCGGAGAAGCCGAGACTGTTAATTTATCCATTGGTGCTTCACGCTCCCGCAATTTGCGAAAGCTTTACTCCTTTCGTTTTTTTAGCGAATAAACTCTTTGGCAAGCTGATTTGTTTCCGCAAGATTTCTTTTGGCAGGGCAGACATATGAGCAGCTTCCGCAGTTCATACACAAATTCACCTTTAGCTTTTTCAGCCGCTCCTTGTCCTTGGCTTCATAAGCCCTTTCGATCTCGGTCGGCATAAGCTTCATCGGGCAGGCTCTGAGGCATCTGCCGCAGTGTATGCACGCCGTCTGTTCGTCCTTTGGCTTGATCGCTTTTTCCGTGAATGCCAAAATCGCATTGTTTGTCTTGCACACGGGAGTATCAAAGTCGTAAAGGCACATTCCCATCATCGGGCCGCCGGACAATAGCTTGCCGATAGCTTCGGTTGAGCCGTCCGCAAAGGAGATAAGCTCGCTCACGGGAGTTCCTATCGGCGCAAACACATTGCAGGGAGTCCTGAGCGCGTCGCCGTCAAGTGTAAGTCTTCTTTCGACAAGCGGCATACCCGTTTTCAGATATCTCGATATAAACCCTGCCGTAGAAACATTCATAACAATGATGCCCTTAGCGGAGGGCAGCTCGCCCTCGCCGATGACTCTGCCGGTCGCCGAGAAAGCCACAACCTTTTCGGCTCCCTGAGGGTATGATGCCTTGAGCGTAACTATGGAAATATCGCTTCTGGTAGCGGTTCTCTGCGTAAAGTCTTTTATTGCCTTGGGCTTATTGTTTTCAATGCATACATACGCCTTTTTGATTCCTATATATTTCATTACCTTGTTTATACCGTCCAGAACGTCCTCCGGGCGCTCGATAAGCTCGCGGTAGTCGCTGGTTATGTACGGTTCACACTCGGCGGCATTGATAACAAGGCTGTCTATAGGCGTTTTTCCCGTATCAACGTTAAGCTTGATATGTGTCGGAAATCCGGCTCCCCCAAGACCGCAGCAGCCGCTTTGCTTTATCGCCGCCACGAAGCTTTCTCTGCTGTTGACAACCGGCCTGTAAACCTCGGGAGAGATCTTCTGCTCGCCGTCCGTTTCAATAGTGACGGCCTTGCAGACTCTTCCGTTTGCCAGAAGGTAATCGGTGATATCCGTCACCGTTCCCGAAACGCTTGAGTGGAGCGGGGTAGACATAAACGCGTTGCTGTCGCCGATCTTCTGTCCGACCAATACCCTGTCACCCTTTTGAACACACGGCTCGCAGGGCGCGCCCATATGCTGTGACATCGGCAGCCTGACCGTTTTCGGCAGCGGTATCTTCACTGTGGCCGAATCCTGTGTTCCCTTGTTATGAGCAAGAGTTATTCCGTTGAAGTGCATATATTACTCCATTCCTTTCCGAAGGCAGAGCCTTTGACCCCGCACACCGAATATTATCGCTGTGTTTTCAGCTGCGTTGTAAGCTGCGTTGTAAGCTGCGTTGTAAGCTTGTATCCCTCAGCTACAGAACCGATCTTTGAAACCAGCTGCGGTGAGGCGTATATATTTTTGTCCCGGTCGATCGCCAGAACCTCTATGTCGTTTCGGGAAAGATAACCGTCAAGGCTATCTGTTCCTCCGATATATATTGCAGTTGAGAGCAAGTCCGACTGTATCCCGCTCTGACATATGACTGTCACCGATCTGAGATCCGTTTCTGCCGGATAGCCGCTTCTCAGATCGAAAATATGGCCGTAGCTTTTTCCGCCGATCTCAGCATATCTCTCGTAACCGCCCGACGTAGAAATAAAAGCTTCCCCGGTAGAAATAACGCACACGGCTTTTGAGGTGTCAAATGGATCCGTCACTGCGGTTTTAAACTCACTGCCGTCAGGCTTTCTGCCGAGAAGCATGGTCGATGAGCCGAATGACACGACTGCACAGGAAACCTTGTCTTCCTTCATTTTTTCAGCCAAAGCGTCACAGGCATAGCCCTTTGCACAGCAGCCAAAGTTAAGAAAAGTGCCGTCTTTCAGCGTTATCTCATCTCCGCTGACCGAAACGTTTTGCAATCCGACAGTTTTAAGCGCATCCGAAAGCTCAGCATCTTCGGGAAGCTTGGCGCACTGAGCCGCCGTATTCCAAAGCTCCACCAGCTTTCCGCAGGTTATGTCAACCGCCTGCTCATCCTTACAAATACTCAGAGCTTTAACGGTTATGTCAGACAAAACGCCCGAGCTTGCACTTCCCTCACGGTTCAGCTTGTAAAGACAGCTGCCCGGATCAAACGGATCCAGTTCGGCATCAAGCAGCTTGATCAACTCAATATAGCCGTCTGACTGCCTGCCCCAGGTTCTTATGCTTACATAGGTGTCCATCAAAACGGCGTTTGTCTGATACTCCGTTTTACCCTTACCCGACCACACGGCTGCCGCCGCTGCCGCGCAGCACAGCAAAGCCACTGCTGCAAGCCCGATCGCAAGCTTTCGTTTGCCTTTTTTGAGCATACTTATTCTCTCCGACGGTTGAAATTCAAAATGATTTATGATACAATTATTATAAATACACTTATAAAGTTTATTATAAACGATTTCGTTCGATTTGTAAAGTGCTTTTTTAGTGAAAATCAACATATTCCGCATTTTGGTTCATTTTCTTGACAAACCGACCGACAAAGGACTGATAATAATGAAGAACTACAGAATACAACTTATCCGCCACGGAATGACACAGGGAAATCTCGACGGAAAATATATCGGTCTTACCGATGAAGGCCTTTGCGCCGAAGGGCGTGCCGAGCTTATCAGGAAAAAGACAGACTTTGTTTATCCGCACGTTGAGAGAATATACACCTCGCCGCTGAAGCGCTGCCGCGAAACTGCCGAGCTTCTTTATACCGACTGCACGATGCGCCTTGTTCCGGAGCTTCGGGAGATGAACTTCGGTGACTTTGAAAACCGCCGGGCTGTCGATCTTGCGGATCTGCCCGAGTATAAAAGCTTTCTGAAGGGCGGCCTTGACAATCCCCCTCCGAACGGAGAAAGTATCCGTGATATGGTCGAGCGCTGCTATTGGGCCGCCGACTTTATTATCACCGATATGATGAGCCGTGGGGTCACTGAGGCGGCGGTAATAACCCACGGCGGCATCATCATGAATATGCTCAGCTGCTTCGGGATCCCCAAGGCGTCACCGATGAGCTGGCCCTGCGACTTCGGAGAGGGCTATGAGATCCTTGCCTCTGCCGATATGTGGCAAAGATCAGACGCCTTTGAGATCGTCGGCAGATTCCCGTATCTTCCCGATGGATCCGACACGGAGGATGCAGAGGAATGAACAACGCCCAAATCAAGCGGCTCGCCAGAATAAGACTTGCCGGAAACTGGGGCAATTGTGTCGCTCTCAGCATGACGCTTATATCTTTTGCTCTGATGGTATTTCTCGGAGAGGTCATTATCTACAATATTTCTTTGAAGCTGGGTATGGATCACTCCTCTTATTTCGATTATGTTGCTTCCCCCAGCGGAGCAGCGATGCTTTTTCTTCGCACCGCCGCATACTATCTGCTGTTCGTTCCCGAATTCGGCAATATAAGAAGCGTTTACATCAGTCTCTCTCAGGGTAAAAGCTTTCTCGGAACACAGTGGGAGATCAGGCACAACAGCTTTCGCTACTACTTCAAAATGATCGGCGCGCAGACCCTTTCGATCTTATATCAGGCGCTGCTGATAGCTCCGATCGTGCTTTGCTCATTTTCTGTCACATACTATATAGATCAGTGCCGAAGCGATATGAGTATGCAAAATCTGCTGATGTTCATGCTCTGCCTTGTAATAACGATCCTTATGGTCTGTGTGTTTATTTTCTTCAGGATAAAGCTTCAGCTGATGCCCTATATTCTGATTTTCCGCGCTGATATCGGAATCATCGACGCATTTATTCTGTCCTCGCGGCTCATGAAAAAAAACACGATACGTTATTTGTTTTTTCAGCTTTCGTTTATTCATTATTTCGCTCTGTGCGTTTTGGTGTTTCCCCTGCTTGTCGTCATTCCGTATTACTGCATGAGCGTGACCGTATTCTGCTCCAGTCTTGCAACAAAGCAGGCTATAGAAGATTATCTCGGCAGCAAGGATGATAAAAATGAGATATGAGTTTACTGCCGACCGCGACACAACTGTCGGAGATCTTCTGAAAAGCTGCTCGGTATCCCGGCGGCTGACGTCCAAGCTCAAGCGCGCAGAAGGCGGCATAACCATATGCGGAAAGCCTGCACGAACAATTGATCCCGTAAAATGCGGCGATATTGTTGTCATCAGCCTGTGTGACAAAGTATGCCTCCCGCCCGATATGTCGCTGTCGGTCAAAACGGTTTTCGAGGATGAAAGCCTTATTATTTTTGACAAACCCGGCGGGATGCCCGTTCACCCCTCCGCCAAGCACAGGAACGACACTCTCGGCAATTTTTTCGCCGCCCGATTTCCCGGTCTTACCTTCCGTCCGGTGAACCGTCTGGATAAAAACACCTCAGGGCTGTGTGTTGTTGCAAAGGATCCGTTCAGTGCGGCTGTTCTTCAGAAAAGCATTGACAAAACATACTATGCCGCTGCCGGAGGAAGTATAACCGAAGCCGGGATCATTGACCTCCCTATAGCGAGAGAGCAAAGCAGTATAATAATCCGCTGTGTGCGCAGCGACGGGCGCAGGGCCGTTACGATATACAAACCTTTAGCGCACAGCGAAAAATACACCCTTTTGAAAATAAAGCTCGAAACGGGCAGGACGCATCAGATACGGGTGCATTTTTCACACATCGGCCACCCGCTTGCAGGTGACGATCTTTACGGCGGCGACTGCTCAGACATAAGCCGTCAGGCTCTTCACTGCGGGGAGATCACTTTTATTCATCCATTGACCCACACGCCTATGAGCTTTAGCTCTCCCCTGCCCGATGATATCAGAAAACTTTTTACGGACGTAAAACAAGCAGGATATACGTGATCCCGTCGTTGTGTCAAGCTTATGCGATGGGAAAAACAATTTAGGAGGTATCATATGAAAAAGATTATTTGTGCGGCGCTGGCTTCTGTATTGCTATTCTCAATAACTGCCTGCGGAAACAACGGTCAGGGCGATAATACCGACTCACAATCAAACTGCAGCCAGGACTCCTCTGCTTCATCTGATGAAAATTCAGAGAATGCGGAACAAGGCAGTCAGACAACACAGCCCGGTCAGGAAAACCCGGAAAAGGAAGTAACGGATATGAAAATGAAAATTCAGATCGGGGACACTGCATTTACAGCAACGCTGGCGGATAATTCCTCCGTGGACGCACTGAAGGAGCTGCTGGCAGACGGACCCCTGACGCTTGATATGAGCGATTATGCCAATATGGAAAAAGGGGCGGATCTTGGCATAACTTTGCCCCAGAATAACGAACAAATGAATACGCAGGCAGGTGATATCATCTTATATCAGGGCAGAACATTTGTAATTTATTATGATACCAATTCATGGAGCCTGACGCCGATTGGGAAAGATCGACAATGTTGATGCCGAAAGACTGAGAGAAGTGCTCGGACCGGGCGATGTTACGGTGACCTTGTCACTTGAAAGCGATGCCGCAAGTACTAATTAAAACGATATAACAAAAGCGACCGGAAATAACTTCGGTCGCTTCATTTTTATTATAAAATCCCTAGGCTTTTTGCGGTTTATCAGATCGTTTCATCCTGCTGTTCCATGCTCTCTGCAAGGACAAAATCCACCTTGCCTGAGCTGACATTCGCATTCTCAACGGTTATCCGTATACTGTCACCGACTGTATATTTTTTACCGCTGTTCATATTCTTCAAGGACGCCGCTCCGTCAAAATAATACTCGCCCTCTCCTAAAGCTTCAAGTCTGACAAGTCCCTCGCAGGTGCTGGGCAGGCTGACAAATATACCGAAGCTTGTCACTGACGAAACAACGCCGTCAAAGCTTTCGCCGACAAGTCCTTTCATATACTCGGCCTTGTACCTGTCCTCACAGTCGCGCTCAACAGACATCGCTCTGATCTCTGCATCTGTTGACTGCTGTGCCGCCCCGAGGACAAACTCATCATACTTTTTGTGACATTCCGCCGTTGAGATCCCGCCGATAAAATCTGAAATTATCCTGTGGATCGCCAGATCGGGATAGCGTCTTATCGGAGAAGTAAAGTGCGCATAGTCTGCAAGCACCAGTCCGTAATGACCTGCAGGCTCGGTAGAATACTTAGCCTTGGACATTGTCCTCAGCGCCATAGTATTTATCATCAGCTCCTGCGGCGTACCTTTGGCGCTTTCCAAAAGCCCGGCGAAATCAGACGGCTCCCAGTTTGCCTTGTTTGCAGGGAAAGGAATGTTCATAAGCGTGAGCATCATCTTGAATGAGTCGAGTTTTTCCGCCGAAGGTGGCTCATGTATGCGGTAAACAAACGGGAGCTTGTTCTTTCTGCCCAATTTTGCGGCACATTCGTTTGCCATAAGCATAAAATCCTCAATGATCTCCTCGCTCTCGCCGCGTTCCTTGGGCTTAACGCCGACACAGACGTCCTCTCCGCTGATTATCAGCTTACTTTCAACGCTTGCGATCTCGGGAGTTCCGCGCACACGCTTCCTCTCACGCAGGATCTTGGCAAGCTCGGCGATGATCGGCAGGCAGTCCGTGACTTCCGCATATTTTTCATACAGCGCCTTTGAGCCGAAGCCCTCCAGAAGCTCATTTATCTCACTGTAGACTCCTTTTACCCTTGAACGAATGACCGTTTTTGCAAATCTGAAGCTTTTGACCTCACCTTTCTCATCAAGCTTCATCAGACAGGAAAGCGCCAGCCTGTCCTCCCGCGGGTTCAGCGAACATATCCCGTTTGAAAGCTCCTTGGGAAGCATCGGGATCACGCGGTTTGCGTAATAAACACTGGTTCCGCGGCGGAGCGCCTCCTCATCAAGCGGCGACTTCGGCGTAACATAGTGTGAAACATCGGCAATATGAACGCCAAGCTCATATCCGCTGCTTGTTTTCCTGACCGAAACAGCGTCGTCTATATCCTTGGTGTCCGCGCCGTCGATGGTGAAGATCGGCTCGCCGCGAAGATCAAGTCTGCGCGGCAGCTCTTTTTTGATATATCGCTCGTCGCTGACCTTTCTCGCCTGCGCGATCGTCTCCGCCGGAAACATAGGTGTGATGCCGTTGACATCAAGCACCGACATAGCGCATACCGCTGCGCGCAGCGAGCTTCCGTAATCAGCTATTATTTTGCAGATATGCTCACTGTGGCGCTCTCCGCGCTTTACTATCTCCGCAAGTACCTTATCGCCTTCATAAAGCTCGATGCCATCGGGATTTTCAAAATCCATAGCGTATTTGGAAAGGCTGTCGGGCATAATCCGAAGCTCGCCGAACTCGGAAACTACGTTTCCGGAAAACCTCCTGAAATTCTCCTCACTGATCGAAACGACTTCAGCCTCAGGGGAATCGCCTCTTCCGCGGACCTCTCTTACCGCTACGATATCGGTAGGCATAGCGCCCATCAGACTTCTTCCGGCAACAAAGTACTCTTCACCGGTCTCACAGTTTCTTACAAACCCGAAGGTCTTGCCGACCTTGACTACCTCACATTTTATCAGCTTGACCCGCTCCGCAAGACAAAGCCCCTTGCTGTCCTCAAATATCCTGCCCTTGGTCTTCAGCCGATCGACAGCCTTGGTAAAGCTTTGAAAATCGAACTTTTTGACCGAGCTTTTCATTTCGCCAAGCAGCACTTTGAACTTTATGTGCTTCTTTTCGCATTTTTTCAATCTTTCGATTATCGCCTTTTCGTAATCAGTTTTCATGATTTCTCCTTATTGTTTGTATATTATAAAACAAAAACCTCCCGCCCTAAAGGCAGGAGGTGATTTTTACTTGTGTAAAAACGGAATAGCAATATTGACTGCCAAAGTGATCACAAAGAACAGAAAAGCCGCAACCTTTGTCCACCTGTTCAATCTTGCCTCCTTTGTTCTGGATTCGTTCTTGCTGAAAAACGAATCAGATGAACCGCCGCCTACAGCCGAGGTCAGCCCTTGATCCTTGCTGTCCTGCATCAAAACTATTATTATGATCATCAAACATGATATGAGCAAAACCACACCCAGAACTATTTCAACAATATTCATTTCTATATAAACCTCCAAAGCTTATGTACGATTTAGCCGTTTACAAACATTACAAAGTTAGTATAACACATCTTGACGCAAAAAGTCAAGTGTTTTACAATAATTTCTCTGCACTTTTTCTTTTCCGTCCGTCACGGCTTCCGCTGCTTCGACATAATATACTGTAAAGCCGTCTGTTCGGCTTTAATCCAAAACCACAAGGAGGATTCGTGAAGGTTATGGATACAAACGAAATAACCGCTAAGCTTTTTTGCAGGCCGTCGGGCACTCCTGTCTGCCCTGTGCCCAGATCGAAATTCCCCGCAAGCACGCCGATCGGAATGATGTATGTTCCCTATCAGAAATGGGAAACACCCTACGAACCCGAGCTGGCGCTGTCGCGCGGCACGATTTTCCCCTGCCTCGATCTGCCGTTCATTGGAAGGGAGGCTGCGAAGAATGCCGATGTCTGATAAGCAGCAGCTTCACAGAAAAATAATGGTTTGCAGCTTCACCCTCACAGACGTAATGTTATATCTTGACAGCCATCCCGACTGCCAGGAAGCTCTGGACTACTATCATAAGCACAAGCAAATGCTCGAGCAGTCAGTTAAGGAATACGAGGATACCTACGGTCCGCTGACTGCTATGGGCGTTAACGACAAAAACAACTGGACATGGGTAGCGACGGCGTTCCCATGGGAAGTAGGTGAAAGCTAATGTGGCAATACAAGAAGATGCTTGAATACCCCGTTAAAATCAAAAATCCCGATCCCGCCTTAGCAAAGCTGATAATAACCCAGCTGGGCGGCCCGGACGGTGAAACAGGAGCTTCAATGCGCTATCTGAGTCAGCGCTACTCGGCCCCCTGCCGGGCGGTTCAGGGTATGCTGACGGATATAGGTGTATCGGTCACTAAATTGCACCATGATTTTATATCAAAGTAAACGATTAGAGAATAGCAGAATTGATTCCAAAAGAAGATATCAAACGCCAAGCCGACAAGCTGAAATCAGGGCGCAAAAAAGCCGCCTGCACTGAACGAATTAGAATAGGCGGTCAAGTGCGCTGTGCCTTCAGCTTTTTCGAAAAACTAGCGGTCACGTTCCCTTTTTTCGCAAGAACCGCAGTCGCTACATCCGTTGCAGATAATTTTCATGACGCAGGTTTGACAGCGCTCCCGGAAATTAGGAACATGCAGTCGGTCATCAGGGATCGGATAGCCCAAGTCGTCATAGAGGTCGAAATGGATCGGTTTGCCCCGGTAACTCATTCCGGAACGGTATGCCTGTTGACTTTGGAGACCGTTCCCTTCGATCTTGTACAGCCTTCCATCCTTCAGAAAGCGTCGCCCGGTTCCGCAGAATACAAACGTCACATTGAAGTCCACACACTCCTGCCTGAGCGACTTCACCCAATCATAATTACATGGTCTGGCGCCGTCACAAAGCACCTGCTCGATCTGACCGTATTCAAGATATTTTCTGATGCTCACCGGTCCGATAAAAGGAGCGCACATGATGCCCTTGTGCCTGAACGGGAGATCCAGCAGGATCGGAATGCGCTCGTCGGCGCGCTGTTGATTTTCTGTTGTCACATTGAAAAAGATATTCTCCCAGCCTTCACCCCAGTTATAGGGCAGATGATCGGCAACGCGTTCAGGCCGTTTAGTGAGAAGAAAAAATTTCACATCTCTTCGCTGTGACATGATCTCCCACGCTTCATCCCGCCATGCGTCCGCTTCTTCTAAGAAAAAATCGCTGGTCATACAGACGCGGATCATTTCGCCGCTTTTTATCTTATAGTTTCCCTGACGATCCTTTTGAATGGGATATCTGAATTTTGTTTTTGTTCTGTAAATGTCGGCGCCGTTTTTATCCCGCATACGATCTAAAAAGAACATACCATACAAATCTAAATCCACCCAATCATCGCTATCAACAAACGTGATTAATGTCCCAGAGGCATTTCTTATACCAACATTACGTGCTTCTCCAAGTCCTTTATTTATTTGAGTAAAATACTTTATTCGAGGATTATCAAGATAGGGTTCTATGAACTTAATTGAGTCGTCTGTACTCCCATCGTTTACAATTATTATCTCGATATTAGTATAACTCTGATTAATCAAGGACTCTATGCACCTTTTTACTAGACAGCCAACATTAAAAACAGGCACAATATGAGAAGCATTGCGGAAAAGGGCTTTTTGAGCTTCTTTGCGGATGTCGAGGCATCTTCTCTTTCAGATTCTTTCTGGACGGTTACTCTCCCGCAGAACTTGGAAACTTCCTCAGTAAACAGCCCTGCGTTCAACACATTTGTTGCGGCGCAGATTAACCGCAACTGCAATTCTTTGCTTATGAACGGCACAAAGGTGGCAGATTTGGTTACGATTTCAGGTGACGTCCACCATATCTTCCCGAGGGCATATCTCAAAGCCAACGGCATTACCAATAAAACAAAATACAATCAGGTTGCAAACTACATATATCTTGACACGCAGGTGAACAAGGCAATCGGAGATGACGCACCCGCAGTATACTTTGCCAAGGTGAAAAAGCAGTGCGAAAGCAAGGAGATTGAGCTCGGCAATATTTCCGATGCAAGTCTTCTTGCCGCAAATCTCGCCGAAAACTGCATTCCGAGCAACGCAGATGCTATGGATGTATCTTCTTATGACGACTTCCTTCTCGAACGCCGTAAATTGATGGCGGTGCTGATTGAAAAGTTTTATGAGAATCTGTAAGCCAAAAAACTAGCACATCCCAAATCAAAAATCCCGAAAACTGCAGCATTCCTTAACCCCGCATCAGCAAAGGATTAGACGGCATTTACTTAAATTGATAATTTCGGCGAGTCTCTGCGAAATGTTCAGGAGATGCTCAACTCCAAAAACTTCTACGCATTCAACCCGAGCTTCGATAATTGATCAGACTTCACGCCTCTCTGCCCTGAGGGGCGTGAGTTTTTTGCATTTTGTATATACTTCCGCCTATCGCATCGGTTGCGCGATCATATGCCGATAGATTACACGAACCGACAAAAAGCAAAATCTCCGCACGGGAATATCCCGAAACGGAGATTTTTGCCGTAAGGTGTAGATATAGCCGTTTTACGGCTGACATAAGCTAGATCCTATGGATAGTTACACCCGAAAAGCCGCAGTTTCCGCGGAGGATTATCGTCTTGATGGTGACATCTGCCTCCTCGGCTCCGACTTCCTTAACACCGCCCATCATAACGGAGATCTCATTATCAACGTGCCAGTTTCTCGGAATAAAAAGCTCCACTCCGGAAAACGAGCTGTTAATGTTGATAACTGCCTCCTTGCCGCCTATATCTGCATTGTCGAAGTAGACCTTAGCTCCTGCGTATGAAGCGTCGATGTTTACGGATCTGACCGTTTTCGAGCGGATATATCTTGTAGAACCGTTGAAGCGCGTGTTGATCGTGATATTCTCACCGTCATTATACTCCTGTTCGCCGACTCCGGCATATTGTGGATGGCTCTCAGGCTTGGTGTTATACCATGCGTGCTTTCTCGGAAAAAGAAGCGTCAGACCTATCGAAGACAAAAGCGCAGTTGCAAGCGCCGGCCAAGGCGTAAAGCTTTCAATTCCGAGCGGTTCATCAAACATTATCGCTATAAGAGCGAGCGGAAATGTGATCAATGCAAAATTGTGTTTTTGTATACCGGTGATGATCACAGGCACAAGAAGTACCGAAAAGACGATGCTGAAGATGCTCAGGCCGTCAAGCATATCCATAGCGTTGAGAACGATAAACACCGCCGCAACAAGGAACATAACACCCCAATAAAGCCGTTTTTTCATAAACTGTTTCCCCCGTTAAAGTCTTTCATCGAGCCGCTGCTTGAGCGCTTTAAAATAACTTCGGGAAACATATATCTGCTTATGTGTTCCCTCAAAGCGCACAACGCTCGACGATGTAATATTTTTATCGATCGAGTATATTCTCGAGCAGTTGAGAATTGTTGACTTGGAAACCCTGATGAAGCTTTTGGGCAGTAGCTCCTCCAGCTCATAGAGTTTAAACTTAGTCTGAAACACGTCATCGGCAGTATGTGCATCCACCGAGCCTCCGCTTGTTTCAAAGAAAAGAACCGCATCAACAGGAAGGAAGTATTCGACGTTTTCCTTAAAAAAGGTAAGCTTGACCTTGTTGCCTCCGAATTCGGAAACCGCCCTTTGAAGTCTCGAAACATTCTCGCTCAGCGAACCGCAGCGAATGATGACCTCCTCCTCGGTAACGCTTGGGTCGAGCTCTATCCGCACCTTCAAATTCTCTCACTCCCTTGCACTGATTACAGTATATCCTAAGCCGGCGAAAAAGTAAACCGCTTTTTATCAACAGGTGAATTAATGCCGCTGAAAGGTAAATCTTATACACTCAAATGGTATCACAGCTTATGAAAAATGTCAACATAACATCACGGCTTTGCCCGACGGCTGCAAAAACTCCGCAAACGCTACATACTATAGAAATAAGGGAACGCCCTCTCTTGCAGGACGTTCCCTCTACACCCATTTGCGGAGCGCTTGACTTTGTCTGACCCGTCGCTTAGCCGTAGTATAGCTATGCCTGAGTTCGACAAGGCGGCAACAGGTGCAACGTTACGTTGCTGAAGCGTTACGCTTCCTGAAGGGAACACCCACAAA
>DLOT01000074.1 GCA_002479715.1 Ruminococcus sp. UBA7477 | reverse complement strand
AAAGCTCGGCGGAAAGTGGTACTTCCTCAATTCAGACGGCTCTATGGTCACGGGCAGAAAAAGCATAGGCGGAAAGATCTACACCTTCAACAGTTCGGGAGTATGGGTCGCATAAAGAAAAAATCCTCGGTCGGGCAACTAAGCCGCTCGGCCGGGGATATATTATTTTTTCTATGCTTTTGTTATTCGGCCGCTTCGCCTTCGGCGGCACCCTCCTCTGTATCATTCTCGGCACCGTCGTCATCGGCACTGCCTTCATCCGTCTGACTGTCGGTCTGAGAGCTGTCGTTTGTGATATTCTCAAGCTTGTCATCAATAAGGAACGGGTGGATCTGGTTATCGTAGATATATTTCGCCAAAACCTTATAGGCCTCAGAGGTCATATGCAGGCCGTCTGCCGAAGCATATTCGTCAAGCAGATAACCCTCCTCATCCGCCAGTGTCGCAGTTATATTGAAAAAGCTTACTCGGTTGTTGCCTATAGTGTCGATCATTTCGGAAAGAGCAAGATTATATTCCTTTATGGTTCCGTTAGTCAAAGTCTTTTCGTAATCCGAGCTGACGGGAGCAACGGAAATAACACCGACATAAGCGAGAGGGTTTGCAAAGACGATCTCCTCGATCAGCTCCTTATACTTATCGGTAAATCCAGCGGGATCATAGTTGCAAAGGTCATTCGGGCCGATCCATATATATATGTACTTTCTTCCCTGGGCATACAGAGCGTCGGGAAGGGCGTATTCTTCTCCGTCAACTTCCCATCTGGTATCGGCAATGTCAGTAACGTGCGCTGAATTCTCGGCGTAAACGCTGCCCTCCTCGACCTCCTTGACATAGAAATCAAGACCGGAGCAGATCGCCTCTCCGACAAACGCACATTTTTTAAAATAGTCGGGGTCGTCCTCGGTTTTCCGCTGATTCTCCAAAACAGGGATATCAGGCTGCGATGAGCTGTCGTCGACGGTGCTGCTGTCATCCGGAATACTGCTGCTGTCGTCGTTTGGCTTCTCTGTATCTTCGCCGGCAGACGAGCTGTCAGGAACGCTCTCTGTCGGAGCGGTGGTTGTCACCACACCCGCAACGTCCTTATATTCAATAGCGTTACCGCAGCCGGAAAGCGCAAGCGCCGCTGCCGCACAGGCTGCAATTATTTTGGTTCTTTTCATATTTCTCATCCTTTCGCCTAGCTGTTCCACACAGTCCTTCGATATCAATTATATCGCCTTTTTCTTTGGAAATCAAGCGGCTGCCGCTTAATACCAATCATCCTTATACGATTAGTATATAATACTTTGCGGAAATTGTCAACAGCCCGGTCTTTCCGAAGAATTATTTGGACATTGACAAAACGGCGGGGCAAAAGTATAATGTCCTTATGTATGACAAAAAAACTTTTCAGAAAGTGCAACCTTTTGCCGATTTGAAACGTTCAATATACAAAGACAGGAGGAAATCGCTTTGAGCGGCTGCAGTTCTCTCTCCGCTGAGGAGATCGTCGCAAGGTATGCGGCAGTGATTTACAGAATAGCTTTCTCTCGGCTTCGCAATGTACCCGACGCAGAGGACATAACGCAGGATGTGCTTTTGAAGTACATCCGCGCAAATAAAAGCTTCAGCGATGAGGATCATCGGCGAAAATGGCTTATCAGAGTTACGGTCAATTCAATTAACTCTCTTTTGGGAAGCGCTGCAAGAAAAAGGAACGCCGACCTTGAGGAAGCTGAAAATCTCCCCGCGCCCGAAGTGCAGGAATCGGGAATAGCCGAGGCGGTCGAAAGGCTGGATGAAAAATACCGTCTGCCGATCCACCTGTTTTATTTTGAGGATATGTCCATCAGCGAGATCGCGGCAACGCTCGGCTGTGCCGAGGGAACCGTTAAGTCACTTCTTTCGCGAGGGCGCAGCAAACTGAAAAAGCTTTTGGAGGAGGACGAATATGTCTGATAAGATAAAAAAAGACTACAATGCGTATTTTGACAGCATACACCCCTCGGGCGAGTTTCTGGAAAAGCTGACGGCTACACTCTCTGAAGAGCAGATCAAGCAGCAGCGCGCCCGGATTCGCAGAACAAAGCAGCTCACGGCACTTGCTGCCTGTGCGGCTCTTGCAGTCGGGCTTACGGCTGCATTCACGCTGGGGCTTTCGGGTCAGAGCGGAGATATCCACTCAGACAAAAGCTCCTCGGATTTTTCACAGTCTGTCGGCAACCATGCGGCTGAAGTAACATCGGTTCATATTCAGACTCTCCCCATCAGCAGCCCCGACAACCGGAATGTCACACCGCAGGAGCTTGCGGACAAAATAGAAGACTCTCTTAATTACATCGCTGTTTCCGACAGGAATATGTTTGTGGATGCGGAGCATCTGAGCGGTGAAGAGCTCCGCGGTCTGACTATGCTTTTGTCAAGTGCCGAGCCGACCGATGACGAGCCTGACGGCGAGTCGGTTTACTATATGNNAGCGGTTTTCACCGACGGCAGTGTAACAAAGCTTACGGTAACAGGCGGAAAATACGTTCAGATCGACGGCGGCGACGGCTGTTACAAAATAAATTGAAGTCGGTGCAACCTTTTGCTGTTTAAAAACGTTCAGAATATGAAAGGCGTTTGAAAGACGCGATCAGAAAGGATTGATTTTATGAAAAAGATATCAAGATACTGTGCGGCAGTTCTGGCGGTAGTTATGGCACTGTCGGGCTGCGGCGCAAATGACAGCAGGATCTCCGACGATTCGCAGCCGGAAAGCTCTTCGGCAAGCGACAGCTCATCGAACGCGGATCCCTCTAACGTCAATATAGGCGTTGCAGGCGCGGCGGTGTCTGTCGCGGACATCAAAGAAGCCTACGGCATCGACGACAGCAAGGAGATAATGCCTCTCTACAATGTCAGCCAGACAGAAGCGTTTGAATTCAACTTTAACTTTGACGCATTTGAAACAGATGTGGAGCTTTACGACTTTGTTTCCGTTCACACGGATCTGAGCTGCAGCGAGGAAAGCAAGATATTCTACACTGCCTCACTTGATGTCGCCGAAGGCAAAACAAAGCTCACGGTAGCGCCCATGAAGCCTGTTCTGGCAACCGAGGAGCAGAGTAAGCAATACGCATATGAACAGATCAACTGTTGGGGAAACGCACCTATCTATTACATTGCACTTCACTACGATCTCGAAGCAGACTCTCCCGCAAAGCTTGAAACCCCGGTCGTTATACCGTTCACGGTCAATAAGGAGGTCAAGGCGCCGACTGTTAAAGGCGTTGTCAGCGAGGACGGCCGCTTCTCGCTTCAGTGGGATCCTGTCGAGGGAGCAGAAAAGTACATCATCTATAATCTGGTTGACGACGCGCTCAGCACAGGCTCTGACAATCACCCTCTTAACGGCGCTCAGTCGGGCTATGACTGCGGAATGAACGCCACTCCCGAAAATCAGCTTTATCTTCTCTACGACGACGAAACGACCGACTGCTTCTTCGACGGCTTTGCGGGAAAGGAAGGCCACAGCATTGCGGAGGTCGAGAATATGCTGACCGGCAAGCTTTCAAACAGCGGTCAGAACTACAGTGTATGCGGCGAATATTTCGTTACGGCTGTAGTCAACGGCAAGGAGAGCGGCTTGAGCAACCCTGTTACGACTGCCGATCTTGTGCTTCCTCACAAGATGACCGAGGAATCCGAAATAAAGGGCAGATACGACAGCCCGGCTGATTTCCCGGCGCAGGTCGAGGTCATCAACATCGACGGAACAACATCGCTCCGCAATGTAAGCTATGTGAGAACCCATGTTGACTGCTATGAATATCAGTGGGATGAATACGACTACAAGGTCGAGGGAACATATCTTTACGGTTCTGTATGCTTTGACAACGACATAGGCGAACCCCAATCCAATACGGGAAGCGATCCGGAAACCGGCAACACCCCTCCCGAAGACGATGTCGAAAAGACCCCATCGCCGGATGTTGAAACGATAATCCCCGTTGAAGACGGACAGCCTGATGAGCAGCCGCCCGAGGATAAGCCGCTTATCGACACTCAGGCAGATAATACTCAGGAGCATATTGAAAGCGGCAATCAGCAAACTGTTGAGGGCCTGCCCGAGGGAGTTTACGTAAACGCCGACTCTGCCGAAGAGGAATGGCTTGCCAGAAACCTCGTTTTGGCAAACGAGCAGATCTCGGTTGAAGCTTTTCCGGCTCTGCAAAACCCCTACACCCTTTCGGACCTGCTCATGAAGGTTTATTATCAGAACCCTTATATTATGAACATAGCCTCCTTCGCATACGACTATAACACCATGACCCTCTCGGTAAGCTATGTTCTCGACAAAGAAACGATCCGCGCCAATCAGGAGGATGTTTCAGGCAAAGCCTCTGAGGTCGTTTCCGCAAATATCACCGAGAATATGACCGATGAGGAAAAGATCAACACTCTCTACAATTACCTCGTCAACAACTCCGTATACGATACCGAAGCTTGTGAAAAAGCACAGGAGAGCGGCTTCTCGACCGTTCCCGACGGTTACGCCAACGCCTTCAACACTCACGGCATTCTGGTCGAGGGAAAGGGAGTTTGTATGTCATACGCCTACTCCTTCAAGCTTCTTTGTGATCTGTCGGGTGTTGACTGCACGGTTGTAACCGGATATCTCAACGGCAACCTTCCGCACGCATGGAATATAGTTACCATTGGCGGAAACAAGTACGAGATTGACTGCACAAATAACGAGGTCAACACAGGTATTCCCTACTTTCTCTATGAGGCTGACAGTTCTCTCGCACAGGCTGCCGGCTACACAAAAGACAAGATGTTCGCCATTGATGCAGAGGCAGACAGCTTCAATGGCAGCGACGGCAGCATGGAATACTACAACAAAAACGGTCTTTGCCCCGAAACCATAGACCAGTACGAGCAGCTGATGACAGCAAACATAACTGCCGACACGGAGATCTTCATTGTCCGCTGGCAGGGGGAGATAGACACCCGCGAGCTGAACAACGCTATAATCCTGGCATTCAACGAGCTTGGTCTTGAGGATAAGCTCGAAACGCTGAGATACTCGGCAGCAGGCGGATTTATAATAATTATTACCGGCGAGCAGCAATAATAAGTCACAAACAAAAGATCCTCTTTCTCTCTGTGGGAAAGAGGATCTTTTGTTTGTCGAAAAAGTTGCAGTCAACAAATAATGGGATTCCAAAGGGATATTATCCCTTTGGCGGAGTCCAGAGACAGAGCCTTTGGTGGGTTGTGGGGCAAAGCCCCACTATTGCCTTACAAGCGCTCCGCAAAGGGGTGTAGAGGGAACGCCCTGCAAGTGAGGGCGTTCCTTTATAAATCTATGTTTTTTCTACAGTCTAATATTCTCTTTCACGCAAAAATAGGATCTTTTTTATCTGCCAAGCGGCTTGTTTGCCGGGTTGTTCAGTATCTCTCCGTCTGATGCAAAGCGCGAACCGTGACAGGAACAATCCCACGAATGCTCAGAAGCATTCCATTTTAAAGCGCAGCCGAGATGAGGACATCTAGGCGCCGTCGGCCGGAGCATATTGACAGCAGATTCAAGACCGTTTACAAAAAGCTGCTTTTTGAACATACTTCTTGACGGACTGAACAGGCGTTCGTAATGGTTTTGCCTTTTTAATATCATGTCGCTGATGATCATTGCCGAGATCATCGAACCAGTCATTCCCCATTTATTGAAGCCGGTCGCGACAAACATATCAGCCGCCGCAGCACTGTATCGGCCGATATACGGCATACCGTCAAGACTCATGCAGTCCTGTGCCGCCCAGCGGCAGACTGTTTGTGCGCCGGGATAGTATTCCCGTGTCAGCCGATCTAGCCTTTCTCCTCCGCGCATATCCTTGCCTGTTCTGCTTCCGCCGCTGCCGATTATAAGGTATTCGCCGTAATCGCGGAAGGTCATTCCTTTTTCGTTCTCGTCAACATACATTCCGCCTACCGGTTTTGCATTCTTCAATGCCGCCATGTATGAACGGTTTTGATAAAGCTTGAGAAAATATGCGCCGTGGCTGTTTATGAACGGGAAATGGGTCGAAATAACGATATAGTCAGCAGTTACCGAGCCGTTGTCCGTCACTGCCTTTCCCTTTTCAAAGCGGCACACGGGTGAGTTTTCATAAACTGTCAGCCCATTCAGAAGCTCAGCCGCAAGCTTCAGCGGATTGATCTGAGC
The DNA here is from genome assembly GCA_002479715.1 of Ruminococcus sp. UBA7477. Lineage (GTDB taxonomy): Bacteria > Bacillota > Clostridia > Oscillospirales > Ruminococcaceae > UBA7477. Next base: position 6,222 of record DLOT01000074.1, on the reverse strand, counting down.
CTGGTTTTCAACGGTCACGCCGCCGTCGGTCTCAAACGGCAGAGGAAGCTCTTTTTCAAATTTTGCCGAAACGCCTATCCTGTCAAGGGCTTCTATTTCGTCTGCAAGAAGCTTTTTTCCGCGAAGCGAATAGACGCATGAGGGTCTTATCTCATAATCGCAGTCCTTATCCGCACAAAGCTTTGCAAAATGCTCAAGTGCCTCGGCGTTTGCATTCTGATATTCGCGGGCGGCATACTCACCCTTTTCCTTCAAAAGGCGGCTGTATATAAGACCATGCTGAAAGGTAAGCTTGGCTGTCGTTCCGGATGTGGTGCCGCCGCATACTCTGCCCTTTTCCAGAACAACGCAGTCAACGCCGCTTTCTTTCAGAAAATGCGCCGTCAGGATACCGGCCAGACCGCCGCCGATGACCAGTACCTGTGTTTTTATATTCTCCCGCAGATTTTCAAAGGAAGGCAGGCTGGAGGTCTTTTTCCAAATAGACATACTGTTCATAGACTAAAGATCCTGAAGATCTGCGGCGGGAATGTCGTTTTCGAGATTGTCGCGTGCCAGATCGGTATCAATAACGGGATAGACTTTTGAGATCGGTCTGTCATCTTTTTGCGGATCGTTAGGTTTTCCGCGCTTATAGTAGCTGTTCTTTTCTCGCAGCGATTTTTTTGATATTTTCAAGGCGCTCACTCCTTTTTGTTATTTTGCGGAGGGCTTTGAAAAATATACATAAAAATTACCGTCGCAGCTTCTCCCGATGCACAGGACGCTGCGGCGGTTTTATTGAACTAACGTATCAGATCTTACAAAGCTCCGCGATCGCCCCATAATGCCTGATCTCAAATTCGCGCGGTGCAAGCCGTTCCAGCATCGCAAGATGCTCCTGTTCCCATGCGGCGATCTCGGTTTCGGTCATGGATGCTCCCACGCCGCGGCAGGCTTTCATTCTGCCATGCCAGCTCTCTCTTGTAAACGGGACATTTACAGTATATTCCTCATGATAAACAAGCTTGAACCTCTCGCCGTAGCATTCCGGGATCCGGATGGGATGCATCGTTTCACCGCAGCCGCTCCACTGAGGATTGTACTTCAGGACAAGCTTTTCGCTCTCGCCTGCGATCATATCTTCAAACGGAAGCCATGCCATATAAAGCACCAGTATCCTGCCGTTTTCTTTCAGCATACGGTAAAGCTCCGGCATTATTTTTTCGTGGTCAAAATACCAAAAGCACTGGCAGGCTGTTATAACATCAAACGAGGCGTCGGGGAAATCCGTCTGCTCCGCCGCAGCGACATGATATTCAATATCCATTCTCTGCGAAAGCCGCCTTGCCTCTGCGATCTGGTTCTCGGAAATATCCGCCGCTGTCCATTTTGCGCCGAAGCGGTACATATTGCGCGGCAAAACGCCTGTGCCTGTTCCGAGATCAAGGACGGACTGGCCTCTTATGCAAAGCTTTCGGCGAACGATCCTGTCATAAAACTCCTGCGGATATATATCACGGAATTTTGCATAATCCGCCGAAGTCCTGCCCCAATCAAAAGCTTTTCCGCTGTCGATACTCTGATTTTTTATGTTCATAGCATCATAGCCTTTCCGCTCCGATCTCCACCCATGCAGGTCGGAAGCCGCAGTTTATAGCAATATTCCACGAATGATAGTTTGATACGCTTGTCCCATAGAACGGGATATCCCCACGCTTTTGTATTTCCTGTTTCAGCAACGCCACAAGATATGTGCCGACTCCCTTTGAACGGTATTGCGGCAAGACATCTATCCCTATCTGCTGCCAGTGCGGAGCGTCCTCAGAGCAGCCTGCCATACCCATAATACGATCGCCGTCATATGCACAGACAACGATCCTGTCGGGGCGGCTCGGAGTAAACTCATTGCAGATCGCATTCGGAAATCTCTTATCCCCGTAAAACCGCCGTATCTCCTCATCGCCAAACCACCTGACGGGATAACTCTGCCGCGGCCGGACATTGCAGGTCGGCAAAAACATATGATATGTCTGTGTCAGCGAATACCCGAACCCTTGAAGCTCCCGTTCCAGCAACAGCAGATTGGGCATTTCAAAAAGATAATGTCCTGTTTTCTTTCCAAGGTATCCCTTCAAAAAAGTGTGAAGACACGGATCTGCCGTTGCCACCGCGTTTCCGCCCGTTGTTACCATATGAAAGAAGTATTTTTCAGAGGAATAGCGGCGTCTTCCGTCAAGCAGGGCAGATTCTGTGAGGATATTTTCGGTTTTGCAGAAGTCCTCCGGGCTACAGTTATATTCAAGAGCCAAAAGCTTATACAATTCCTGAAAGTATTTATGTTTCATAATGTATCTCCTAAGCGCCAAGCTTTATGATATAATGTCCGATGCGTCGGGAGCTGACCCAAGGTCAGCGTATCGACGAGGACATAAACATATAATAGACGCTTTGCGTCTATTATATCAAGTATGCAGATCCCTGTCAACTGTGATGCTACGGGCTATCAGGTACAAAGCCTGTGAAAAAACAGCGTTCTGCAAAGCACCGAAGCCTTTTTGCAGAACGCATAAAGCCTATCCGAAATACACCCCATACCATACGAGAAAGGTATATACGGTCCAGATCTTTCTTGAATAGTCATAATGTCCGGCACGATGCTCGTCGAGCAGCTTGACAAGCCCGGAAGTGTCAAAAAACTTTTCCGCTGCGGGAGAGGTGAACCTCTCTTTTACAAGAGAATAGTATTTGTCCTCCTTAAGCCAGACCCTTATGGGTACAGGAAATCCGAGCTTTTTCTTGTTGGCGGTCTGCGGCGGACAGGCTTTAAGGGCGGCGAGCCGCATCGCATACTTGGTGGCGTCTTTCGTAACACGGTACTTTGTAGGAATATTCTGCGCCAAGCCCATAACCTTCCTGTCAAGAAACGGAACTCTCAGCTCCAGCGAATGAGCCATGCTCATCTTATCTGCCTTTAACAGAATGTCACCTGTCATCCAGAGGTGAAGATCAAGATACTGCATACGGGTGACCTCGTCGCAATCCTCGCACCTGTCATAAAACGGCTTGGTGATATCCTGCGGACGGGGGGCATTTGTCCGTATTTTCAAAAGCTCCTTGCGCTCCTTTTCGCTGAATATAAAGGCATTGCCGATAAAGCGCTCCTCAAGATCCTTCGAGCCTCTTATGAGAAAATTGACTCCGTGCTTGTGAGGAAGATGCTCGGCGACCGCCCCGACGCACCTGCGGACCGGTCTGGGTATCTTATTATAAGACGCCATGTCGGCGGGATTGTGGTAGATGTTGTAGCCTCCGAATATCTCATCTGCGCCCTCTCCGCTCAGGACCACCTTGACCTGCTTTGCGGCCAGTCTGCAAACAAAATACAAAGCGACAGCCGCAGGGTCGGCAAGCGGTTCGTCCATCTGATACTGGATCTTCTCAAAATTTCCCCAGTAATCCTCAGGGGTTATCACCTCCGAGAAATTATCCTTGCCGATATATTTTGAAAACTCCTTGGCATAGCCTATCTCGTTATATCTCTCATCCTCGCCGAAGCCGACGGTAAAGGTTTTGTCCACATTCGCGACCGCCGCTACATAGCTCGAATCAACGCCGCTCGACAAAAACGATCCGACCTCAACATCTGCGATCTTATGCGCTTTGACAGAATCCTGAAAGACCTCGCCGATATCTTTGACCCAATCATCCAGCTGGGGCTTTCCGTCGGGTGTGAATTTGATCTCCCAGTATCTTTTTACTTCGGGCTTTCCTCCCTTTTCAATATCATAGACAAAGCAGTGAGCTGCCGGCAGCTTATAAACATCTTTGAAAAAGGTTTCGGAGGTAGGCGAATACTGAAAGGTCAGATATGTTTCCAAAACGCTCTCATTCAACGCCTTTTTGAAAGATGGGTGAGGCAAAAAGCTTTTTATCTCACTGCCCCACATAAAGCAGCCGTCCATCAGCGCATAATATATCGGCTTGATGCCGAAAAAATCTCTTGCGCCGAACAGGCGCTTTTTGTTTTTGTCGTATATAACAAATCCGAACATTCCGCGAAGGCGGCAAAGCATCTGCTCGCCCCACTCCTCGTAGCCGTGGACCAACACCTCAGTATCGGTCTCAGTCCTGAAGATATGACCCTTGGCGGCAAGCTCCTCACGAAGCTGCTTATAGTTGTATATCTCCCCGTTAAAGGTTATCGCAACGCTGCCGTCCTCATTGAAAAGCGGCTGACTTCCTCTTTCCGAAAGGTCAATGATAGACAATCTGCGAAAGCCCATAGCAACGTTGTCATCGACAAACTGTCCCTCAGAATCGGGGCCGCGGTGAGCTATTGCATCAGTCATTTTCTTTAAGACCTGTTTTGCATCTTCCTTTGAAAGCGTGTTGGTAAAGCCCGCTATTCCACACATAGAAATCTCCCTTTCTCTTTAATATTGTGACGATCCCTGCGATATCGGCTTTGACCTTCATCAGATCACTGTCTGCTGTTTTTATGCTCCAGCGCCGCCCCGATAAAGCCTTTAAAAAGCGGGTGAGCCTTATTCGGCCGCGATTTGAACTCGGGGTGATACTGAACGCCGACAAAGAACGGGTAATCGCTGAGCTCAACCGTTTCTACCAGCCCGCCGTCCGGCGACATTCCCGAAAGGGTCAGACCGCACTCCTGCAGCTTATCGCGATAGTCATTGTTGAACTCATAGCGGTGGCGGTGGCGCTCGGAGATCTCCGTCACGCCGTAGCACTTTTCCATAACCGACCCTTCACGGATAACGCATGGATAAGCGCCGAGACGGAGTGTTCCGCCTTTATCAATACCTCTGCCCTGACCCGGCAGAAAATCTATGACCTTATGCTTGCATACCTCCGCGAACTCTCCCGAATGAGCGTCGGGGATGCCTGCCATATTCCGCGCAAACTCTATAACTGCGATCTGCATACCCAAGCATATTCCGAAATAAGGCAAACGGTTTTCACGGGCATATTTTGCGGCGGTTATCATGCCGTCTATTCCTCTGTTTCCGAATCCTCCCGGAACTATTATTCCGTCAAGCTTTGAAAGAATATCCGCACAGCTTTCCTCGGTTATGGTCTCCGAATCTATCCATTCTATACGAACCTGTGTGTTATGAAAATATCCGGCATGGCGAAGAGCCTCGGCAACCGAAAGATAGGCATCGTGTAGCTGAACATACTTTCCGACAAGTCCTATCGTCACCTCATTGCCCAGACTTTTTATTCTTTCCACCATAGCCGACCACTCGTCAAGCTTAGGCGGCGGAGCGTCAATACCCAGCTCCCGACAAACGACCGACGAAAAGCTTACCGCTTCAAGCATAAGCGGAGCTTCGTAAAGGCAGGGCAATGTTCTGTTTTCGATAACGCAGTCGGGCTTTACGTTGCAAAACATCGAGATCTTCTTGAATATCGAAGGCTCAAGAGGCTCGTCACAGCGCAAAACGATTATATCGGGGCGTATCCCCATACCCTGAAGCTCTTTTACCGAGTGCTGTGTAGGCTTTGATTTATGCTCATCTGAGCCGCTCAAAAACGGCACAAGTGTAACGTGTATAAAAAGGCTGTTTTCTCTGCCGACCTCAAGCGATATCTGCCGCACGGCCTCCAAAAACGGCTGCGATTCAATATCGCCTATAGTTCCGCCGATCTCAGTTATAACAACATCGGCGTCGGTCTGCTTGCCGACACGGTAAACAAAGTCTTTGATCTCATTTGTTATATGCGGGATTACCTGTACTGTCGAGCCGAGATATTCTCCGCGTCTTTCCTTATTAAGAACGTTCCAGTAGACCCTGCCCGAGGTGAGGTTTGAATACTTGTTCAGATCCTCGTCGATAAATCTTTCATAGTGGCCGAGATCAAGATCGGTCTCGGCGCCGTCATCGGTAACATACACCTCGCCGTGCTGATACGGGCTCATTGTTCCCGGATCAACGTTTATGTAAGGGTCAAGCTTCTGTGCGGCTACCTTGATCCCTCTCGCCTTCAAAAGCCGTCCCAGCGAGGCGGCAGTAATACCTTTTCCAAGTCCCGACACTACTCCGCCGGTAACAAAAATGTATTTTGTCATTTCGATTACCCCATTCCTTAATCTTAGAATATATTGTGAACGTCATAATTTTATGTCGTTTGCTGTATTTAGGCAACACCGCATAATTATTGTCGAGCGATTGCGCCGCCAGATTTTTCGTCAAATTGTATAAATTGAGTGCAGGCAGG
>DLOT01000026.1:12213-17005 GCA_002479715.1 Ruminococcus sp. UBA7477 | reverse complement strand
CACGGGCGACAGCGCAAGCTGCTCCACGGCGTCGAGCCTTTGCATGATCTTTGTCGGGTTGACCAGCGGCTGCTCCAGATAGCTTTTGAGCATACGCTTGCCCATCGAGGTCTTTGTGCGGTCGAGAACCCACAGCAGGCTGCCCTTTTTCTCCTTGCTTCTCAGTGTTTCGGTCAGCTCGAGGTTTCGCCTTGCCGTNNCGCTCGCTGTCGTGGGTGGTTATCTTTGAAAATCTGCCGACAAGCGCTCTCTGTGTCTCTCCGATATACGCAAAAAGCCCGCAGATACATTTTGCCGCAGGCGTTTCAGGGCTGACCGAAAGCTTATCGAAGCTGTCCTCGGAAAACTGCTTCGCAGCCTTTTCGCCGTTGGCGTCAACGTCAAAGTCGTTCTCGTTCAGAAGAGTCACGGTAGCTTTAAGTCTGCCGCGGACAAAGCCTCCGACATCTTTCAGTGTCAGGTAATAGTCGTTGATAAGTATTTCGGAGGGAGAAAAGCGCGAAAGCTCATCTATTATACCTGCCGACATCTCCTTGCCGCCGAAATTGAAAAGATGCACCTCGCCTGTCGAAATATCCGCAAAGCAGACGGCGCAGGCCTTTGGCTGAGCGTAGATGCAGCAAAGATAGTTATTGCTCGTTTCGTCCAGCAGGCTGCTTTCTATGAGCGTTCCCGGAGTAACGACCCTTACTATGTCCCGCTTGACAAGCCCCTTTGCCGTCGCAGGGTCCTCCATCTGCTCGCAGATAGCGACCATATACCCCTTTTCGATAAGGCGCTTGAGATAAACATCACAGGCATGATAAGGCACCCCGCACATCGGGGCGCGCTCGGGCAGACCGCAGTCGCGTCCCGTAAGCGTAAGCTCCAGTTCGCGTGCGGCCAATATCGCGTCTTCAAAAAACATTTCATAAAAATCTCCGAGCCTGTAAAACAGGATATGTCTGCTGTATTTCTTCTTTATCTCAAAATACTGCTGCATCATCGGGGAAAGCTCGTTTTTTTTCACATCGTCAAGCTTCAGCAAGTTCTCACCCTCCGTTATTATTTACAGATCAGTGGCAGCCTCCGCAGGTCGCGCAGCTTCCCGAGCAGGAAGCGGGCTGTTCCTCGGGGCAGGTCATGGGGTCCTCTCCGTTGGCTGACATAGTGATGATATAATTTATCGAGTTAAGAAGCTTATCCATAGCGTCCTTGGCGTCGTTAAAAGCGACCATGTTGGCGTTTGACATTATCTTACCGTAGACGTCGTGCATCTCGGCGTCAAGCTTGTCCATAAGCTCCTTGTCCTGCTCACCCTCGCCCTTCTGCATCTGCTGGCCGTATTTCATTCTGACTATATTGAACTCTCCGATGAGATTCTGAAGCTCTCCGTCGCTGTCGTTCTTTCTTTTGGCGTCCTCATAGGCAATGTACCTTTCGTCGCACTGAAGCGCTCTGCCGAGTTCTCTTGTAAGCTCGATTACTGTCATGGTGATCTTCTCCTTAAAATATATTATTTTCTATAAAAGGCGGTCTGACCGCTGCATTTTATACAAGCTCTCCGAAAAGCGCCCAATTGGCCGCCTCGGTGATCCTGACGCTGACAAAGCTGCCGATAAGCCCGCTTTCTCCGTCAAATTCGGTTATTATGTTCTCGCCGCACTTTCCGGCAAGCGAACGTTTTCTGCCCTCTCCCTCGCAAAGCACCCTGACCTCCTTGCCGACAAACCGCTCAAGCCATGGCTGTGCCGTTTCGCGCTGCTCCAGGATAAGCTGCCTGAGCCTTTGACCCTTCATCTTTTCCGGAACGTCGTCCGGCATAAGAGCCGCCTTTGTGCCGCTGCGCCTTGAATAGACATATGTGAAAACGTTGTCGAATCTGACCCTTCTGAGAAGCGCCTTTGTCTGCTCAAACTGCTCCTCGGTCTCTCCCGGGAAGCCGACAATAATGTCTGTCGAAAAAGAAAAGTCCGCATCCCTGCTTCTTGCATAATCGACTGTTTTAAAATAATCCTCTGTGGTATAGTGACGGTTCATCGCCCTCAGTATCTCGTCGCTCCCCGACTGAACGGGCAGATGAAGATGCTTGCAGACTTTTTCCAGCGACAAAACGGCATCTATAAGCTCTCGGCCCGCGTCCTTCGGATGAGAGCTGACAAAGCGTATGCGAAAATCGCCGTCTATCGAGTTTATCCTCTCGAGCAGCCGTGGAAATCCGTATGCGTAGGAGTTAACGTTTTGCCCGAGCAGAGTGATCTCCTTACAGCCTGCCGCGACAAGCTCCTCCGCCTCCGCGACGACCTCATCGGGAGTTCTGCTCCGTTCTCTTCCGCGGACATACGGCACTATGCAATAGGAGCAGAAGTTGTTGCAGCCGTACATTATCGGGATACTCGCCGTCGTCACGCTTTTGCGCAGCTGCGGAAGGTTTATCATATCTCCCGACTCGGCGTTCGTGAAGAAACGCTCGTTTTGGGTCAGCACCCTGTATATCATCTCAGGCAGCTTTTCCGCGCCGTAGGTTCCGAAAGCGATATCGACCTGACGGTAGCTTTCCCGCAGCTTTTGCAGAATATTCTCCTGCTGGGTCATGCAGCCCGCAACGGCGATAATCAGCCTTTGGTTTTTCTCTTTCAGCGCCTTGAAGCCGCCGATATGCCCAAAGACCTTCTCCTCGGCGTTTTCCCTGACCGCGCAGGTATTGAGCACGATAAGATCGGCATTCTCCGGACTGTCCGTAAAAGAGTATCCGCAATCTCTCAAAATTGCAGCGATCTTCTCGCCGTCACTGACGTTCTGGGCGCAGCCGTAGCTGTGGATAAAGCAAAGCGGTGTTCTGTTATAGATGCGCGGCAGCAGGCAAGATAGCATCAGCCTTGCATCAGTATCGGGGCAACCACAAGATATAGACGAAATTTTCAAAACTTTTCCCCTCAAAGTTCACATATAGTATTATTATAACACAAAGGCTCTGTTTTTGCAAGTGGGATTATTCCGCTTTTACGATCCCTTTCGGGTCATTCCGACGGTTTACCGTTAAAAAAGCAGTACAAAGCTATTATAGCACGGCAATCGGGATTTTTCAATAGCCATATAACTTGTCGAAAAGCAAAGGACGGCACAAAGTCCGTCCTCACTGTCAATATCCTGAAAAAGCCTTTATTTCTTACTTGGCGGCTGTTACGAGAGCCAGAGTATCCCTCGCGATAAGCAGCTCCTCGTTGGTCGGAACGACCCACACCTGCGTCTTAGCATCGGAAGTGGAGAGCTTGACCAGCTTGCCGCGTATAGTGCGGTTGAAGTCAAAGTCGATCTTGATACCGAAATAATCCATATTTTGGCATACAGCCTCTCTGATCTCCCATGAATTCTCTCCGAGTCCGCCTGTGAACAGCAGCACGTCTATTCCGTTCATAGCCGCAACATAAGAGCCTATGTATTTCTGGACCTCATAAGCGAGCATCTCGTTTGCCAAAATAGCCTTCTCGTCGCCCGCTACCGCAGCATCGCAGATATCGCGGTTGTCGCTGGAGCCTGCAAGGCCCAGAAATCCCGACTTCTTGTTGAGATAGTCGCTCATCTCAGAGGCTGTGAGTCCCAGCTTCTTTGCAACGAAGGTGATAGCCGAAGGATCGACCGCACCCGAGCGTGTTCCCATTACAACGCCGTCAAGAGGTGTGAAGCCCATCGAGGTATCGACAGACTTTCCGCCGTCTATAGCCGTAATGGAAGAACCGTTGCCGAGGTGGCAGGAAACGATCTTCAGCTCCTTGGGGTCCTTGCCTAAGACACGGGCGATCTCGCCGGTAACAAATCTGTGAGATGTGCCGTGGAAGCCGTATTTTCTTACATGGAGATTTTCGTAGCAATCATAGGGCAGGCCGAACATATACGCCTTGGGGGGCATGGTCTGATGGAAGGCTGTGTCGAAAACAACGACCTGCGGCGTTCCCTCGGGAATGACCTTCTTGCAGGCGCGCAGAGCCAGCGCGTGAGCGTGGTTATGAACGGGAGCCAGCTCGGCAAGACCGTCGATCTGGTCGATGATCTCATCGGTAACAAGGCAGGACTTATCGAAAATATCGGCGCCCTGAACTATTCTGTGACCGACAGCGGAGATCTCTGCCATAGAGTCGATGACCTTTGTTTCGCCTGTGGTGAGTATTTCAACGAGCTTCTCAAAAGCCTCGGTATGTGTCGGGAAATCACAGTCGAACTCAAACTTCCTGCCGTCGCCTGTCTTAGCTACGACCTTTCCGCCGTTTCCTATTCTGTCGCAGTTACCCTTTGCAAGCACCTGCTCGTTTTCCATATCGAGAAGCTGATATTTCAGCGACGAGCTTCCCGCATTGACTACCAAAATCTTCATTTACATTCTCCTTTGAAATAATAATCCGAAAACGCCGCGCCGACACCTCATGCGCTTGACATTTTCTCACATATAATATATTATAACATTCAGACGCAAATTTCAAGTCCTTTCAAGTATTTTTTACATTTCACGATCTCGGAGAACGGTTATGGAAACAAATAAGCGGATCACAGCGGCGATCATTGCCGAATACAACCCCTTTCACACGGGGCACAAATACCACATCGAGCAGACCCGCGCTCTCGGTGCGACACATATCGTCGCGGTCATGTCGGGGGAGGCTGTTCAGCGAGGCGAGGCGGCTTTATTCGACAAGCATCTGCGCGCAAGGCAGGCAGTCTTGGGAGGCGCCGATATGGTCATAGAGCTTCCCTGCCCGTTTTCCTGCTCATGCGCCGAGATCTTTGCAAAAGCCGCGGTAAGCATAACAGAGCGGCT
>DLOT01000026.1:0-12159 GCA_002479715.1 Ruminococcus sp. UBA7477 | reverse complement strand
GTCAGGGAATTTCTGAAGGAAAACGACTACCCCACCGCCTTTCGCCTTGCCGTTGAAAAGCATTTCGGAAAGCAGACGGCAGAGGTCTTTGACAGACCGAACAACCTTCTTGCGATCGAATACATCAAGGCTCTCTCGGGACTTGGCTCAAAAATAAAGCCCATTGCCGTTCCCAGAACGGGCGCGGCTCACGACAGCGGCGCGCCTGACGGCGGATTTGCAAGCGGACTGTATATCAGAAGCGGGATACTCCGCGGCGAGGATATGTCGCACTATCTGGGATATGATTTCGACAGAAGCGAGGTTTGCGATACAAACAGGCTGAGCAATGCGATAACGCTGCGGCTGATGCAGATGACAGACAGCGGCGAATGGAAAAATGTCCCCGACTTTTCCGCCGCGCTTGCCGACAGGCTGAAAAAAGCCCTTGCTTCCGGAAAATCCGGCGATTTTTCTTCACTGATCGACAGTGTAAAGTCAAAGAGCTTTACGCGAGCAAGGGTATCCAGAGCGCTGTTTTCGGCGTTTCTCGGTATAAGGCATGATGACCTTACGCTGCTCCCCTACTGCCGTGTTCTGGCATTCAACGAGCGCGGCAGGGAGATCATGAGAGATATAAAGCTTAACGGCAAGATAGAGATCTCGACCTCGCTTTCCGACTTTTCGCAAAAGCGCCTTGCCTTTCTTGACGACCTTTCGAGCCGCGTCTGCTCCTGCTGCCGCACCGAAGGACAGTCGACACAAAGCGAGTATCAGCGAAAATTCAGCGGCTTTATTCACACCTGAGTACATTTTCCATAAATTCCTCGGTCGAGATGCCGCTCGGGCGGTTAAATCTACCAAGGCAATAAAGGCTCTCAGGGTCGGCGGTCAGTATGTTGACCTTCTCTTCACAGCCGAGGCTGACCTGAAACCTGCACGCCTTGACATAGCCGAGGCTTTCCTCGCATACAAAGCCGAACGGATAGGCATAGCACTGTGGTGTTATGCCGCAGTTTTTTTCAAGGCCGTCAATGCTCAGAAGCAGATCGGATATGAAGGCGCTTTGATAGTCAAGATCACTCTCGCCCTCCTTTTTCAATGCTCCGCGCCGCCCGTCAAGAGTGTGCATATCATAGCCGTGTGAAGCTATTTCGACGCTTCCGCACTTTGAGAGCTGCACGATCTGTTCATATGTAAGATAGGAATACGCGGCGCTCTGAGGTTCGCTGCCTGCTTTCTCAGCCCAGCTCCCCACGACCGACAGAACAGCCCTTGCGCCGGTTTCCCTCAGCACCGGCTCGACATAGGTCATGAAGTTATAGCAGCCGTCGTCAAAGGTCAGCATAACGCACTTTTCGGGAAGCGGCTTTCCTCGGTAGACCCAGTCGGTCAGATCGCTTGTGAGGACAAATTCATAGCCGTTTTCCTTCAGATATTCAATGTCTCTTCGCAAAACCTCAGGCGAGATGACATAATCGTTCCATAAGGAGCTGTCTTTCACAACACTGTGATACATTATCACAGGCAGCATAACACTTTTCGCATCCGCACTTGCCGTTTCGGCACTCTGCCCGCAGGATGCCGCCGCTGTGATAAACAGCAGGACCGAAATGACGATACATAAGCATTTTTTCAAAAGGCTTCACTCCCGAATTTCGTTTGGTAATATATTCTATTTCGCTTTTTAAATAAAAATACTGAAAAATTAAAAAAAGCTATTGAAAAACTTGTGCAAATATGATAATATATTATATGTATAGATCTTACACGAAAATTACTTTGAAATACATAAGGAATGGTGATTTTGATGAAAAGTATCCGCGGAAAACTTCTGCTGTCAATGCTCGGGGTCGCGTTTGCGCTGATTTTGGTGCTGTCTGTAAGCTTTATCAACATACAGCAGAACTCTACAGAGCAGATAGTTCAGAATACGGTCGCGCCTTTGGCTTATCAGGCGTCGGAAAGGATCGGCCTTGCCGTCGATGCCTCGGATAGTGCGGAGGAGATCGAAGAAAATGTATGCAGCATTCTCAACAACATCGACATCTGCAAGGGAAATATGGCTTTCATAATCAATATGGAGGGCGAGTTTGACTTCAAGTGTGATAACATCGGCTCGTTCGGTCTTGAAAAGACTCTGCTCAATGTCACTGACAGCGATAATGAATCCATTTCCGACTTTGCCAAAGAGGCTGTCATCAAGTCGGACGGCTACGGAACCTTTGATTTCAACGACACCGAATATATCGCAGGATATTCCAAGGTTACCGGTCACAGCAGTGTTCTTATCATCGCTGTTCCCTCAAACGAGCTTTCTCATTATACCCACGACGCTTTCCAAGGGATCGTTATCGTATGCATAATTCTTATCGCGCTGGTGAGCCTGTTCTCCATTTTCTTTGCAAGAACCTTCTCCCGCCCGATAGTCAAGACTACCAACCGCCTTCGCGCGCTGGCTCAGGGTAATCTGACCGACCCTGTAGACGTCCGCTATTCGCATGACGAGCTCGGCGTTCTGTCACGCTCGCTGGAGGAAACGATAGTTTCACTCAGACAATACATCAATCTCATAACCGTTGCGCTGACAAATATTGCCGAAGGAAATCTCTGCCACCGTATGGAAGGCACCTTCAAAGGCGACTTTCTGAAAATAAAGACGACCTTCAACACCATTCTGGAATCCCTTTCCGACACCTTCAGTTCTATCAATATTGCCGCCGAGCAGGTCAACAGCGGAGCTATACAGGTCTCCAATGCGGCTCAGGCTCTTTCGCAGGGCTCTACCGAGCAGGCAAGCTCCATCGAACAGCTCTCCGCGACCCTCTCCGACGTTGCAAATCAGATCACTTATAACGCCGAGGCAGCCAAAAACGCTTATAAGATAGTTCACGACAATACTATCTCGATCAACGACTGCAACTCGGATATGTCGAAAATGCTGACTGCTATGAACGAGATCAACGAATCCTCGGAGCAGATTTCAAAGATCATCAAGGTCATCGATGAGATAGCGTTCCAGACAAATATCNNAGTCGAAGCGGCAAGAGCAGGCGAAGCGGGCAAGAGCTTTGCGGTCGTTGCAGACGAGGTAAGGCGTCTTGCCGCAAAGAGCGCGGAGGCCGCACAGCAGACCGCTTCTCTTATCGAGGCGTCGTCCGCCGCCGTTAAGCGAGGCTCCGGCGTTGCTACTGTCACAGCCGATNNGAGTTGAAAACTCCGCGGAGATAAAGAAGCTCGTCAAAGATATCTCCGAAGCCTCAGAGCATCAGTCGGAGGCGGTCGTTCAGATCAATACAGGCGTCGATCAGATCTCTGCGGTCGTTGCCGCAAACACCTCATCTGCTGTCGGATCGGCTTCTGCAAGTGAGGAGCTTTCGAGCCAGTCGCTCATACTCAAGAATATGATCGCCCGCTTCAAGCTTTCCGAAAAGCACACAGCCGGCGAATCGCAGTATACCTATCATGATGCGAACGAAGATTATACCGAAAGCAGCAATTCAGCCGAGCCGGACGATACGGCTTCCGCACCGGTCGCTCCGATAATATCCAGATATGCTTATCCGAGCGATGAAGACGGCGAAGAAACAATAAAGATCGTTCTTGACGATGAGGACGACAAATATTGATAAATAACATCCAAGCCAAGCGGCTAATACTTTGAGGAGGGATTTTCTGTGATAAGAAGAATCGGTATTTTGACAAGCGGAGGCGACTGCCCCGGCCTGAACGCTACGATAAGAGGCGTTGCTAAGGCGTGTTATGAAAAATTCGGCAGCGACGGTATCGAGATCGTCGGCATAAACGACGGTTACTCGGGGCTTATCAACAATGAGTGCAAGGAAATGGAGCCTTCGGATTTTTCTGGCATCCTGACAATGGGCGGAACTATTTTCGGTACAAAAAGAACGCCCTTCAAAATGATGCAGGTCGTTGAGGAAGACAACATCGACAAGGTAAAGGCTATGAAGGCGACCTATAAAAAGCAAAAGCTCGACTGCCTGTTTACACTAGGCGGCAACGGCACTCACAAGACCTCAAACCTGCTCTCAAAGGAGGGTCTTAATGTTATCGGTCTTCCTAAGACCATTGATAACGACATCTATGGAACAAGCGTCACCTTCGGTTTTCATACGGCGGTAGACATAGCGACCGATGTTATAGACAGGCTTCACACAACGGCAAATTCCCATGGCAGGATCATGGTCGTTGAGATCATGGGCAACAAGGCGGGCTGGCTCACGCTGTATGCAGGCGTTGCGGGCGGTGCGGATATGATCGTCATACCCGAGATCCCGTTTGACCTCGACAAGCTCTCGGAGGCGGCAATGAAACGCGCCAAGGCGGGCAAGGCATTTTCTATTCTTGCCGTTGCGGAGGGAGCTTTTGACACCGAGGAAGCCAAGATGAAGAAGAAAGAGCGTGCCAAAAAGCGCGAGGAAGCCGGAGAAAAAACCGCTTCCGCGAGGATCGCGGCAACTATTCAGGCAAATACGGGCATCGAAACCAGAGTGTGCGTTCCCGGTCATATGCTCAGAGGCGGAAGCCCCTCGGCATACGACAGAGTTCTGGCGACCCAGTTCGGCACGCGCGCCGCTGAACTTCTCTTTGAAGAAAAGTTCGGCTACACTGTCGCTATGGTCGATGGCGAGATCACTGAGAACAAGCTTGAGGATATCGCCGGAAAGACTAAATTCGTTACTGACGACGATCAGATGGTTCAGGCGGCAAGGCGCATCGGTATCTCGTTCGGAGATTGACTTATCAGACAATTCGAATTTTGTAGGCTGTGCGGAAGGCTCTCTGCACAGCCGTTCTTTTTTGCTCAAAACGACACAAAAACATCCCCTGCAATTTTGCTTGCAGGGGATTTCAGAAGCACAAATGCTTCAAATCATGCTTTATACTTTTAATCCTTACAGGATCTCAGTTAAATATACAGATCTTCCTCGCTCTCATGCTTGACCGGTCTGCCCATAAGCGCGATCAGCGACTCATGCGGGCTCATTCCCTCAAACAAGACCTTATACAGCTGCTCGATGATCGGCGCTTCAACACCCAGCCTTTTCACCAGCGGATAGGCGTTTTTCGTGCAGAGA
This sequence comes from Ruminococcus sp. UBA7477, assembly GCA_002479715.1. Lineage (GTDB taxonomy): Bacteria > Bacillota > Clostridia > Oscillospirales > Ruminococcaceae > UBA7477. The sequence continues at coordinate 7,081 of DLOT01000026.1, read as the reverse complement.
TATCCCTCGACAGTACCGACCCTCTTAACGGCTTCATCAGCCGGAACACCCTTGCCTATCAGTATGCCGCAGCGCCTGTTGCGGCTGTGCATACTGGTGCAGGTAACGATAAGATCGCCAAGGCCCGTAAGACCCGAAAAGGTCTTTTCCTTTGCACCCATAGCAATGCCTATGCGCGCGATCTCTGTCAGACCTCTGGTCATAAGCGCGGCTTTTGTGTTGTCACCGTAGCCCATTCCGTCAACAACTCCCGAAGCGAGAGCAATCGAATTTTTGAGAGATCCGCCGACCTCGCAGCCTATAACATCAGAATTGGTATATATCCTGAGTGTTTTGTTTGCAAGCATATCCTGAACGAAGTTTGCATATTCGATGTTTTCACAGGCGGCGACAACCGTCGTAGGCATTTCCTGAGCTATCTCCTCTGCATGGGAAGGACCTGACAGAACGACCGTCGGGTTATCGAGAATTGACCTGATGACCTCGCTCATGCGTCGCATAGTATCGTTTTCAAAGCCCTTCGAGGTGCTTACTACTACTGTTTTTTCGGACATATGCGGCTTTGCCTTTTCACAGACCTCAGCCACAAACGAAGTCGGGATACCTATGATAACGATATCCGCATCGGCAACACAGGATATGTCGGTCGTTAAATTTACGCTCTTTGACACAACGGCGCCCGGCAGCTTTGAGCGCAGCTCGCCCGTTCTCATCAGCGTGTCGATCTCGTCGCGGAATGCCGACCAGACCGTTACACTATGCCCCATGTTGTCGCACATGATCGCCAGCGACAGCCCGAATCCGCCGCTGCCCAGAATTGTTATGTTTGCCATAGCACCACTCTCTTTCGTTTCAAAATCGGTAGATGTCCCTACTGCTTCTTAAAGCTGAGCTTGCTCTCGTTTCCGCTCAGAAGGCGTTTTATGTTGTCATGATGCTTTATTACGATGATAGCACCCATCGCCAGCGCAAACGCTGCGTTGAGAAGCGGCTTGTCATAATCCCTCAGATACTGGCTCACCAAGGTGACTATCGGGTACGAGGTCGCCGCTATGATAGACGACAGCGAAACATATTTGAAGATAACAAGCGGAACGATAAAAAAGGTAAATGCTATCCCGCAGGCGACGGGATCAATAGCCAGGGCGGTCGTAGCCGTCAGCAATACTCCCTTGCCGCCGTGAAATCCGTAAAATATTGGGAAAACGTGGCCTAGCATAACAAACAGCCCCGACAGATATCTGACTGTCATTTCATTATCCAGCAGAACAACGCCGAAATGCTCGGCAAGAAGCCTGCAAACCGTAACCGCCGCGACGCCCTTTATAAGGTCAATGATAAGTGTGACTGCTGCCGTCGGCTTGCCGAATACCCGCAAAACGTTTGTCAGACCGGCGTTTCCGCTTCCGTAATCGCGGATATCCTTCCCCTGCATGATCTTACATACGGTTATAGCTGAATTCATGCTTCCGAGAAGATAGGAAAAAATGATCGAGAACAACACAATTAAAACTGTCATAGCTAGTCTCCTCGCAAATCACTTTACATCATTGGTGTCGCGCTCGCGCACCTGCATCACGATAGGCGTGGCGGTGAGCGAAAAGGTCTCACGGATCTGATTTTCGAGATATCTCTGATAGGAGAAGTGAAACAGATCTTTGCGGTTGACAAAGACGACAAATGTCGGGGGCTTTGTCGAAGCCTGTGTTATATAGTATATCTTCAGGCGCTTGCCCTTATCGGACGGCGGCTGGACTCTGGCTGTAGCATACGCCAGAACGTCGTTGAGCTTGCCTGTCGGTATTCTGACGGCATTCTGCTCGGCAGTATGAGTTATCAGCTCAAAAAGCCTGTTTACCCTCTGCCCTGTTTTAGCGGAAATGAACGCAAACGGAACATAGGACATAAAGCTGAAGCTGTCCTGGAGCTTCTTGCGGTATTCGTCCATAGTATTTGTATCTTTTTCGACCGTATCCCACTTATTGACCGCGACAACGCACGCCTTGCCTTTTTCATGTGCATATCCTGCGACCTTTGAGTCCTGCTCGGTGAAGCCCTCTACCGCATCTATAACTATGACCGCAACATCGGCTCTGTCCACAGCCATATATGACCGCAGAACACTGTACTTCTCTACCGATTCCAGCACCTTTGACTTTCGCCTGATCCCGGCGGTATCTATAAAAACGAATTTTCCGAACTCATTTTCGACATATGTGTCAGTCGAATCGCGTGTCGTTCCGGCAATATCGGAAACGATCACTCTTTCCTCGCCGCAGACCCGGTTTATTATCGACGATTTTCCGACGTTCGGCTTGCCGATAACAGCGACCTTGATAACATCGTCGCCGTAATCCTCGCCGGCTTCCTCCGGGAGGACCTCAAGGACCCTGTCGAGCAGATCGCCGGTCCCATGGCCGTGTACGGACGAGACCGCGACTGGGTCGCCAAGGCCGAGATTATAAAACTCATAAAACTCACATGGCGGCTCTCCGAGGCTGTCACATTTATTAACGCACAGCACGATCGGCTTTCCCGATTTCTGAAGCATCGCCGCAACGTCCATATCACCTGCGGTAACGCCTGACTTCATATCAGTCACCAGAACGATCACCGCCGCCGAGGTAACTGCGATCTCCGCCTGCCTTCTCATCTGGGAAAGGATGACGTCATCGCTGTCAGGCTCTATTCCGCCTGTATCGACGAGCATAAATTCCCTGCCCGTCCACTCGCATTTTGCATATATTCTGTCGCGCGTCACTCCGGGCGTATCCTCGACTATCGAGAGCCTCTGCCCTATCAGCTTATTGAACAGTGTCGATTTGCCGACATTCGGCCTGCCGACGACGGCAACAATGGGTAGTGCCATAGCTAAATACCTGCCTTAGTTGATGATTTTAGGGTATTACGAAAAAAGCAGAGAAGGAACGCCCTCTCTGCTTAACCTTCGTTAAAAGCGAATATCGGTCAGTCGTTATTCTTAGCGATTACCTCTACGCCCTTATAATATCCGCAAGCCTTGCAAACCTTATGCGGAGCTGTCAGCTCACCGCAGTTGGAGCACTTGCAAAGCGCGGGCTGCTGAAGCTTCCATACAGCGCTGCGTCTTTTATCGCGTCTTGCTTTGGATACCTTTCTCTTCGGTACTGCCATTTTGGCACCTCCTCTTTAGGAAATACAAATTTTTCAGATTAATTGCCGCACCTGCATTCGCCGCTGTTAAGATCGGCTCCGCACCTCGGGCAAAGTCCCTTGCAGTCCACTCTGCAAAGTATTTTTGCGGGAAGCTCAAGCAGCAGGTCGGAAACTGCCAGCTCGTCCAAATCCAGAGTATTATCGGGGCAGACGATGTAGTCGTCATTTGCCGCGCTGCGAACGAGCGTATGCCCGAACTCATAGCGATACTCCCTTGTGAACTCACAAAGACATCTGTCGCAGATATGCTCCATCGAAAACTCACAGGAGAAGCTGAGTGAAACCACTCCCGCTCTGTTTTCGGCACAGCCTCTGACCGCGATCGGTGTTTTAAAAGAGTAATACGGATACTGCTCAAGGTATTCCCTGCCGATCTCATAGTCAATGTTCAGCCTATCGCCGACCACGCTGAAAATCTGTTTAAGCTGCAATACCATAGCTTCCGCTCATTCCTCTCTGTTTCTCCGCGAACAGAACATCACAAAGAACATTATAGACCTAAATCCCGATTATGTCAAGTGATTTTCAAAAAAATTACATAAACGCCTTAACCTTATCGGGGAGCTTGTCGCTGTCCTCCGATACGGTGAATACGATCTTGACATCCTTTGCTACTATTGCAAGCTTCTCGAGCATTGCACCCAAAGCGTCGTAATCTCTTCCGCCCATCTTCAGAATTCCGTCAACAAAAACGGCCTGTATATCGTAATTTCCCGCAAGCATTCCCGTTACAAAGCCGTAAAATGCGTCAAAGCTGGAAATTCCGTATTCCTCCGCGTCAACAAGACGAACCTTGTGCGGAATATCGTATGTAAGCTTCATACCTCTCTCGATGCAGACAACCGAACCTGTTGCCGAGCCGATAGCCTCTGTAATCCGGTCGATCAATATCTTGGTTTTGCCTGTTCCTTTTTTTCCGGTAATCAAACTAATCATTACACTGCACTCCGTTTCTGCCCCTGAGGGCTTTTTGTTTTATCATAAAAGCGCGTGCGCTTTAAAGATACTACTTGATCCTGGCCTCAAGCTCTGCCTTTGCGCTCTCGTATCCCGGCTTGCCGAGCAGAGCGAACATATTTTTCTTATAGCTTTCAACGCCCGGCTGATTGAACGGGTTTACTCCGAGCATATATCCCGAGATCGCGCAGGCCTTTTCAAAGAAGTAGATCAGCTCGCCGAGATTTTCCTCATCGGGCTTATCCATTTCGATGACCATGTTGGGAACGCCGCCCTCTGTATGTGCGAGAATGGTTCCCTCAAAAGCCTTGCGGTTTACTACGCTCATATTCTGATTTGTCAGGAAGTTGAGTCCGTCGAGGTTTTCTTCATCATCCTGAAGGAAGATATCTGTCTTGGGCTGCTTGATATCAACGACCGTTTCAAAAATTATCCTCGATCCGCTCTGAACAAACTGTCCGAGAGAATGTAGATCCGTTGAGAAGGTCGCGGACGCCGGGAAAATTCCCTTATTATCCTTGCCCTCGCTCTCACCGAAAAGCTGCTTCCACCACTCGGTCATCATCGTAAAGCTCGGGTCGTAGGAAACGAGCATCTCAACGCTCTTGCCCTTGCGGTACAGGATATTTCTCAGCGCCGCATATTCATAGCAGTCATTATCGCCGAGCTCCATATAGTTTTCTCTTGCCTTGGCAGCGCCTGCCATAAGCTTATCAATGTCCGCACCGGAAACAGCGATCGGCAGAAGGCCTACGGCGGTCAGAACGGAATATCTGCCTCCGACGTCATCCGCGATAACGAAGGTTTCATAGCCCTCCTTATCGGAAAGCTCCTTGAGCGTTCCTCTTGCCTTATCGGTCGTGGCAAAGATCCTCTCCTTTGCTCCGTCTTTTCCGTATTTATCTTCGAGAAGCTTCTTGAAGATCCTGAACGCGAGCGCAGGCTCGGTCGTTGTTCCCGACTTGGAGATAACATTCACGCAAACATCCTTGCCCTCACACACAGACAATATCTCGCTGAGATAGGTCGGACTTATGTTGTTGCCGCAGTAGAAGATATCCGGCGTATCCTTATTAAGGCTGTTATACATAGGCGAACGGAGCAGCTCCACAGCGGCTCTTGCGCCGAGATACGAACCGCCGATGCCTATAACGATAAACACGTCGCAGCTCTTTTTGATCCTTTCGGCAGCAGCCTTTATGCGCGCAAATTCTTCCTTATCATAATTCACCGGCAGATCCAGCCAGCCGAGAAAATCGTTTCCCGCACCTGTTCTTTGCATCAAAGTATTATGCGCCGTTTCTATCTGCGGCTTCATAGCCTCGAGCTCATGCTGAGCGACAAACGGTTCAAGATACTTGGAGTTTAATCTGATAGCCAAAAAATGTCAATCCCTTCAAAACAAACTGATAATCAGCGCTCTGCTACAGTGCGCAGCTATCTAACATATATTTTACTATATTCTGTACTTTTTTTCAAGCGGTTTTAAAAAACACACATTATTTTGTGTATTCTGTATAGTTTCAACACTACATTTTCAGTAATTCTAACAACAATCTTTTCAATGCCTCACCGTATTCGAGCCGCTCGACCGTTTCTGCAAGGCGAATGTCGGAGCGGAACACGGTATCTTCGCCCAGAATGAGCGATACTGAGCCTATAACTGTCCCCTTTTCCACCGGCGCCTGAACAGTTTCGACCCTTTCATACTCGGCAGTTATCTTCCCCGAGCTGCCGGCGGGAATGAGTATCTTTGCTGTATTTTCAAGCTCAACGGCGCAAAACTGCTTTTCTCCGCGGACAACCGAAACGTCGGCGGTGACCTCGGGCGGCATCTGTGGCGTACAGACCTCCATAGCCGCAAACGCAGAGTTCATCTGCTCGCGCGCAAAAGCAAAACGGCTGTCCTCATCGGGAGAACCGAGTATGACCGTAACGACCGTCATTCCGTCGCGTTTAACTGCTGCTGCAAGAGCATTTCCGCCGTTCAGCGAGCAGGCTTTTATACCGATTATCCCGCTGTAAGAGCGCACCAGACGGTTGGTATTGACAAGCTGCGCCTTTCCGTCGCGAACGCAGTCGAGCCATGTCGTCATATAAGGATAAAGCTGCTCATGCTTTGAGATCTCACCGCAAAGCACCGCAAGATCGTGCGCAGTAGTAACTGTCGCCTCAGAAACGCCTGTGCAGTCGGCAAAATATGTGTCCTCCATGCCGAGTGAAGCCGCACGAATATTCATCCGCTCCGTGAAAGACTCCTCGCTGTCACAGACAGCCTCGGCAAGAGCGACGCACGCATCGTTCGCATTCCCGACGGTTATCGACTTTATAAGCTCCTCAACCGTTATCTTCTCTCCGACATCCAGCCAGATCTGTGCGCCCTGCATAGAGTTCGCATGGGCGGAAACGGTCACAAAGGTCTGATAATCCAGCTCTCCGCGCTCGACCGCCTCCTGAGCGAGCAGAAGGGTCATAAGCTTGGCAAAATGCCCTGCGGGGGCGATCTCGCCGCTGTTTTCTTCAAAAATGAACGACTGCGTTTCTGCTTCATAGACAGCCTTGCAAAGAACGGTCTCCGCGCTTGTCGGCACTGCCGTCAGCCGCTCCCAAAGCTCATGCAGATCCTCACCGAGCCGGGCAAAAAACGTGCCTTGCGCAAAGATCACGCAAACGATCATATCAGTTAATATCTTTAGCATTGTCCGCACCTCCGTATATATTCTAGACAAGCCGGGGCGCAAAAAATGCCGAAAAAGGCAACGTAACGTTGCATCTGTAGCCGCCTTGCCAAATGTTGATTAGTAAGATAGATAGTGTGACGGCGGATTAAACGGACGCACAGCCAAAACAAATGCTTGCATTTGTTTTGAGAGGAGGAGCAGCGGAATGAGCGAGAGGCAACTCCCAAATTACCAAGCGTTGCCGCGAG
>DLOT01000036.1:10790-13509 GCA_002479715.1 Ruminococcus sp. UBA7477 | reverse complement strand
GAGAGGCAACGCCCGAATTACCAAGCGTTGCCGCGAGGAATATGGAGCTAGCGACGACGCGACGGCGGATTAGACGGGCAAAAAACCAAACCGAACGCTTGGGTTTCGTATAAAGATGATTTTCTGAACAGAACGAACAGGCATAACTAAAACTTATATCTGTCATAAGTTATATATATTTTATTTGTGCGAAATATGGTGATATAATTAGTATGGCTTAAAATGTCAAGCATCGAAAGGAGAAGAATAATGGTTAAAGCAATAGTAGGCGCTAACTGGGGCGACGAGGGTAAGGGAAAGATTACCGATATGATGGCCGAAAATTCGGATATCGTTGTCAGATTTCAAGGGGGCGCCAATGCGGGACACACGATCGTAAATCACTACGGAAAGTTTGCACTGCACACGCTTCCGTCGGGAGTTTTCTATGATCACATTACAAGCATTATAGGAAACGGCGTTGCTCTCAATATCCCGAAGCTTTTTGAGGAGTATAACGAGGTCGTTTCAAAGGGCGTTCCCGCACCTAAGCTGCTCGTTTCGGACAGAGCACAGATAGTTATGCCCTATCATATTCTTTTTGATAAATACGAAGAAGAACGCCTTGGCGGAAAGAGCTTCGGCTCAACAAAGAGCGGCATCGCTCCGTTTTATTCGGACAAGTATGCGAAGATCGGCTTTCAGGTGCAGGAGCTTTTTGACGAGCAGGGACTGAAGGAAAAGCTGGAGAGAGTCGCGCAGACCAAAAATGTTTTGCTGGAAAATCTTTATCACAAGCCGCTTCTTGATGTCGGAGAGCTTTTTGACACGCTGATGGAATACAAAAAAATGGTCGAGCCTTATGTCTGCGACACGTCGCTGTTTCTGTGGAACGCTCTCAAAGAAGGCAAGACAGTGCTTCTCGAGGGTCAGCTGGGCTCGCTGAAGGATCCCGATCACGGAATTTATCCTATGGTCACTTCCTCATCCACCCTTGCGGCATACGGCGCGATTGGTGCGGGAGTTCCGCCTTATGAGATAAAGGAGATCGTTACGGTCGTAAAGGCTTATTCATCAGCGGTCGGCGCAGGAGCTTTTGTTTCCGAGATCTTCGGAGATGAGGCGGACGAGCTGAGACGTCGCGGCGGCGACGGAGGAGAGTACGGTGCAACGACCGGCAGACCTAGGCGTATGGGCTGGTTTGACTGTGTTGCTACTAAGTACGGCTGCCGTATGCAGGGAACTACCGATGTTGCTTTCACGGTTCTTGACGTTCTGGGCTATCTTGACAAGATACCCGTTTGCGTGGGTTATGAGATCGACGGAAAGGTCACTACTGATTTCCCGACGACAAGACTGCTCGAAAGAGCCAAGCCGGTTATTGAGGTCCTTGACGGCTGGAAATGTGATATCCGCGGCATAAAGAACTATGAAGAGCTTCCCGAAAACTGCCGCAGGTATATTGAGTTTGCAGAGAAGCATATAGGTTTCCCGATCACGATGATCTCAAACGGCCCGAGCCGCGAGGATATCATCTATCGTGAAAGTCCGTTGAAGAAGTAAAAAACAAGACGTTTATCCCGATTTGTGGGTAAACGTCTTTTTTTGTGATAACATACAGCCGCACTCGGATCTTTCCGAATACAGTCGGTACATATCAGGGATTGTCACTTGGGTCAATAATATATTTCATATTATGGTATTTGGAAATCGCATCTTCAAATCCGAGAGATTTATATAAATTATAACCTGAATCCGTAGCTTTGAGTTCAACGAAAACAAGCTTTATCTTTTCTGACTCAGCGAGCAGCATTTTGATCAGCCTTCCTGCAATCCCTCTTTTGCGATATTCAGGTAATGTATAGACATTAAGTATTGTACCCGTTCTGCCATTTATAAAAGACGGATTTGGCGGTTTCTCAGTAATATACAAGAAACATAAGCTTACAATCATATCCGTATCCCTGCAAACAAAAACAAGTAGATCCTTGTTCAGATGTTTTTGAAAGTAATCGCTCAAATTGTCTGTTATCTGTTTTATTTGAGCTTCAGGCAGTTCTCCGTAATCTTCAAGTAAATATGCTATTCTGAGTTCGATTAATGATGATAAATCATTTAAACTTGCTTTTTCAAACACCATATATTTTTACACCTTTTTTCAACCGATGCTCTCAACCAAACATACAGCCGTTGCCGACATTCCAAGACCCTCTCCCGTGAAGCCGAGATGCTCCTCGGTGGTCGCCTTGACGGATATCCGCGAAATGTCACAGCCGATCGCCGCTGACAGGTTTTCGCGCATTTTCTGAATGTGCGGCGAAAGCTTCGGCGACTGAGCCGCGACCGTGACGTCCAGATTGGAAAGACGCCATCCGTTTTTGAAAAGTATCTCGGTCACACGCCGCAGAAGAACAAGACTGTCCGCCCCTTTGAATCTGTCGTCATTATCGGGGAAAAGCTTTCCGATATCTCCCAGAGCGCAGGCGCCCAGCATACTGTCCATGACCGCATGGGTCAGAACATCGGCGTCCGAATGACCCAGAAGTCCCTTTTCAAACGGGATATACACGCCGCCGAGTATAAGCTTTCTGCCCTCGGTCAGCCGGTGAACATCGTATCCATGACCTATTCTCAGCATTTTTCGTCCCCGCCTTCCATCAACACTCTAGCAAGCCTGATATCTTCCTCGGTCGTCAGCTTGATATTGGAATAGTCGCCGGGCGTGATCTTAGGCATAACC
>DLOT01000036.1:10640-10782 GCA_002479715.1 Ruminococcus sp. UBA7477 | reverse complement strand
CACTGGCAAGCGCAGTTTTGTAAAGCGGCAGGGAAAGCACCTGCGGTGTCTGAGCCGCAAACAGAGTGTCGCGCTTCGGCGTTTGTACGGCTCTGCCGTCTTTTGCCGCTTTGACCGTGTCCTTGACCGCAACACAGGCTAA
>DLOT01000036.1:0-10585 GCA_002479715.1 Ruminococcus sp. UBA7477 | reverse complement strand
TCAGCCGTCTGTAACGGCGGAAAGAGCGTTTGCAACACTTTGCTGGCGTGTTTCTCCGCCGACTACGGTTACAATTTCGGTTTTGAAGCTCTTGCCGGATATCAGTTCACTGACCTCTTTGAGAAAGCTCCTGCCTACCGAAAGAATGATCCTCGAAACATTTTCAAGACCGTCCAGCCGCTCAAGGGTATGTAAGATCACAGGCTTGTCCCCGAGCGGATAGAGCAGCTTGTTGAAGCCCATCCGCTGTGAGCTGCCTCCGCAGGTTACAATAATATTGACCTCACTGCCGTGCGGTATCCCGACCTCTGCGGAAAGCAGGGACTTTTGCCGTCCGCGGCTTATCGACATGATATCTTTGAAAAGCTCCTCGCTGCTGTCGGCAAAACCGGGGGCGCTTCTCTCACGGACACGCAAAAGGATCTGCTCCTCACGTCCGCTCTGAAGCACGGGCGCGTTGGTGCGCTTCTTTTCCCGCGCGACCTCGTCGCAAAGCGCCATGCGTTTTTCAAAAAGCTCCTGAAGCTGAATGTCGATTTTGTCGATTTCAGATCTCAAAACGTCAAGACTCATAAATCTTCCTCCGCAAATATGGTAATGCTTTAATTATACAACATATTTTCTTATTTTACAATTGCAAAATGAAAAATAATATGATACAATATTTTTCAGATAAACTGTACGGAGAGTGAAGGAATAATGATATACGAAAAAAAGGAAATAACGGTTGACTATGCGGCTGCCGGATTGCCGTCGGAGGGCTGCGGCGCGACACTGACCTGCTATGCATATGACGTTACACAGGAAACCGGAGAGAAAAAGCGCCCTGCCGTTGTCATCTGCCCCGGCGGAGGCTATGATTGCTGTTCGGAGAGGGAGGCGGAGTTTATTGCACTGAGGTTTCTCGGTGCAGGCATATGCGCTTTCGTTCTGCGCTACTCGTGCGTGAAAAAACGCTTTCCGACTGCCGCGCTCGAGGCTGCCGCGTCAATAAAATATGTCAAGGATAACGCCAAACGCTATGACATAGACCCGGAGCTGGTCTACATAGCGGGATTTTCTGCCGGCGGTCATCTGGCGGCGAGCGTTGCCAACTTCTGGGACAAGGAGATCCTGTATAAGCCCCTCGGCTGTAAACCGGAGGACATAAGACCTGCCGGTCAGATACTGGGCTACCCGGTCATAACATCGGGAGAGTTTGCCCACGAGGGCTCTATACTCAATCTTATCGGAGATGAGCAGGACGCAGATCTGCGCTCGCTTATGAGCCTTGAAAATCAGGTAAGCTCAGGTACGCCCAAGGCGTTTATCTGGCACTGCTCCGACGACGGATGTGTTCCCGTTCAGAATACACTGCTTTATGTCGATGCTCTTATCAGAAACGGCATAACCTATGAGTGCCATATATATGAAAAAGGCGGGCACGGCCTCGGTCTTTGCGACTTTAATACCGCATCCTTTGGGTGGGAAGGGCATTTTCAGCCTGTCGCGGCTAAGTGGGCGCAGCTGGCTATCGACTGGGTAATGAGATACTACACACCGTTTATGAGACCCTGATACTGCTGCCGATCCTGTAACATCATGTCGCTTTCGCGCATAATATGCAGTGTCAGCAAAAGAGAGATATCTCAGAGCTGTTAAAATAGATCGCGGTTCGCAAACGCTTCGGCGCGGCGGACCGCTTTTTTTAGTCGTGAGCGCAAAAATGCTGTTGACGTTGCGGAAATAATGTCGTATAATAGATTTATGTCCTCGTCGATACGCTGACCTTAGGTCAGCTCCCGACGTATCGGACAATTATATCATAAAGTCTGACGCTTATATGATATAATAATTCTTATAGGAAATTTTGCGTTTGCCGAAAGGAATATGCATACTATGGATATAAAGATCAGCCCGTCGATACTCGCCTGCGACTTTTGCCGTCTGGGCGAAGAAATAAACCGCGCCTGCAAAAGCGGGGCGGATATGCTTCATTTTGATGTTATGGACGGAGTGTTTGTGCCGAATTTAAGCTTCGGACTGCCGCTTCTGAAGGCAGCAAAAAGCGTTTCTGCCGTTCCGCTCGATGTTCATCTGATGATAATAAGACCGCTTGACTATATTGAAGCCTTTGCCAAAGCCGGGGCAGACAGCATAACCTTTCATGCCGAGTCGGAAAGCGATATTGTAAAAACCGTTGAAAAGTCAAGAGAATGCGGAGTCAGGGTCGGGCTTTCTCTGAAGCCCGCGACTCCTGCCGAGGAGTGCTTTCCTTATTTGGATATGATAGATCTTCTGCTTGTTATGACCGTTGAGCCGGGCTTCGGCGGTCAGAGCTTTATGATGCCGATGCTTGACAAGATCGCAAAGATCAGAGCTGAAGCTGCGCGCAGGGGCATTGATTTAGATATTCAGATCGACGGCGGAGTTAACTGCGAAACAGCAGGACTTGCAGTTCAGGCAGGCGCTAACGTGCTTGTGTCTGGAAGCTTTCTGTTTAATTCCGGGGATATGTCTGCCGAGATAAGCCGTCTAAAAGCTCTTTGAGAGTCGGCAGATCGCGGCAGGAGATTATCTCTTCACAGCTTTCGGGCAGACGCTGCTCAAAAAGACGGTAGTCTATCTCCAGCTCGGCGAGGAGCGACAGTGAGAAGCCGTCGGGCTTGGCGCAGAAGGCAAGTATATAATTATTGCCGTCGCTGAAAAGAGAAACGTCCGAGCGCCCGAGCGCCGTATTAGCCGCCGCCGAGATAAAGCTCAGCAGACTTTTGGGACTTTTAAAGCAGCAAAAGAGCTGTTTTTCTGCCTTTCCGATATATCTGAAGCGCCGCTTTGACAGATAATAGTAAGGCTCTGCAGGCGTTACATATATTACGGCGCCTTTTGGTGAGTCGATGATCTCGACCCCGAAGGTCCCGGAAGAGAAGCTTATGCCGCAGCTCTCGCGGGCTGCCTCCAGGATCGCAGCGATGAGCAGCTTGCTTTCAAGGGCCGGTGCCTTTGCCAGCCTGCGGTAAACAGCCGCCGCTTCGTCCGATCCGAGAGTTATTTTCAGGCCGGATCTCCCGAGCCGTTCAAATTCCATATATGACCGCCGCCTTTCATGTTCGTTTATATATTTTACGCAGCGGCGTTAAGATCGGCTAATATATTTTCGTTGACTTTTATCGGCAAATACTGTATTATAATAATATCCGTTTTTGAAAGCGAGGGCCTCGAAATGAAAAGAAACAATGCGGTGCAGTATCTTCTGCTGACAGTTATCGCGCTGACTGCGGTGATAGCATCGTGGAATATGTATCAGTCGCCGGATTCTTCACAGTTCGGGCTGTTTCTTCTTGTGGTTTCGGGAGTGTCAGCCGTGGCGGTCGCTGTGATGTGGGTCCTGTCAGGGATAAGCATAAACAGGTTTATACTGGAGAGAACCAAGGAGATAACCAAGACCGAGAAGGAGTCGTTGCTCAATTTCCCCGCTCCTGTCGCGATAATCGACGAGTCAAAGCAGATCGTGTGGATGAACAGGGACTTTGACAGCTGCGTTCTCAGTGAAAAGCAGGCCTATAAGATGTATATAGGCGACCTTGCCGATTTTGATTTCAACAAGCTGTATTCCGAGGATGGAGATAATATAAAGATAGGCGACAGATACTATAATGTCAAGGCTGTTGCGAACAGGAACACCGAAACGGATTTTTCGCTTATCTTCTTTGACGACATAACCGATCTTCATGAGCTGACGGTCGAATACTTTGAATCCCGTCCGGCTGTAATGCTGGTGGCGGTAGACGGCTACGACGATCTGATGCAGGACAGCCGCGAGAGCGAAAAGGCAAGAGTTTCGGCAGAGCTTGAAAAGCTTATGGAAACCTTCTTCGATTCAACTACCGGCGTTATAAGAAAGCTGTCGGCTTCGAGGTTTCTGATCCTTCTCGAATACAGATATCTGAGCCGGATGATCGACGAGAGATTCCCGATACTCGATAAGGCAAGGCAGATCTCAGTGGGGGAAAGGACGAGCATAACCCTTTCGATAGGCGTCGGAAACGGCGGCAAAACCTTAGCCGAGTGCGCTGAGTTTGCAAAACAGGGTCTTGATATGTGCTTCGGCAGAGGCGGCGATCAGGCGGCGGTCAAAACAGGGGACGGTTTTGAGTTCTACGGCGGAGTTTCAAAGGGCGTTGAGAAACAGACCAAGGTAAGAACGAGGATCATTGCAAGCGCTCTGCGCGATCTGGTAGGCGAGAGCAGCAAGGTCTATATCATGGGACACTCTATGGCAGACCTTGATGCCATCGGAGCGGCAACTGGGCTGTGCGCCGTTATCAGAAGGCTGGGAACACCCGCATATGTGACTGTCAATCCGCAAAGAAATCTGGCGTCACAGCTTATCGAATATATCAGAAGCAAGGAGCAGGAGGAGTTTTATATTTCTCCCGCCTATGCGCTTGACAATATCGACGAGGGAACACTGCTTGTCGTTGTCGATACTCATAACCCCGATTTTGTGGACAGCACCGAGCTGCTGGCAGCCTGCTCTAAGGTCGTCGTTATCGACCACCACAGGCGTATGGTCAAGGCTATCGAAAACCCGGTCATTTTCTACCATGAGCCGATAGCTTCTTCTGCATCGGAGATGGTCGCCGAGCTGGCACAGTATTTCGGCAACGAATGCAAGCTGACCGCAAATGAGGCCGAGGCATTGCTTGCAGGTATTATGCTCGATACCAAGAACTTCGTTATGAGAACGGGCGTAAGGACATTTGAAGCTGCCGCGTTTTTGAGAAAACTGGGCGCCGATACCGTTTCGGTAAAAAATCTTTTTGCAAGTTCTATCGAAACCTATCAGCAGAAGTCAATGCTTATAACCAACTCCGAGCTGCACGGCTCCTGCGCCGTCGCAACGGCAAGAGCAACTTCGCCTACAATGCAGATAGCGGCTCCTCAGGCGGCCGANNCTGCTCGGCATCGAGGGAGTTAAAGCGTCGTTCGTGCTTTATGAAAATAACGGCAGGATAAGTATTTCGGCGAGAAGTCTGGGCGAGTTCAATGTTCAGCTTGTCATGGAGGCTCTCGGAGGAGGCGGCCATCAGACTATGGCGGGCGCACAGATGGCGACCTCGCTGAGAGATGCGAAATATCAGCTTATCACCGCGATCGACAGCTATATCGAAAGATCCACGGCTACTTAAATAACAGATGAGGAGAGATTAAGATGAAAGTAATTCTTATAAAGGACGTTAAAGGAAGCGGCAAGGCGGGCGACCTTGTGAATGTTGCAGACGGATACGGAAGAAACTATCTGATTGCAAAGGGATTTGCCGTTGAAGCCTCCGCCAAAAATATAAATGAACTGAACGGCAAAAAGGCTTCGGCTCAGCACAAGCTGGATGTTGAAAAGGAAGAGAACCTCGCTGTAAAGGAAAAGCTTGACGGCAAGAGCGTTACCATAACCGCCAAAGCGGGTGCAAACGGAAAGCTTTTCGGCGCTGTAACGGCTGGTTCGGTAGCTGATGCGATAGATAAGCAGTACGGAGTAAAGATCGAAAAGAAAAAGGTCGGCCTTGCCGCTGAGATAAAAAGCTATGGCAGCTTCTCGGCAGACNNATACACTCCCAACGGCGGACAAGTTGACATAAAGCTCTCGCAGGGCGTGAGCTTTAAAATGACCGTTAAGGTAGTTGAAGAATAATGGCGGCAGGCGATTTTCTCGGCAGAGATCTGCCCAATTCGGTCGAAACGGAGCAGACTGTTCTTGGCGGAATGCTTGTCGAGCCGAATGTTATCCCGGTAGTAATAGAACGGCTGAAGGCTGAATATTTTTATCAGGAGAATCATCAAAAGCTTTTTGGTATAATAGTGCGCCTGTTTTCTCTCGGAAAAGATATAGATTTTGTCGTGCTGGTCGCCGAAACCGTTAATGCCGGTATTTTTCAGACCGAGCAGATGGCAAAGACCTATCTCGGAGGGATAATGAACTCCGTTCCGTCGGTTTCCAACATAAAGAGCTACTGCGATATTGTTGAAAGTATGTATCAGCGGAGGACTCTTATCAAAGCCGCGAACGATATCCTTGAGATGGCGCGCGACGGTCAGGGTAACGCGGCGCAGATGCTTGATGCCGCCGAACAGAAGATATACGACATACGCCGCGAGAAGATGAGCGACGGTATGAGCCGCATTGACGACGTTATCGTGCCGACTATCGAGCATCTCATAAAAATGTCCGGAAAGGATAAGGAGAAATATCTCGGAACAAAAACCGGTTTTGAAAAGCTGGATTCCATTATGACAGGTCTTAATGATACCGACCTTATTATAATCGCGGCAAGACCCGGTATGGGAAAATCGGCTTTTGCGCTTAATATCGCGACAAATGTCTGCAAGTGCGACAACCCGAAGAGCGTCTGCGTATTTTCGCTCGAAATGGGAAATGAACAGCTGGCGTCGCGTATGCTTTCGAGTGAAGCTCTTGTGGACAGCTACGCCCTCAGGAGCGGCATTATAAGCGGAGAACAGTGGAAAAGCCTTGCACGAAGTGCAGACGAGCTTTCAAAGCTGCCGATATATCTTGATGAAACATCGGGCATAACAGTTCCGCAGATGAAGGCTAAGCTCCGCAGGATCCCCAACTGCGGATTGGTCATTATAGACTATCTTCAGCTGATGTCAAGCCCGAATAACCACAATAACAGAGTCGTTGAGATCTCCGAGATCACAAGGCAGCTCAAGCTTATGGCCAAGGAGCTGAAGATCCCCGTTATTTTGCTCAGTCAGCTTAACAGAAGCGTTGAAAGCAGGACAGATAAGCACCCGCAGCTTGCCGATCTGCGTGAATCGGGCTCGATAGAGCAGGATGCGGATATAATCCTGTTTCTTTATCGGGAGGGCTATTACAACAGGGAGCTGTCCGACCAGTCTACAAGCGAGTGTATCATTGCCAAGAACCGCCATGGAGAGCTTGGAACGGTGAAGCTTGCATGGGTCGGCGAATATACGCTGTTTCGCAACCTTGATTATCGTAGCGACGAGGGCTCGGGACAATGACGGAGAAAGTTTTGCAGACATTAAAATATTTCAATATGCTCAGTGAGGGCGAACGCGTGCTTGTCGGTCTTTCCGGCGGCGCGGACAGCGTTGCGCTCTCTTTGTGTTTGAAAGAGCTTGGAGCCGCAGTCGTCTGCCTGCACGTTAATCACTGCCTGCGCGGTGATGAAAGCGACGGCGATGAGCGGTTTTGCAGGGAGTTTTGCAAAAGGCATGGCTTTGAGCTTAAGGTCTGTCGGGTCGATGTAGTCGCATATTGCCGTGAACATAAGACCTCTTCCGAGCTTGGCGCGAGGACGCTGAGATATGAGTGCTTTGAAAAAACGGCAGATGAGCTTGGGATAGATAAGATCGCTACAGCGCATACCCTTACCGACTGCTTTGAAACAACGCTTATAAATCTTGTGCGCGGCTGCGGTATCAAGGGCGTGTGCGGCATACCTCCCGTGAGAGAAAGATATATCCGGCCGCTTATCGAATGCACAAGGGAAGAAATAGAGACTTTTGTTAAAGAGCATGGCGAGAGATTTGTTACCGACAGCACTAACATGATCCCCGACTGCACACGAAATATCATAAGGCTCAATGTCGTTCCTAAGCTTTTGGAGCTGAACGGCGGGCTTTACAAAAGCTATAAGACAACGGTGAGAAATCTGCGCGGAACGCTTGCGCTTACTGAAAAGCTTTGCCGTGAAAGTATTAACAGCGCAAAAGCTTCCGATACTAGTTATTATACGGATAAGCTGCTCGGGGCGGATCAAAGCATTGCCGGAGCGGCGCTTTCCGAGATCATGAAGGCGCATTGCGGCGAAAGCAGTGCCGACCGGATAGCCGATGTTATGAAGATCTGTCGCGAAAACGGAAAGATCACCCTTTCGGGGGGCGTTATCGCCGAGGTCAGGAACGGGATACTTTCGTTCAATAAAAGCGAAGAACCTATTGAAGATATAGAAATTCCTATCGATATCGGTCAAAGTGTGTGCGCTTTCGGAAAAAGACTTAGCATAATGACGGCAGAGGGCAATAAGATTAACAAAAAATTCACAAATAATGAGATGGATTATGATAAAATAAGGGGTGACATTTTTGTTCGTAACAGACGCTGCGGCGACAGGATCAGGCTGTGCGGAAAAGGATTCACTTCGTCGGTGAAAACCCTGTTCAATGCCGAGGTTGAACCTCGCGAGCGGGCAAAAAGGCTTTTTGTCTGCGATGATGACGGAATTGTTTTCATAGAGGGCTTCGGCTGTGCAGACAGAGTCAGGTGTACGGCGAATACAGAAAAAACCATAGAAATATTCATAGAAAAAGCGTAAACTGTCACAAAACTGTCACAAAGATGTGTTAAATTAGATTTACAATCGCTTGAGGAGTGGTATATTGAACAAGAACAGCGGCTTGAAAAGCCTATTGATCTATCTGCTGATTTCCGCGCTGATAATCGGCGGCCTTGTGTTTATGCTAGGCAGGCTGGGAGGCAGCGGCGACGAGAAGAGCTATTCCGAGATAATGACCTATTTTGATGACCTGAGAGTGTCGGAGTTTGATCTCGATCTCGGCAGCGGCGAGCTGACCTATAAGCTTGACGGCGATAAAACCGAGTACACCTATGAAGTCCCGAACGTATCTCTTTTTGTTAATGAGGTGCTAGGAGAAGAGGGTCAGAATTATCGCCAGAAGTATAATGCTGCTAATCCCGATAAGCCTTTGGTCTGCAATCTTGAGCCTATTTCCGACAACAGCTTCTGGCTCAATCTTATCCCGACGCTTATCATGCTCGGCGTTATGATCGCCTTTTTCGTTATTATGATGAAATCTGCCGGCGGAGGCGGAAAGCTCAACAGCTTCAGCAAGACAAATGCAAGACAGCATCTCGACCCGAACAACAAGGTCACCTTTGCCGATGTTGCCGGTGCGGATGAGGAAAAAGAGGAGCTTGCCGAGATCGTTGATTTCCTGAAAAGTCCTAAAAAGTACCAGGAGATCGGCGCCAGAATACCCAAGGGAGTTTTGCTCATGGGCCCTCCCGGAACAGGTAAGACCCTTATGGCAAGGGCTGTGGCAGGAGAGGCGGAGGTCCCGTTCTTCTCGATCTCAGGCTCGGACTTCGTTGAAATGTTCGTCGGAGTCGGCGCGTCGCGTGTAAGAGATCTGTTCGATCAGGCGAAGAAGAATGCTCCGTCTATCGTATTTATCGACGAGATCGACGCGGTAGGACGTCAGAGAGGCACAGGTCTTGGCGGCGGTCATGACGAAAGAGAACAGACGCTCAATCAGCTGCTCGTTGAAATGGACGGCTTCACTACAAATGATAATATAATCGTTATGGCAGGCACCAACAGGCGCGACATTCTTGACCCGGCTCTGCTGCGTCCCGGAAGATTTGACAGGCAGATATATGTAAATTATCCCGATGTAAAGGGCAGAGAAGAGATCCTGAAGGTTCACACCAGAAAGCGTCCGCTTGCACCGGATGTTGATCTCAGGGTCATCGCCCAATCGACAAGCGGCTTCACAGGAGCCGATCTGGAGAACCTCGTAAACGAGGCGAGCCTGCTTGCCGCCAGAGAAAACAAGAAGGCTATCAGCCGCAAGGAGCTTGAGGAGGCGGCTATCAAGGTCATCGCAGGCCCTGAGAAAAAGTCCCGGGTGGTTACCGACGATGAAAAAAGGCTCACGGCATTCCACGAGGGCGGTCATGCGCTTTGCCACTATATGCTGCCCACACAGGATAAGGTCCACCATGTTACCATTATCCCGAGAGGACAGGCAGGCGGCTTCACGATGTCGCTTCCCGAAAAGGATAAGGCATATCTCAGCCGTAAAGAAATGTTTGAAACGATCATCGTTTTGCTGGGCGGACGGGTCGCCGAAAAGCTTGTGCTTGACGATATATCGACAGGCGCTTCAAACGATCTGGAGAGAGCGACCGCTACCGCAAGAGATATGGTGACCAGATACGGTTTCAGCGAAAAGCTCGGTCCGATCGTCTACGGCAGAGGCCAGCATGAGGTCTTTCTCGGCAGAGATTACGGCAGTACACCCGATTATTCCGACAGGGTCGCCGGCGAGATCGATGAGGAGATCCGCAGGATCGTTGAGGACGCTATGGGCAAGTGCGAAAAGCTTATCAAAGACAATATGGATAAATTGCAGAAGATAGCGCAATACCTTATAAAGCACGAAAAAATGGACGGTATTACGTTTGAGAAGCTCATGAAGGGCGAGATCTACGAGCCGGGAGATCCGAGTGCTGACGAAAACAGCGAAAGCGGCACCGATACAGAATAACAAAAGGCCACCGTACTTTGTTGTGCGGTGGCCTTGGTGTTGCTTGAGAAATAAGGTCAAGCTCAGCTTACAACGTCGCTGACAACCTTTGAAGCGCCGTCGGCTGTGTCGTCAACGGCATTGCTCGCGTCGCCGACAAGGTCGTCTACCGTCGAGCCTATGTCGTCTGCAACGGTGTCACTGTCGGATGAGTTGACGCGATCGGAGGTCGTGATCGACTCCGTGGCGGATGTCGTTGGTGCCGCCGAAGAGGTGCTTGTGTCAGCTT
>DLOT01000061.1:22001-32422 GCA_002479715.1 Ruminococcus sp. UBA7477 | reverse complement strand
AAGCTGGACCTGTAGCCGCCTATTTCTATATAGACTAGTGATATGCTTTTGAGCAACGGCGGATTAAAAGAAATCTAGACCAAATCGAAGCGTAAAAGATAATACGCCTTCGCCATCTCACTCTCAAACGTTAGAAAACACTAAGGGGGTTAGTGTAAGGGAAAGAGGAGTCTGAGGGGCAACGTAACGCTGCATCCATTGCCGCCTTCTTTCGGTAAAGACTAGTGCAAAAGATAGCAAGACGGCGTGTCGAACGTTCGTCGAAACAAACATAATGTATGCGATAGGTCTAATAAAACTATAGTTTTTCTGCAAGCTTAGCAAACTACAAATTATTTTGGTATTTACGTAAATCTAAAATGCAAAGCATCCGAGATACGATTTTTTGTGTTTATACTACTTGCCAAACGGCAGATGTTGTGATATAATGTATATGTATATGTACAGCGGCTGATTTATTAAAGCAGAAAAGGACAGACGTTTATGAAAAAATTTATACTTATAATATCGCTTATACTTGCCGCAACAGCCGGCATACTGGCAATCGGATATGCTGCGGATCTTTGGGATATCAATGTTTCAACGACCGATCTGCTCTCGCTTATTGTGATAATTCCCGCCGCAGTGTGGGTAATGTTTTGCGGACTAAACCTTGCAAATCTCGGTCTGTATTTAGCGGGCGTCGATTTTGTGCTCATAAGGAAGTTTACGAGCTTAGGCGGAGCGGTTGCGCTTATAGTGGGCGAGGCTGCGGTTATAATAATCGGTATAATATTGCTGTGCGCAAAGAAAAATAAGGAGTTGACGGAGGCGGAGGCCGCTTCGTCGCCAAACGGAGGAACAGATGTCTAAGAAAAACAGCTACGGTAACGAAACTATAGTTTTGCTTGAGGGTGAGGATAGAGTAAGAAAACGCCCTGCCGTTATTTTCGGCTCAGACGGGCTTGACGGCTGTGAGCATTCGGTCTTTGAGATCGTTTCAAACTCGATAGATGAGGCGAGAGAGGGATACGGAAATAAGATCATTGTCACATATTATTCTGACAAAAGCATAGAGGTCGAGGACTTCGGCCGCGGATGCCCCATGGATTATAACAAGGCTGCGGGCAGATATAACTGGGAGCTGGTCTACTGCGAGCTTTATGCAGGCGGAAAGTATAACAACAACGACGGCGAGAACTATGAGTTTGCACTGGGCTTAAACGGACTCGGTGCCTGTGCCACTCAGTATGCCTCCGAGTATATGAACGTTACGGTAAACCGCGACGGATATCGCTATTCAATGCACTTTGAAAAGGGCAGACCGGTGGGCGAACTTGTCAAGGAGCAGACCGGTTCCAAGAAAACAGGAACAAAGCACCGCTGGAAGCCCGATCTTGACGTTTTTACTGATATTGATATCCCCCGTGATTACTTTGAGCAGATGTTAAAGCGTCAGGCGGTCGTTAACCCCAAGGTCAGCTTTGTACTCAGAATACAAAATTCAGGCGGCTTTGATGAGCAGACCTTTTATTACGAGAACGGCATCACAGACTATGTTGCCGAAATAGCGGGCGATACCGCACTGACCTCCGTTTACTTCTGTGACGGCGACCGCAAGGGACGCGATCGCGCCGATATGGAGGATTACAAGGTCAAGCTGAATGTGGCGTTTACATTTTCAAACAAGGTCAAGCTTTGCGAATACTATCATAATTCGAGCTTTCTCGAGCATGGCGGTTCGCCCNNCGACGCCGTGAAAAACGCATTTCGCTATTCGATCGACAACTATCTGAAGCAGGGCGGCAAGTATCTGAAAAACGAAGCGCCTATCAAGTTTGTTGATATCGAGGATTGCTTAGTGCTTGTTTCAAGCTCATTTTCGACAATGACTTCATATGCGAACCAGACGAAAAAAGCGGTAACAAACAAGTTTATTCAGGAGTGCATGACTGATTTTCTGAAGCACCAGCTTGAGGTCTACTTTATCGAAAAGCCCGAGGAGGCTCAGAAGATCGGCGAGCAGGTCCTGATAAACAAGAGAAGCCGCGAAAAGGCTGACACCACAAGGCTCAACCTAAAAAATACACTTACCGCGAAAAACGATATAGCAAATATGGTGCCGAAATTTGTTGACTGCCGCTCGAAAGACGTTTCACAAAGAGAGCTTTATATCGTTGAGGGAGATTCGGCCCTCGGTTCGGTAAAAATGGCCCGCGATGCCGAATATCAGGCGGTAATGCCCGTGCGCGGCAAGATTCTCAATTGCCTGAAGGCAGACTATGACAGGATTTTTAAGAGCGAAATAATCACCGACCTTGTTAAGGTACTGGGCTGCGGCGTTGAGGTAAAAACACGTTCAAACAAAGAGCTTTCAATGTTCTCGCTGAATAATCTCCGCTGGAACAAGATCATTATATGCACAGATGCCGATTTCGACGGCTTTCAGATAAGAACTCTTATTCTTACAATGCTCTACAGGCTGACGCCCACGCTTATCAATATGGGGTATGTGTATATAGCGGAATCGCCGCTCTACGAGATCACCACAAGCGATCAGACATACTTTGCGTATGATGAGAAAGAGAAGGCGGAGATCCTTCAGATCATAGGTGATAAAAAGTATACGCTTCAGCGGTCAAAGGGACTCGGAGAAAACGAGGCCGATATGATGTCTTTGACTACAATGAACCCCGCAACAAGAAGGCTTATTCAGATAACCCCCGGCGAGAAAGAGCTGACAGAGTATATGTTTGATATGCTGCTCGGTGATAATTTGCAGGGAAGAAAAGAGTTTATAACGCTAAACGGCAAGGATTATCTTGATATGGCGGACATCTCATAAAACAAAGCGAAAGGCAGAACGGACATGGCAAATAAGAAAAAGCAGGACTCCGCAGAGCAAAAAACCGGTGCTGTAAGCGGATATATTAAGGGTGCAGGTCAGATCGTTGAGGAGCAGATACCGCTTACGCTTGAAAAAAACTATATGCCCTATGCTGTCAGCGTTAATGTTTCGCGCTCCTTTCCGGAGATCGACGGTTTCAAGCCTTCTCACAGAAAGCTGCTTTACACTATGTATAAGATGGGCCTGCTTCAAGGCGGAAGAACAAAATCGGCAAATGTTGTCGGAAGGACCATGCAGCTAAACCCCCACGGAGATGCCGCGATCTATGAAACTATGGTGCGTCTCGCCCGCGGCAACGAAACTCTGCTCCACCCATATGTCGATTCAAAGGGAAACTTCGGCAAGGCTTATTCCAGAGATATGGCCTATGCCGCCTCGCGTTATACCGAAGTAAAGCTGGAGCCTATCTGCGCCGAGCTGTTCAAGGATATTGACAAGGAAACCGTCCAGTTTGTTCCCAACTATGACAACACCATGCAGGAGCCGACCCTGCTCCCGGCGACTTTTCCGTCCGTTCTTGTCAATGCAAATGTAGGAATAGGCGTTGCTATGGCATCGGCGGTATGCTCCTTCAATTTATCTGAGATCTGTGAAACGACAATCGCGCTTATCCGTAACCCGGATTTCAATGCACTTGAAACACTCAAGGGTCCCGACTTTGCCGGCGGCGCGCTGATGGTCTATGATGAGGCGGAGCTGGAGAATGTCTACAAAACGGGAAGAGGCTCTCTGAAATTCCGCGCAAAGTGGTCTTATGATAAATCCAATAACTGTATAGATGTTACCGAGATCCCTCCGACAGCAACTATTGAGGCGATCATCGAAAAGATCGTTTCGCTCGTTAAGCTGGGAAAGATCAAAGAGGTTTCGTATATACGCGACCTGACAGACAGAAACGGCTTGCATATCGCGATAGATCTGAAGCGCGGAACAGACCCGGAGAAGCTGATGCAGAAGCTTTTCCGATCGACTCCTCTTCAGGACACATACGCCTGCAATTTCAACATTCTTATTGACGGCTATCCCAAGGTCATGGGCGTATATGAGATAATAAACGAGTGGGTCAGGTTCAGAATGGGCTGTGTAAAGCGCAGAACAGAGTTTGACCTGAAAAAGAAAAAAGGCCGGCTGCATTTGCTGCAGGGTCTTGAGAAGATACTTTTGGATATCGACAAGGCTGTCAGCATTGTCCGGAATACCGAAAACGAGGTCGATGTTGTGCCCAACCTGATGATCGGCTTCGGTATTGATGAGCAGCAGGCGGAATATGTTGCGGAGATAAAGCTGAGGCATCTTAACCGCGAATATATTCTTAACAGGACCAAGGACATAAGCACTCTTACTGAGGAGATCGCCGATCTCGAGGACGTTCTGGGAAGTGACAGACGAGTAAGAAATATAATCGTCGATGAGCTGAAGGAGGTTTCAAAGAAATACGGACAGCCCCGGAAAACGCAGTTTGTTTATGTCGAGGGGGAGGAAAATGCCGATGAGGAGGCAGAGAGCGTTCCGGATTATCCGTGCAGGATGTTCCTTACGGAAAGCGGCTACTTCAAGAAGATAACTCCGCAGTCTTTAAGAATGAGCAGCGTTCAGAAGCTCAAGGAGGGCGACGAGGTCGCTTTGGAGTTTGATTCCGCAAACAGCGCAGAGCTTCTTTTCTTTACCGACAAGGCTACAGTCTATAAGTCGAGGGCTTCGGCCTTTGACGACACAAAGGCAAGCTCGCTCGGCGAATATGTTCCCGCAAAGCTTTCCTTCGGTGAGGGCGAGAGTCTGTTTTCACTTGTAGCTACTACCGACTATAAGGGCTATCTGCTGTTCGTTTTTGAAAACGGTAAGGTCGCAAAGGTTCCGCTGAGCGCCTATGAAACCAAGACAAACAGAAAAATGCTTACAAGCGCTTATTCGGATAAATCAAAGCTTGTTTCGATCTGCTTCACAGAGGAAAACTCTTATCTCCTTATGAAAAGCTCAAACGGCAGAATGCTCATATTCAGTACGGCGCTGATGCTGCCCAAAACATCGCGTTCGACTATCGGAGTTGCAGCGATGACCTTGAAGGCCAAGTCGGTTGTTGAAAGGGCTTATATTATCGACGAGGAAACGGCAAAGAAGTATTCAAAATACATTGTTAAAAGCATACCGTCGGCAGGTCCCTTTGCAAAGGATATTGAAGACCCCGACCAGATGACTCTGTAGTTACGGGAAGCAAAAAGACTGCGGCCCGTGCTGCGGGTCACAGTCTTGAAAAAAGGCTACTGTTGTTCGTTTGATTTGCGGCTTTCGGGATTTTTGAAACTCAGCCGCGACCAGAGCAGGATGATCGCTTGACCGATAACTCCGAGAATAAACAGCTTCCATATGTTCTTACCGGTAGTCAGTAAAATCAAAATATAAACTGCTGACAGGAAAGTCCATACCAGGAGCGAAATAATCAGAAAATTGCGCCGCTTGTTGAACCAAGTCGAATTTAATACAAGCCAGACGATCATTGAAACGGGAACAGCCCAGACAAACGCCAGCCAGTCAAGCTTTTCGGCTGAAAATGCCGTGTCGATAATAAAATAGGCGAGTGCAGCGATAAGCCACACAAGCATAATGCTCATTCCTGTAATAACTCCGTGGTTTTTGATCTTTAATTCGGGAGGGATATTATTTTCTGAAACAGGCGGCTTTTTGTGTTCGGTCTGAACAAGGTAGTCCAGCGTTACACCGAATATATCGGCAATTTCTTTCAGAACGATCACATCGGGTATGGACTCGCCGCGCTCCCACTTGGAGATTGCCTTGTCGGAGTAGTTCAGCTTTTCGGAAAGCTCAAGCTGTGTCATACCGGCGTTTTGCCGAAGAGAGCTTATGTTTTTGGCTATGATAGGCTTTAAGTCTTTCATCAAAAATTCCTTTCCGCAGATTTGTCTTTGCCGGATATTCAAGAATACAAACATTATAACACATTTGTTTTTGCAAATCAAGTGATTTTAGCGGTTTTGTAATTTTGCGCAAGGTGATCCGAGCGCTTTTGGAGGTAAAACTTATGAACGACTACATCATTTTCACTGATTCGGCCTGTGACATCAATGAAGGAACGCTTATGGAGTGGGGCGTTGAGTACGCACAGCTTTCATTTTCCTTTGAAGACGACGGCAAGACCTATTCCAACTATGAGATGCCTTTTCGCGATTTTTATCAAAGAATGAGGAAGGGCGGAGTTTCAAAGACTTCCGCTATTAATGTCGATGCCTTCAAGGAGCGCTTTGCTTTATACCTTCAAAAGGGACTCGACATTTTGTATATCGGATTTTCCTTCGGACTGAGCACGACGGTCAATTCTGCGAGAATAGCTGCCGATGAGCTTAAAGAAAGCTATCCTGACAGAAAGATCATAATAGTCGATTCATTATGCGCGTCAGCAGGGGAGGGACTGCTTGTCTACCTGACAGTAAGGAAAAAGCTTGACGGCGCTGCGATCGAAGAAGCTGCAAAATTTGCCGAGGATACAAAACTGCACATCTGCCATTGGTTCACAGTCGATGATCTGGTTTATCTCAAGCGCGGCGGAAGAATAAGCCCAACGGTCGCGTTTGTTGGTGGACTGCTCGGTGTAAAGCCGGTTCTGCACGTTGACAATGATGGGCATCTTGTCAACGTTACAAAGACCCGGGGCAGGCTAAACTCCATCAATGCTCTTGCTGACAAATATGACGAGCTCTGTCTTGACAAGGAAAACGGGACTGTGTTCATCTCTCACGGCGACTGTATCGAGGACGCCGAAAGGCTTGCCGGGATCCTTAAGAAGCGTCACGGCGTCAGGGTAGACATAACGACATATGTCGGCCCGGTTATCGGCGCGCACTCCGGTCCGGGAACTCTGGCGCTGTTCTTTGTCGGCAGGGAAAGATAACAGAAAAAATAACGGACTTCCGGAAAAACGGGAGTCCGTTTTAGGCTTTCTAAGGGCTGTAAAAACCAAACGTAAGCGTTCGGTTCGCTTTTATTCGCTCTACCGCCGCGTTGTTTATCGTCCGTTCAATCCGCCGTCACTCTATCTTTCTCACTGGTCTATGTTCGGCAAGGCGGCTACAGGTGCAGCTTTAAGCTGCTCAATACGGAAAAGATCTGCTGCCGCGCTTTTTGGCTTTTTTCTGCGCATACATCAAAACATCTGCGCTCTTTATTCCTTCCTCGAGAGAGGGGAGCGTTCGGATCATTGTAGAAACAATTCCGAAGCTTGCCGAAACGTGGTATTCCAGATTCATCTCTTTAACTTTCTCGGCAATTGAGTTTTCAAATCCTTCAAAGAATTTTTGAACAAAAGCGTCAGGCTCTCTGTCGAACAGGCGAATACCGATAAATTCATCGCCGCCGAACCTTGCGGAAATCCCTTCTTCTCCGACATATTCCTTAAGTGTTGAAGCTATCAGCTTTATTGCCGTATCTCCGCAGTTGTGGCCGTAATTGTCGTTTATGTCCTTGAGATTGTCAAGATCCACCGAAAGAATAACGATACGCTTGTCGCTGTTCATAAAAGGATCGATCTGCTGCTTTGCTATTCTGTAATATCCGTTGCGGCTGAGAAGCCCCGTCATGCTGTCATATATGTAGGTTTGCTCAAGACGGTCATTTATTGCCTCCATATGTCTGAAGGTCGCAATTCGTTCCAGAACGAACGCGAGGTTCATGCTGAGAGCGCGGATCTGATAAAGCGCAATATGGTTCGGCTCAGTGTTGGCGCATATGTAGCCGTAGACAATTTCGTTGTAGTGAAGGGGATATATGATAGTGTGATTGTTTCTTTCAGAGCTGTCGAGCCTGTCCGCCATGATCTCCGAAGTAGGGAATGATTTTCCGTCACAGGCAAAGGAGTTGTAGTCACCGCATTTTTCGATGACTGAATACATAATGTCGGAAAAGCTTGTGCCGCTGTAACTTTCGTCTGAGGAAACGTTTTCAATATAGTCGGCGCAAACACATACTCTTATTTGTGTCGTGTAAACTGTGTTGAAAAAATCAACGATAGACGAAAACATATCGTATAACGTTCCGCCAAGCTTCAGACTTGAGCTGAGCTTAATGACCGCATCGTTAAAGCCTATGTCACAGCTGACCTCTTTCCAAAGAGAAGCGAAGGGCTGATAGCGGTTTTCGGTATCTTCACAGACACATCCGCAGGATTCTGAGAAGCGCTGAATAAAATCAACAGTGGTCTCGGGTGGGAGAGTGACTCCGTTTATCTTCTTTTCGATATAGTCGAATATTGTGAGAGCAAGCGTTTTATAGTCAAGCTCTGCAGTGGTGAGCCGGGGAGTATGAAATCTTTCCATGTCAATTCCGTCAAAGCCTGTTACCAAAACGTCATCGGGAACGCGGTAGCCGTGCTCGCGGAGAGAGCTGATGACAGTGATCGCCATAACGTCGTTTGCACAGATTATAGCCTGCGGAAAGGGGAGCTTGCTCTTATAAAACCTTTCCATTACACACTCGGTCGGATAATCCCAAAACTCACCGAAGCCTATGCGTTCCTCCTCGATCGGCAGACCGTGAGCCAGCATCGTTTCTTTAAACGCTTTCAGGCGCTCGTCTGTGGCCTCCATAACCTTTTGACCGGCGAGGAAGTTGATATAGCGGCAGCCGTGGTGTTCGATAATATGGGAAACGATATTTTTCATACAGGTTTCCTTACCGTAGGTGATGCTGTCGATCCCGGGTAAGATCTTTCCTACTGCGATCATCGGGATGCCGCGATCCTCAGCGGCTTTTATGACATTGTTAAGCTTTTCCTCAATGTAAAATCTCTCGGGAAAAATCAAAAGAGCATCGACGCTGATCTTCCCTATAAGTGTAAAGATCGCTGATTCGCCGTCGGCCGATTCGTTCTCGAATTTCAGATCCGAATAGGTTGTAAGAATGTGAAAGTGAAATCCCTTGTATTTTTCGTTGTTGATAGTATAATTCACCAGCGCCGAAATAATATCTCTCTGGACCTGATCGTCAAGTCTGGGCATACATATCGCTATATTATAATCCATAAACAGCCCCCGTCATCGGTGTAATTGTTCACACTGTAATACTTTAATAATATTATACGGCTAAATTTGTTGAATGTCAATAAAAACGATACTATTTTGTTTGAAATACAATGAATGTTCACAAATAGGACATTTGTTGTTTACACATTCCAGCTTCCGAGATATTCTTCCTGCTCCGGCGTGAGCTTGTCTATCCCAAAGCCCAGAAAGCGAAGCTTTGCCTCAGCGACCTCATTATCTACCTCTTTCGGAACGCTAATGATCTTTTCTGAAAGCCTATCCCTGTTTTTAACAAGATAAGCCGCCGAGAGAGCCTGAATGGCGAATGACATATCCATGATCTCGGCAGGATGACCGTCTCCCGCTGCAAGGTTTACAAGTCTGCCTTCGCCTATGACAAAAAGACTTCTGCCGTTTTCAAGTGTGAAGCCTTCGATATTATTTCTGGCAGGGAAGGTTTTTACGGCAATTTTCCTAAGACCTGCGACATCTACCTCGCAGTCAAAGTGGCCTGCATTGCAAAGAATAGCGCCGCTTTTCATCTTTACAAAGCTCTTTTCTGTAATAACGTCGCGGCAGCCTGTTACCGTAACAAAAAAGTCGCCGATTTCTGCCGCCTTTTCCATCGGCATGACTTCAAAGCCGTCCATAACAGCTTCTATCGCTTTTATCGGGTCGATCTCCGTAACAATGACCTTTGCGCCCAGTCCCTTGGCTCTCATAGCGACGCCTTTGCCGCACCAGCCGTATCCCGCGACTACCACATTTTTTCCGGCGACGATCAGATTCGTCGTGCGGTTTATGCCGTCCCAGACTGACTGACCGGTGCCGTAGCGATTGTCAAAAAGATGCTTGCAGTCCGCGTTGTTTACCAAAACCATCGGGAATTTGAGCGCTCCGTCGCGGTTCATTGCAATAAGTCGGATAATACCCGTCGTGGTTTCCTCGCAGCCGCCAATGACCTCAGGAATTAGCTCCGGGCGGTTAGTGTGAATGTGGTGAACGAGATCGCCGCCGTCGTCTATAATTATATTCGGCTTCGCGGAAATGACCCTGTCGATATGNNTCACTTGTTGTGCCGTGCCATGCAAAAACGTTCAGACCGTCGTGGACAAGAGCGGCAGCAACATCATCCTGCGTTGAAAGAGGATTAGAGCCTGTAATAAACATTTCGGCGCCGCCTGCCGCCAACACTTTGCAAAGATAGGCGGTTTTTGCCTCCAGATGAACCGACAATGCAATGCGGAGACCTTTGAAAGGCTGCTCCGTTTTAAAACGCTCCTCCAGCATACGCAAGAGGGGCATATTTGCGATTACCCAGTCGATCTTGCGCTTGCCGCTTTCCCAAAGATCAATATCCTTTATTTCGTAACTGCTCATTTTTCAAAAGTCCCTTCTCAAAGCTTGATATAAAGTTAGTATAACATAAAATTCTTAATATTGCAATAAGAAAAGGTTCTTCTCCTTGTCAAGACGGCAAAAATGTGTTATAATAGACGCAGAAC
>DLOT01000061.1:0-21932 GCA_002479715.1 Ruminococcus sp. UBA7477 | reverse complement strand
CGCAGAACGTCTATTATATATTTATGTCCTCGTCGATACGCTGATCTTTGGTCAGTTCCCGACATATCGGACAATTGTATGCAGAAAGCTTTTTGGAGGATCAATATATGAGTATTTCAGACAGCGTAAGCGTTAAGAACAGGATACTGAATACGGCGAATGTTTTGGGTGCGGTGTGGTTTACTGCGGTGGCGCTGCTGTTTTTCTTTATGCCCGGCTCCTATCCGATTTTGTGGAGAGTTATGGGATTATCGCTGACCTGCGCCGGCACTGCGGCATTTTACTTTCTTTCAAAAAACGATAAGCTGATTAATAAGGTGAAAAGCATCAAGCCTGTTTACATTTATCTGGCTGCTGCTGCGTTTATGCTTCTTTTGCAGCTTATTATTTTATTCGGCTCGGGCTACAGGCTTGCCCGCGATGCTGAATACCTCGACATTATTGCAAGAAATTTTGTTGAGAAAAGGGATCTGAACGACGGTCTGAGCCTGTATCATTCCTATTACCTCGACAGATACTCAAACAACTGGGGAATATTTCTGATCGAAGCGTTCATTTATAAGTGCGTCTATATCGTTACAGGCAGGCTGCCTTCCGTTACACTGCCTCTTGTAAACATTGCGGTAATTCAGATCTCGTTTTATCTGTTTTGCAAGCTATCCCGACTGGTATTCACTTCTGAAAGAAACAAACTGCTTGCTCCGCTGGTCATGGCCGTGCATCCGGTAATTTATGCATATTGCTGTGTGTTTTATACCGATACGCTCAGTATGCCTTTTGTTATCTGTGCGGCTTATCTGACGCTTAAAGCGGTAAATAGCAGGGGAGTAAGATTTGCTGCTCATATCGCGGGTGCGGCGTTGTGTATCGGTGTGGGCTACAGTATTAAAGGCAGCGTCGCGGTTATATTGGTCGCGGCTGTGATATATATGCTGTTCAAGGGAGGCATAAAAAGGGCGCTGGCTTTGTTTGCGGTGTCGCTCATAGCTTTTGCGGCTGTTAATGCTTCTGTAAAGAGCATTATGTATGCTACCGGCACAGTGTCTGAGGAAAGTGTTGAGCGTTACGGATTTCCGATGACTCATTGGGTCATGATGGGGCTGAAGGATCGCGGCGGCTATGACGAGGAGATGTTCCGCTACACCTACGGAATTGAAAGCAAAGAGGCCAGAAACGAAGCTGCCAAGGATAAGATCAGTGAAACCATTGCCGATTACGGAGTATCGGGACTGGCAAAGCACGCAGCCATAAAGCTGTTTTACACATGGCGCGGAGGTCAGTATCTTTCAACTATACAGTTCAGCAATGCAGATGACACAGCGGTAACGAAGCTTTTTTCAGGCGGACTCGCAGTGGTCATACCGAATTATGTGTTGCAGTGCGCTTTGATTTTGTATGTGATGCTTGCCTTTATTTCCTCGGCAATAAATCGCAGAACAGACGGAACGTTTCTTTTGCGGCTCTCGGTTTTCGGCCTTTCATTATTTCTTATGGTATGGGAAACCCGTTCACGCTATCTTATCAATATGCTTCCGTTTCTGTATGTAATTATGATCGAAGGTGTCAGTGAGCTGACAAGGCTGATAGACGGCTTCGTCGCAAAGCGCAAGAATAAAAAACAGCCCGCAGCTGAATAGGCTTGGGCTGTGAATATGTAAAAAAACAGTAGACGCTTCGGGAAGAAACGTCTACTGTTTTTTATTATATGTTACTTTGAGAAGTATCTTACAACCGTGTTCTCGGCAGGCTTGCCGAAAATGTCATAACCCCAGTCAACGGCTGCCTTCTTCAATGCATATGGCGTTGCGGACCAGCACCACAGAACCTCTCCGATGATCCAAGGGTTTCTTGTGACAGCGAAGAACATCGCCTCATACCATCTTTCCTGCTCTTTGGCGTTGGCAGGGCTTCTTCTGCTCCAGTCGTGCGGCATGGAGGATGAGCCTGTCATTGACATACAGCCGACTTCGGAGAAGAAGAACGGGAGGTTATACTTATCAACAACGCCTTTGATTCTTGCAAGCTCCTTGTCCCATACGCCGAGAGGGTAGTAGCCGCTTGAGGAAATCGCATCAAGCGCATCCCACCACTTAACGTGATCCTCCTGATATTTGTCGGCGTTGTAGGTCAGTATGCCGTTATATACTCTCCTGAGCTTGCGGATGAGCATACGCCATTCGTCTTCATGAGTTTCGGTCATTACCATTTCGCAGCCGCAGCAGAAAAGATCAACGCCCTCAGCCTTGGCTATTTCAGCATAGTGGAGCTGAAATTCTGTGTATGACTCAAACCAGTTTTTCCAGTTAGGCTCGTTGGGAATATCGTCCTCGAAAAAGCTTATGTATGCTCTCCATGTACCGTCCTTGCAGTTTACGGTCGGCTTCAGACCGACGTTGAAGCCGAGCCTTTTTGCATATCGGATGATCTGAACAAGCTCGCTGTCGCTCATAGTGGCTTCCGTGTCGTATCTGATTATCTCGGAGTGAGCCGTTGCCTGAAGGCCGTTCGGCACAAGCATAATGAAATTTGCGGGAGTTCTTTCTCTCAAAGCGTCAAGGCTCTTGAATGCGTCTTTTTTGCTCAGAACGCCTTTGTTTGCAAACGGTGCAAAAGTTATTCCTTTAATGTTATTGAGTTCCATATTAAAACCTCCGATAGCTATACGTCCGGTCTGGTTGACAAAAAACAAGCCGTAAACCGCTATAACTTACAATCTTTCAAAATAATTATATCACATTGCAAAATGCAATAATATAAAAAACCTATTTAATAATATAAACAAAACGTTCTCGCGGGTCAGTTTTGGTTTTATTTATGGTATTTTGAGTTATTTAATATAGAAAAAGCCCGATAAAGCTGCTCCAGGACCATGACTCTTGCAAGCTGATGAGGGAAGGTCATCTCAGACATAGAAAGTCTCATCGCGCACGCTTTTTTGACCGAATCATCCAGCCCGAAGGACGAGCCTATAAATATATTCAGCGTTGAAAATCCATCGACTGAAGCCCTCCCGATTTTTTGCGCCAGATCTTCGCTTTTCATCTGTGTGCCCTCGATACACATCGCTATATTGAAAGCACTCTTTTCGGAAAGATAAGGCTTCATAAGCTTTCCTTCAGAGGAAAGCGCATAAAGGATCTCCTTTTCTGACGGCGCGGAAGGAAGCCGTGACTCAGCAAGCTCTGCAATATTGATTTTCCCGAATGCAGACAGCCGGGTGCAGTATTCGGAGCAGGCGTCACGCCAGTATTTTTCTTTAAGCTTTCCGACGGTAATAACATTGATATTCATACCAGCATGACCTCGCCGTGGGCTTCGGGCGGAGCGGTCATCAACAGAAAGTCGCTGTTTCTCACAAGCCCGTCCATCTGCTGCAAAACCGTCTGCTCGGCGATCTCTGCGGTATTGTTGTGGCGGCTCAGGTGACCGAGAATAATGCGGGTAGTTTTTTCCTGAACAAGCCTTTTCAGCTCCTTGCCGCTGTCGCTGTTTCCAAGATGACCGTGTTCCGAAAGGATGCGCTGTTTTAGCGGATAGGGATACGGTCCGTTTATCAGCATATTATAATCATAGTTTGCTTCAAGCAATACGATCTCGGCTTCTTTCAAGTTCTCGTGAACGCTTTCAGTGACCTTTCCGAGGTCTGTGCAGACGCATATGACCTTTCCGTCAGGGGTATGTATACGGTAACCGCAGCTTTGACGTGTATCATGTTGGGTTGAAAACGGTGTGACCGAAAATCCGCCGACCTCCGTTGCGGAGGTGATATCATAGAGCTTTGCACGAGGCGAAATATTGCCGGAGCTTTGGAGATATTCGGCTGTAAGCGGCTGTGCAAAAACCGATACGGCATATTTTGACGTTAAGGTTTTGAGTGCTTTTATATGATCTGTGTGCTCATGAGTAATAAATATACCCTGTACCGCCGACATGGATATACCATTCTCCTCGAGCGCCGAAACGAGCCGCTTGCAGGAAACACCGGCGTCGATAAGTATGCCGCAGCGGCGCGACCCGACAAATGTGGCGTTGCCCTCACTGGATGAGAAGAGCGGATAAACTCTTGCCATGAATAGAATCCTCCCGAGAATATTGCGGCACATTCTGCCGTCAACAAAAATCGGCGGCAGCCTCAGCCGTCGCCGTGAAAAATCATACGCTCATTGCCAAATCATTTTTTGACGGAACATATACTCTTTTAATATCCGCGCCTAAGGCCGTCAGCTTATCCTCGATAGCCTCATATCCGCGCTCTATGTGGAAAATATCGGAGATCTCAGTTACTCCGTCGGCGGCAAGTCCCGCGATGACCATAGCGGCGCCTGCGCGCAGATCGGTCGCCTTAACAGGAGCGCCCTTGAGTGTTCCGCCGTGAATAACAGCTACCTTTCCGTCAACGGAAATATCCGCACCCATACGTCTTAGCTCGGAAACATATCTGAAACGGTTGTCGAAAATGTCGTCTGTTACCGTGCTTGTCCCTTCAGCAAGAGAAAGCAGGGTCGAGATCTGCGGCTGCATATCTGTCGGAAAGCCGGGGTGGGGCATGGTCTTGATGTTTGTCTTAATAAACGGACCTCCCATATCAGCGCGGACTCTGACACTGTCGTCAAACTCCTCGACCGAAACGCCGATAGTGCGAAGCTTAGCGGTAATGCTTTCAAGATGCTTGGGTATTACGTTTTTGATGAGGACGTTGCCTCTTGTAGCAGCTGCCGCGACCATATAGGTTCCCGCTTCGATCTGGTCGGGAATGACAGAGTATGTTATGCCCTTGAGATACTTTACTCCGCGGACCTTTATGACATCGGTTCCGGCACCGCGTATATCTGCACCCATAGAGTTCAGAAAGTTCGCGACATCAACTATATGCGGCTCTTTGGCGGCATTTTCGATAACCGTATATCCGTCGGCCTTAACAGCGGCGAACATTGCGTTGATAGTTCCGCCGACAGTGATAAAATCAAAATAGATCTGGCTGCCAATTAGAGAATCAGCCTTTACATGAACGCAGCCGCTCTGGATGTCGTCCAACGCTCCGAGCGCTTTAAAAGCCTTCAGATGTTGGTCTATCGGCCTGTCACCGAGATCGCAGCCGCCGGGAAGCGGAACAAACGCCTCGTGAAATCTGCCGAGCAGAGTTCCGAGAAAATAGCTGGAGGCTCTCATCGAGCGGGCAAGCTCATGAGGAACGTTCGGCTTTGAGATGTTTTTTGTATCAAAACGAATCGTGTTCTTGTTGATGACCTGAATATCGGCGTTCATATCGCGGAAGATCTCGAGGGATATGCCGATGTCACTTATGTTGGGGATGTTTTCGATTATGCAAGGCTCGTCGCAGAGAATCGTTGCCGCAACGATAGCAACAGCAGCGTTTTTTGCGCCGCTTATATTAACCTCGCCTTCGAGCGGATGACCGCCGCGAATAACGAATTTGTCCAAAATATTTCCTCCGTTCGCGCCCCGAAAACGGGACATTTCTTCTTTTGTTCTTTCTCTTATATTATCTCTCTTTTGTATTTGATTAAAAGTGCAGAGCAAAATTACCGCCGGCACATTAAAGTTATTTGCAATAATAATTCCTTGAAAATGCCTCTCCTATGATCGGATCGGCCGCCGCGCACACAAAAAACGGCACGACAAAATCGCAGGTGCCAAATCATTTATCTAATTTTACCACATTGAAGTAATTAAATCAAGCCTTTTTGCAATAAATTTTAAACAAGTCAAAATCTTTATACTGTGTGTCGAAAAAACTTATCGAATTTTCGCACATTGCGACCAAAATTTTGTTTTGATAAAAAAATATGAAACTTACTGCTGTGCTATGCTCGGAAATAATAATTAATTATAAAAAAGGGGCTTAAACCTATTGCAAAAATCGCGGATTAATGATATAATAAACTGATAATGTGGGTAATAATGCCTTAGTGTCGGCCGAAAGGAGAAGTGCGCAGCCGTGAGAATTATCGGAATAGACCCGGGGTACGCGATCATCGGCTTCGGCATTCTTGAATACCGCGGCGGAATAGACTTTGCTATCGTCAAATTCGGCGCTATAACCACTCCTGCCGGTCTGCCTTTTTCGGAGCGGCTCAGGATGATATATGACGATATGTCGCAGATACTCGACGCCTATAAGCCTGATGAAATGGGTATCGAGAAGCTTTACTTCAACACCAACACCACGACCGCCATCGACGTTGCACAGGCAAGGGGCGTCACGCTGCTGCCTGCTATACAGCGCGGAATAAAGATCTGCGAGTACACGCCGCTTCAGGTGAAGATGTCTATAACCGGCTTCGGCGGTGCAGATAAAAAACAGGTTCAGAAGATGACGAAAGAGATCCTGCACCTGTCAAAGGTCCCCAAGCCTGACGACACGGCAGATGCTCTTGCGCTCGCGATATGCCACGGTCACACTGCCTACTCGCTGTCAGGGATTCTGAGTGATAAATATAAGGATTGATTAAAATATGATTTACTGCATAACCGGAAAGCTTATTCATACCGAGGCCGAGCTTGCGGTCGTCGACTGCGGAGGACTCGGATATGCCTGCCGCACTTCAAATGAAACGCTTATGAAGATCTCTTCGCGCGAGGAGGTAACGCTTTACACATATCTATCCGTCAGGGAAGATTCTGTCGAGCTGTTCGGATTTGCCTCAAAGGAGGAGCTTGAATGGTTCAAGCTTTTGCTGACCGTTTCAGGTGTTGGCGCAAAAGCGGCACTGACGATCCTTTCCGGGCTCAGTTCTCAGAAGCTCGCGGTGGCTATCGCCAGCGGCGATACAAAGGCGTTCACTTCTCTGAAAGGCGTGGGAGCAAAAACGGCGCAGAGGATCGTTATGGAGCTTCAGTCCAAGGTCGCAAAAGGCTCTCAGATCTATGCGGCGGCTCAGGATTATACCGAAGTCCGCAGCGAGGGCAGTCCGTCGGCGGAGGCTGCTGCGGCTCTTGTTGCACTGGGATATTCTCAGTCGGAGGCGGCAACCGAGGTCGCAAAGCTCGGCAGTGGGCTGACAGTTGAGGAATACATAAAGGGCGCGCTGAAGGCGCTGGCTTTGAGATAGATGAAAGGAGAATCGGTAAGTGATTGAGGAATCAGAGTTCGACTTTGAAAACAGAATAGTATCTCCCGAGCCTATCAAAAAGGATATTGAGGAGGAGCTGGAGCGCAGTATACGCCCTAAGACTCTTGATGAATACATCGGTCAGAGCAAGGCTAAGGAAAACATGAAGATATATATCGAGGCTGCAAAGCAAAGGGGCGAGGTCCTTGACCATGTTCTGCTGTACGGTCCGCCCGGTCTCGGCAAAACTACTTTGTCGGAGATTATCGCGCATGAAATGGGCGCCAACTGCCGAAAGACCAACGGCTCGGCGATCCAGAAGCCGGGTGATCTTGCCGCTCTGCTGACAAATCTGCAGGAGGGCGA
This sequence comes from Ruminococcus sp. UBA7477, assembly GCA_002479715.1. Lineage (GTDB taxonomy): Bacteria > Bacillota > Clostridia > Oscillospirales > Ruminococcaceae > UBA7477. The sequence continues at coordinate 14,493 of DLOT01000061.1, read as the reverse complement.
TGTGCTTTTTATAGACGAGATCCACCGCCTATCAAGAGCGATTGAAGAAATACTCTACCCGGCGATGGAGGACTATGTTCTTGACATAATCGTCGGCAAGGGTCCCTCGGCAAGAAGCATCAGGCTTGATCTGAACAGATTTACGCTCATCGGCGCGACGACAATAGCCGGTCAGCTGACAGCGCCTTTGCGCGATAGATTCGGCATTATCGCAAGGCTTGAGCCTTATTCAAACGATGAGCTGTGCGAGATAATACAGCGTTCGTCTATGATACTGAAAAGCCCCTGCGACAATCAGGGTGCAATGGAGCTGGCTTCCCGCTCAAGGGGTACTCCGAGAGTCGCAAACAGGTTGCTGCGCCGTTCAAGGGACTATGCTCAGGTCATAACGGGAAGCGATACGCCGACGCTGAACAAGGAGCTTATTGATACGGCGCTTGTCCGGATGGGTGTTGACAGCCTAGGGCTGGATGAGCTTGACAGACGTTTGTTGAAAATGATAATCGTCAGCTACGGAGGAGGTCCTGTAGGACTGGAAACACTGGCGGCGGCGATAGGTGAGGATGCACGGACGATCGAGGAAAGCTGCGAACCGTTTTTGATGCAGCTCGGATTTCTTTCAAGGACCAAGGGCGGAAGATGCGCTACCGATCTGGCTTATGCTCACCTCGGAATGACACGGAACGGTCAGACTACCATGTTCCATTTGGGAAAATGAATAATATATATCATATCAAAAGGAGAAGATAACTTATGGGCAGACTTTTTGGGACGGACGGCGCACGCGGTGTAGCTATAACGGAGCTTACCTGCGAAACCGCCATGAACATAGGCAGGGCGGCAGCCTTGGTTTTGACAAAGACCACCAACCGCAAGCCGAAGATCCTTATCGGAAAGGACACCAGGATCTCGGGAGATGTTCTGGAGGCGGCTTTGGTTGCGGGTATATGCTCGGTCGGGGCGGACGCTCATATCCTCGGCGTTGTTCCGACGCCTGCTGTAGCAATGCTTGTTAAGAAATACGAGGCCGACGCCGGCGTTATGATCTCTGCGTCACATAACCCGATGCAGTTCAACGGCATCAAGCTTTTCTCGGGAGAGGGCTTCAAGCTTCCCGACGCGATCGAGAAAGAGATCGAGGATCTGGTTCTTGATAATCCCGAAAACATCTGTCTGTCAAGCGGTTCGCTTATCGGAAGAGTCACTTATGAAAAGAATGCCGAGTGGGATTATGTCCGCTACATAATGAAAACTATCGACGGCGACTACAGGGGACTTAAAGTGGCGATCGACTGCGCCAACGGATCTGCCTCCTCCTGCGCTGAGAAGCTTTTCAAGGGACTCGGCGCGAACTGTGTGTTCATCAATAACACACCCGACGGGATAAACATTAACCGCGAGTGCGGATCAACAGACCTGAGAGCGCTTTGTAAGGCGGTCGTAGACAACAGATGCAACATAGGTATAGCCTTCGATGGTGACGCAGACAGATGTCTGGCTGTTGATGAGCTTGGAAACGTGATAGACGGAGATAAGCTGCTTGCGATATTCTCAAAATATATGAAAGCAACGGGAACACTGAAGCACAACGCCTGCGTTGTTACGGTCATGACGAACCTGGGATTTTTCAAGTTCGCGAAGGAGGCCGGCGTTATCGTTGCGACAACACAGGTCGGCGACAGATATGTTTTGGAGGAAATGCAGAAAGGCGGTTACAACCTCGGCGGAGAGCAGTCGGGCCACATTATCTTTCTTGATGAGGCTACAACGGGCGACGGCGAGCTGACAGCAGCCAAGCTGCTTGAGATCCTTTCCAAGACTCACGCCAAGGCTTCCGACCTTGCGGGGCTGATGTCATCTTATCCGCAGGTGCTGAAAAATGTTGAAATATCGGCAGACAAGAAAGGAAAATGGGAGGCCGATGAGGAGATAAGCAAAACTATCGAAAACTATAAGCGCAAGCTCGGCGACGATGGCAGGATACTTATACGCGAATCGGGAACAGAGCCGCTTGTCCGTGTAATGATCGAGGGCAAAAACTTCGGCGTTATAACCGAGTATGCGGAGATCATTTCCGGAAAAATCGCGGAATTTGCCGCAAAATAATCCGGGGATCTGATTTGAAATGAGAACAGCTAACGGTTGGCAGGACTATAGAATATTTGATGCTTCCGACGGCGATAAGCTTGAGAGCTGGGGAGGAAGGGTGCTGGTTCGCCCTGACCCGCAGATAATCTGGAAGTCGGAGAAGAGAACTCCGCTCTGGTCAAAGGCCGATGCGGTCTATCACCGTTCGGCAAAGGGCGGCGGCGAGTGGGAGTATTTTCACAAGCTCCCTGAGAGCTGGAAGATCTCCTACAACGGACTTACATTCATAATACGCCCTACAGGCTTCAAGCATACAGGGCTTTTTCCCGAGCAGGCTGTCAACTGGGATCTGACAGCAAAGCTTATTTCTGATTCCGGCAGACCTATAAGAGTTTTGAATATGTTTGCCTATACCGGCGGTGCGACGCTTGCCTGCGCCAAGGCTGGGGCGAGTGTGACCCATGTTGACGCGTCTAAGGGGATGGTCCAATGGGCAAGGGAAAACGCCGCCGCGTCGGGGCTTTCGGAAAAGCCTATAAGATGGATCGTTGATGACTGCGAAAAGTTTGTTTTACGGGAGATAAGGCGAAAAAGCTTTTACGATGCTGTTGTTATGGACCCCCCTAGCTATGGCAGAGGCCCGGGCGGAGAGGTCTGGAAGCTGGAGGACTGTATTTATAAGCTGGTCAGGCTTTGTGCCGATGTGCTGAGTGAGCAGCCGCTGTTCTTTTTGCTCAACAGCTACACGACCGGACTTTCACCGTCTGTCATGGCATATATTCTCGCCGATGTTTTGAAAGATCGGTTCGGTGGGAGCGTTGAAGCCGACGAGATAGGTCTGCCCGTTGAAAGCACCGGACTTACCTTACCTTGCGGATCAACGGCGATCTGGAAAAATCTTTGATAAGATGTCGATTTTCTGGGCATATAAGAGGGTAACAATATGACAATATTCTATAAATTTGAGGGCAAGATATACGCTAACATAACTAACCGCTGTCCCTGTGATTGCAGGTTCTGCATAAGGCAGGGGGGCGACAGTATTGCGGGAAACGAAAGCCTGTGGCTTGAGCATGAGCCGGATATAGACGAGATCAAGGCGGCGTTCGACGGTCTTGATAAGGAGAATATGAACAGCGTTGTTTTCTGCGGATACGGCGAACCGATGGAGAGAGCTGAAACACTTATCGAAACGGCAAGATACATCAAGGAAAATTACGCAATGAAAATAAGAGTCAACACAAACGGACTGATCTCACTTATTGATCCTAGGTTCGATGTTGCAAAGATGGTCGGTGTGGTCGACAGCGTTTCTGTCAGCCTGAATGCTTCGACGGCGGCAAAATACTGTGATATAACGCGGCCGAGTTTTGGCGAAAAGGCGTTTGATGCGATGATCTCATTTGCAAGATCCGCAAAGGCCTTGGGACTGGAGGTCGGCTTCACAGTCGTCGATATGGGCGGTATGGATGAGGAGATCGCAAAATGCCGCAGACTTGCTGACAGCTTAGATATTCCGCTGCGCGTTCGCGCGTATGTAACGGATAATGAAAGCTATACTTAAAGGAGGGTAGAAAGATGGGCTTTGATTTGGGTGATATCAAGGATAAGGTCGATAAGATCGAGGATAAGATCCCCGATGAGGTAGTCGATAAGGCCAAGGAGCTTGCCACTAAGGAAAACCTCGAAAAGGTCAAGGATAAGGCTGAGGACATCATTGACAAGTTCAAGAAGGACTGACAAAGCTGCGCGGGTTTCCGCGCACATCGCTGCGGAGAGAGAAATGCTTGATGCAGCGCCATAATGATTTTAAGGAACGTACTATGAACACATTTTTATCGGCAAAGAACTTAAAGTTTTCGTATATTAACAATATGGAAGAGCCGCCCGTTAAAACGGAGGTCCTCCACGGGATCAGTCTTGATATCAAAAAAGGAGAGTTTGTGGCCGTGCTGGGGCATAACGGCAGCGGAAAATCGACCCTTGCAAAGTGCTTCAACGCTATCAATACCGCTGATGAGGGCGAGGTTTTTTCCTGCGGCTACGATGCCTCCAAGGAGGAAAACCTTCTTCCGATACGTCAGCGGGTGGGAATGGTTTTTCAGAATCCCGATAACCAGATCGTCGCAACTATTGTTGAGGAAGACGTGGCCTTCGCTTTGGAGAATATGGGGGTTGAGCCGGAGGAGATACGCAGAAGGGTCGATGAGGCGCTGAAAACCGTAGATATGTATGAATATCGCGAGCACGCCCCTCACAAGCTTTCGGGAGGTCAGAAGCAGCGAGTCGCGATCGCAGGGATAATAGCGATGAAGCCTGAGTGCGTTTTGCTTGACGAGCCGACCGCAATGCTCGATCCTAAAGGCAGAGCCGAGGTAATGAAAACCGTTAAGATGCTCAATGAGGAAATGGGCGTAACGATCGTTTTGATAACCCACTATATGGACGAAGCGGCACAGGCCGAAAGAATAGTAGTTGTCGACAGCGGCAACATCGTTATGGATGATGTTCCGAAGAAGATCTTTTCGCAGGTCGAGAAAATGAAATCCCTCGGGCTGGATGTTCCGCAGGTGACCGAATTGATATGGGGTCTGCGGCAGGAAGGCTATGATCTGCCCGAAGATATTATCACCGAGGATGAGTGCTTTGAAGCACTGCTCGGACTTTTGAAACCAGACGTAAAGGAATAGCTATGGCAGTAATCAAATGTGAGAACTTAACTTATGTATACGGCGAGGGAACACCCTTTCGCAAGGTAGCCGTTGATAATGTGAGCCTTGAAATAGACGAAGGCGAACTGGTAGGAGTTATTGGTCACACAGGATCGGGTAAGTCAACTCTTATCCAGCATTTCAATGGTCTTTTGAAGCCCACCTCGGGAAGTGTCTGCATTGACGGAGAACGGCTTTGGGATGACAAGAAAAGACTCAGAGATATTCGCTTCAAGGTAGGCTTGGTATTTCAGTATCCGGAGTATCAGCTTTTTGAGGAAACGGTCTATAAGGATATAGCGTTCGGACCGAAGAACATGGGCCTTGATGAGGAAGAGATCGACAGGCGTATTATGGAAACTATACGCATGGTCGGCCTTGATAAAAGCCTTTTGGAGAAAAGTCCTTTTGAGCTTTCGGGAGGACAGAAGAGGCGTGTTGCCATAGCGGGCGTTATGGCAATGGAGCCTAAGGTTCTAATTCTGGACGAGCCTGCGTCAGGTCTTGACCCCAAAGGACGCGATATGATCCTGGGACAGATCAGGGAGTATCACAAGGAGAAAAAAAACACGGTGATGCTTGTTTCGCACTCTATGGAGGACGTTGCGAAGAATGCGACGAAAATCTTAGTGATGAACAAGTCCAAGGTTTTTTGCTATGACGAAACAGCGGCAGTTTTTCACAGAGCGTCAGAGCTTGAACAAATGGGACTTTCAACCCCGCAGATAACAAGGGTATTCAACAGGCTCAGGGCAGCGGGTATCCCGGTTGAAGACGATGTTTACACTGTTGATTACGGAAAGAAGCTTTTGCTTAAAATGCTTCGTGACGATAGAATTTAGCCGCTTCGGAGGTATTTTGGTTTGCTCAAGGATATAACAATAGGTCAGTTTTTCCCCGGTCATTCGATAATTCACCGTCTTGACCCGAGAGTTAAGCTGATACTGACAATAGCGTTTATAGTTATGCTTTTTATGGCGGGAAGCTTCTATGGGCTGGCTGTGGGAATGGCGTTCGTGCTGCTTTCGTTTGCCCTGTCCGGCATTCCATTCAGGATGATGCTCAAAAGTCTCAGGCCGATCATGCCTATTTTGATTTTTACCGCAGTGCTTAATATTTTCTTTATCAAAACGGGCGACGTTTGGTTTCATTGGAGATTCATAACGATAACACAAAACGGCGTTGTTTCGGCAGTGTTCATAATAATACGAATCGTCGGGCTGATCGTCGGCTCGTCTTTGCTGACCTATACGACCTCGCCGATACAGCTTACAGATGCGATAGAACGGCTTTTCGCTCCTATAAAGCCTCTTCGCAGGCCTGTTCACGACCTTGCGATGATGATGACCATCGCACTTCGCTTTATTCCGACACTTATAGAAGAAACAGACAAGATCATGGCAGCGCAAAAGGCGCGGGGCGCCGATATGGAGTCGGGAAACCTTGTGAAAAAGGCAAGGGCGTTGGTGCCGATCTTCGTTCCGCTGATCGTTTCATCGTTTAAAAGAGCAATGGAGCTTGCACTGGCTATGGAATGCCGCTGTTATCATGGCGGAGAAGGAAGAACAAGAATGAAGCAGATGAAAACTTCGCTCAGAGATTACGCTTCATTGGCTCTGACCGCTGTGTTTATCGCAGGGGTAGTGTTTGCGGACAAGCTTGGTCCGAAAGTGTTCTGATATGAGAAATTTTAAAGTGACCATGGCTTATGACGGCAGCNNGTATCACGGCTTTCAGCGGCAGCAAAACGCGCTTGCCGTTCAGGAGGTCGTAGAATCTGCCGCCGAAAAGCTTCTTGACGAGAAGACAGTGATATACGGCTGCTCACGCACCGACACGGGCGTCCACGCGCGCGAGTTTGTCTTTAATTTTCATACAGAAAGCCCGATATCCGAACGGGGCGTAGTAATGGGAATGAACTCGCTATTGCCTGATGATATCGCGGTGACGCAGTGCGAGCTGGTCCCTGACAGCTTTCATGCACGCTATGACTGTAAGGGCAAGGAGTATGAGTATCTTGTTCATAACAGCGCAATAAAAAACCCGTTTTATGCAAACCGAGCCTACAGGTATTGGTTTCGTATGGACGAAAAGCTGATGAACCGATCGGCGCAGAGCTTTGTAGGAAGACATGATTTCAAAGCGTTTTGCAGCGCCGCCTGCACAAAGGAGATTACCATACGCACGGTGGAGAGCTTTACCGTTGAACGAAGCGGAGATATTATCAGCTTCAGAGTCAGGGCGGACGGATTTCTTTATAATATGGTCAGGATAATGGTCGGCACGCTGATATTTATAAACGAGGGAAAGATCGCTCCTGACGCTGTCGGAGGGCTGATTGCTTCCCGCGACAGAACGAAAGCCGGGAAGACCGTCCCTCCTCAGGGGCTTTATCTGAACAAAGTGTTTTACTAGAACAAAAGAGAGATTGAAGAAAGGAGAAGCAGTATGGCTAAGGAAAAGACCTATCAAACAGACATAAGAAAGGCAAGAAAAAAAGCAAAGAGAAAAAAATCGCTGAAAAAGCTTGCCGGTCTGCTTGTGATAATATGTATTGCGATGATCGCGGCGCTGACCTCTGAAAAGTGGCTTCCTAAGCTACGCAGCGTTATAGAGAATACTAAGGAAACTGTTGAAAAGAAAAGCGCAAACATCGAGGCCGGAGAGTTTCCTATTTCGATCGGCGAAACGAATTCATCGGAGATCTACTCATACGGAGAGCAGTTTGTTCTTGTCACCGACACGGGAATAACCATATATGACGGCGACGGAAACAAGCTCAAAAGTATTCAGCACAATCTGGCAAACCCAATGGGCGTTCCGGGCGGAAATATGCTGCTCCTGTATGATATCGGGGGCTACAGCCTGATCGCCGTAAATGAGGAGGGACTGATCTACAGCAAGACGTTTACCGAAAAGATAATCCTTGCCGAAACGGGCAGCAGGGACTATGCTGCGATCGTGACTCAGACAGACAAGTATGCGTCGTATATGACGGTATATGACCCTAAGGGCAACGAGGCGTTTCTGTGGTCCAGCGGTCAGAGAATTGTCGATGTTTGTATGAACAGTGACGGTAACGGATGTATAGTTTCGACAATAAAGGCTAACGGCGGGGAAATTCAGAGCAGCATTACGGCTCTCAGCTTTATGCAGACAGACCCCATCTATGTTATCGACAATATTCCCGCAACAGTTTATGATACATTTTATTGTAAGGGCGACACCCTGTGGGCGCTGTGCGACTCAAAGCTTCTGCATCTGGGTACTGACGGAAGCATTATTTCTCAGTATGACTACAATACTGCTTTAAGCTCGGCGGCGCTTGATAAGAGCGTTGCGGCTGTGGTCGAAAAAAGCGTCGAGCGGGGTTCGTTTGATCTGACTATATCAGGCGCCGATTCCACCGACATTTTTCAAATAAGCATAGACGGCGAATGCAAGCATATAGCCTGCAAGGACGGCCTTGTGTATATCCTGATTAAAGGCAGTCTGCTCGTTTTCAACAGCTCGGGTGAGCAAATGGCAAGCTATGAGGTTTCAAACGATTATCAGTCGTTTGTGTTTATAGGCGATGTTATGTATGTTGAGGATTACAATAACATATATAAAGTGACTATCGAGTAAGCGGAGGGTATTATGGAAAATTATTTACCGGTCATTGTGGCGATCCTTATAATAGTGTTGTGTGCATGGCGGGGAACTAAGCGCAACGCATTCAAAACGCTGTTTTCAATCGGGGTAACTGTCGTTGCAGTGTTGGCTGCGGTGGCTTTTTCAAAACCCTTGGCGCAGGATCTGTATGACAAATATATGAAAGAAGACATAGTCACAGCAATAAGCGACGGGCTTGACGACACCAGCATTACCGAAACCGTAAAGGAAAACATCTCGGATATGTATGGCGTTGAGATCTCGGATGCAGACGTTGAGCGTCTTTCAGGCTGCAAGGATATTGCGGCGGAGATCAGCACCATAGCTAAAGAAAAGGGCAAGGCTATCTCGATCGACGAGGTCAACGATAAGATTGATAAGGTTTTGACCACCGAGAACATCACCGAGTTTACGGGAGATGCCGTTCCGGAGGAGATTGTTGATGAATTGGTCGTAAGCCTGCGCGAAAACCGCGATAATTTCACCGAGGTCGTTCAGGTCGCCTGCTCGGGAGATAATGACGAGACTGCGAAGGTTTTGGAAAAGAACATCCTGAGAAGCAAGTTTATAGGACTTTTAAGATGTGCTGCGGCATTAGTGATATTTATTGTTGTATCTTTGGTTTTGAAAATTGCTTTGGGCATACTATCCGTGGCTAAGATCCTGCCGGTAGGAAAGCAGCTTTCAAAGATGACAGGATTTGTTCTTGGCTTAGCCGAGGGTGTGGTTATCGTTGTTGCACTCGGAGTGCTGACCGGGTTTATAGGCGGCGATACGGCAGATATGCTGTTCAAGCTGAGTGAAGTTAAAATTTAACCGAAAGACAAAAAGGAGTTTTGCAAGGTGATAATGTGTTCCAGATGCGGAAAAAGACCCGCTGCGGTCTTTATTTCCGCGACAAACGGCACCGAGAAGAAAAATGAGGGGCTTTGCCTTGTCTGTGCAAGGGAGCTTGGTATTTCTCAGGTAGATGACTATATGAAGCAGATGGGGATTTCGGAAGAGGACTTTGAAGAAATGTCCAATCAGCTTATGGATATGACCGAGGGCGGCAACTTTGAGCAGGGCGGCAGCAATACTCTTCCTGACTTCCTGAGCAGCCTGTTCGGATCGGGTTTTAAAAATCCCGCCAATTCAGAAAGCAGCGCAGCTCCGGATAAAAAGGCGGCTGCGAAAAGGCCGAAGAAAAATCCCAAGGAAAAAGAGCTGAAGTATCTCTCGAAGTTCTGCACTAACCTGACTCAGAAGGCAAGGGACGGCAAGCTGGACAGAATCGTTGGCCGTGATAAGGAAATAGAAAGAGTCGTGCAGATACTTTCCAGAAGAACAAAGAATAATCCTTGCCTCATAGGTGAGCCGGGAGTAGGAAAGACCGCGATAGCGGAGGGCATTGCTCAGAGGATCTCATCGGGAGGCGTTCCTGCACATCTTCAGGGAAAGGAGCTTTATCTGCTAGACCTTACGGCTCTGGTTGCGGGAACTCAATTCAGAGGTCAGTTTGAGGGACGATGCAAAGGGCTTATCGACGAGGTCATAGAAAGCGGGAATATCATTCTTTTCATAGACGAGGTGCATAACCTTGTCGGTGCGGGCGACAGCTCTGAAGGCTCGATGAACGCGGCCAATATCATGAAGCCGGCTCTTTCGAGAGGTGAGATACAGGTCATCGGCGCGACGACCTTCAAGGAATACCGCAAGCATATTGAGAAGGACAGCGCTCTGGAGCGGCGTTTTCAGCCTGTGACCGTTTCTGAGCCGACAATTTCAGACACAGTTGAAATACTCAAGGGCATAAGGCAGTATTATGAAAGCTATCACAGAGTTCATATCTCTGATGAGCTTTTGAGAAAGTGCGCGACCCTTTCCGAAAGATATATAAACGATAGATTTTTGCCGGACAAGGCTATAGACCTTCTGGACGAGGCCTGCGCCTGTGCAAGTATAAACAGCCCCGAGCTTGCCGAGGTCGAAAAGCTCAACGCCGAGCTTAAAATTCATGAGGATAAGCTGGCGGAGCTTGAGGCGGATAACGGCAAGGAGCCGGATTATGAGGCGATCGCCGAGGAGAAATCCGAGATCTCACGTATACAAAACAGGCTTGTAGAGCTTGAAAGGGTGACGTCGGAGCTTTCGGTGACCGACGAGGATCTTTCTAAGGTAATAGAGCTTTGGACAGGTATACTGGCGAACAAGATAACCCAAAGCGAATACGACAAGGTCAAGGGCCTTGAGGCCGCAATGAAAAAGCGCATAATAGGTCAGGACAAGGCGGTAGAAAAAGTCGCTGCCGCTATAAAGCGCACAAGAGTCCATCTGTCAAAAAGGATACGCCCTGCAAGCTTTATCTTCGTCGGACCGACCGGTGTGGGAAAAACAGAGCTTGTCAAGGTTTTGGGGGAGGAGCTTTTCGACGCGACCGAGCCGGTTATCCGGGTCGATATGAGCGAGTATATGGAAAAGCATACGGTTGCAAGGCTCATAGGCTCTCCTCCCGGATATGTCGGCTATGACGAGGCAGGTCAGCTGACGGAAAAGGTGCGCCGCAGACCATACTCGGTGGTGCTTTTTGATGAAATAGAAAAGGCTCATCCCGACGTTATGAATATTATGCTTCAGATCCTTGATGAGGGAAAAGTAAACGATGCTCAGGGAAGAAGCGTGTCGTTTGAGAATACCGTTATCGTTATGACTTCAAATGCCGGTTCTACAGACAAGGATACTGGGGTCGGCTTTAATAAGTCAGAGGCGGATGTAACAAGAGAGCGCGCCATGAAAGCGCTGAGGCAGTTTCTGCGGCCTGAGTTTTTAGGCAGAGTTGACGAGGTCGTTGTTTTCAACCCATTGACGGAGGAGAACTATGCGGCGATCGCCGGGCTTATGCTGGGAGAGATGAAGGAGCCGCTTGAAGAAAAGGGTATTAAGCTTGTCTACGATAACGATGCCTGCAAGCTGTGTGCTAAAAAAGCATTCGGTGGAAAGCTCGGTGCAAGAGATTTGCGCCGCGTGATCCGCGAGGAGATAGAGGATAAGCTTGCGGCAGTTTTGATAGATAATGCCGGCGAAAACATCTGTGCCGTTTCAATTTCTGCCAACGGCGACAGCTTCAGGGTTGACACTCTTTAAAAGGGATCTGGTGCGGTTATGGTTGCTTTCGTTACAGGGGCTTCGGGCGGAATAGGCTCGGCCATATGCAAAACGCTTGCGGAAAACGGCTATGCCGTTGCGGCGGCTTATAATGCCAATGAACAGGGCGCGGCGCTTGTTGTGCGTGAGATCGCGTCAACGGGCGGCAGGGCGATAGCAGTAAAATGCGATGTTTCCGACCGGGATTCGGTCTCAGCGGCTTATGAAAAAACGCTTGCCGAGCTCGGAGAGGTTTCGCTTCTTGTAAACAATGCCGGAACGGCTCATATCGGCCTTTTTACCGATATGACAGAAGAAAAGATCGGGCGGATGATCTCGGTCAACCTGTCGGGCGCTATGCTTGTGACAAAAGCCTTTCTTCCGGATATGATACGGGCAAAGTCGGGAAACATAATAAATATTTCTTCAATGTGGGGAGAAGTCGGCGCCTCCTGCGAGGTCGTTTATTCGGCGGCTAAAGCAGGAATTATAGGTTTTACGAAGGCGCTTGCAAAAGAAGAAGGTCTCAGCGGGGTGCGGGTCAACTGCATAACTGCCGGTCTTATCGATACTCCTATGAACGCAGAGCTTTCGCCTGACGATATCGCCGCTCTTATTGATGAGATCCCGCTTTCGCGCATCGGCTTGCCGCAGGATATTGCAAATGCGGTGGAGTTTTTGGCCTCTGAGAGGTCGTCGTATATTACGGGCGCCGTTATCAAGGTGAACGGCGGTCTATGTATATAAGGGGAGATTTTTATGAGCATGAATACGACTCCTGTTGCAAACAGGACTCACATCGGAATTTTCGGAAAAAGAAATGCCGGCAAGTCCAGCTTGATAAACGCTCTCACCGGGCAGTCGCTGGCTATTGTGTCGGAGGTTGCAGGAACGACCACGGACCCGGTATACAAAACCATGGAGCTGCTTCCGCTTGGACCTATAGTGATTATAGACACAGCAGGAATTGATGACAAAGGGGAGCTTGGAAAGCTTCGGGTAGACAAGACCGTTTCCGTACTTAATAAGACTGACATTGCGGTTTATGTTGCAACAGCTCAGGCAGATCTTGACGGCGAGGATGCAGCCGTTCTGGAGCTTATCAGGATGCGCGGTATTCCGATCGTAATGGTCAGAAGCAAGATAGATATCTGCCGCGGATTTAAGCCCGCTCCTAATGAGATTGTTTTTTCGGCAAAGACAGGAGAGGGTATTGACGAGCTGAAAAAGCAGCTTTGCGCTGTTCTTCCGGACGGCGAAAAGAAGCCTCTGATCGCTGACCTTCTGCAAAAGGGCGACAGTGTTGTTTTGGTAATACCGATCGATGGGTCTGCGCCGAAGGGCAGATTGATCCTGCCGCAGCAGCAGGTGCTGAGGGACGCTCTGGAGGCCGGGGCGACGGTGACCTGCACCGTTAATGATGACGAGCTTCTTGCCAAGCTCACACAAGGCGAAAACAAGCCGCGCATCGTTGTGACAGATTCTCAGGCATTCGCACAGGTATCAAAGATCGTTCCCGAAGATGTTGCGCTGACTTCATTCTCAATTCTGATGGCTCGCTTCAAGGGGATACTCCCTGCGGCTGTCGAAGGGGCGAGGAGCGTTGAAAAGCTTTGCGACGGAGATACTCTGCTTATTTCCGAGGGATGTACTCACCATAGACAGTGTGAGGATATCGGAACGGTCAAGCTGCCTAAATGGATACAGGAATATACAGGAAAAAAACTGAACTTTGAGTTTACGAGCGGCGGAGAGTTTCCGCAGGATCTGAGCAGATTTAAGCTTATTGTTCATTGCGGAGCCTGTATGCTGGGCGAACGAGAGGTTAGTTATCGGTATAGATCGGCACAGATTCAGAATGTTCCGATAACCAACTACGGGATCCTGATAGCCTATATAAACGGCATTTTACAAAGAAGCATAAGCCCTCTGGGTCTTTGATCGGTACGCAAAATCCGCCGCACCCGAAGCTTTCGGCCGGGCAGCGGCAGACGGTTTGCGTTAAGCGCTTATTTGTGGTTTGAGTCGACCCACTTTTTCGCGCAGACTACGTTTTGCTCTGACTTAATGACGACGTTTCCGTCCTGGGTGGTCTTGTTGTCGGTTATAACGTTTGTCTGATACGCAGGTGAAACGATATTCTTGGGGTAATATATCTTGGTGCCGTCTTTGGAGGACGGTTGACTGTTCATGATCATCATTCCTTTCAAGGCTTATTATCCGCAAATAATCGGCTGTTATCCGAAATAAATCTTTCCATAAAACCGATATTAAGGAGAAAACAAATGGCTGTACCAACCAACTCGGAATATAAAAAAAGTGCCGTCGCACAGATCATCGGACGGCTTATCGGCAGCGAGCTTATAGGGCTTTGCTTTGCCTTGTTCTATGTGTTTGCCAAGAAGCCTCTGGGCGCTTTGGCAAATGTAGTTTTCGGTTTCTGTACATTGGGGTGTACGCTTTGCCTGTTTGCCGACTATTGTTTGAAGCTAGGCGGTAAGATCAAGGGAAATGTTACTCTGCACAAGGAAAAGCCGGAGCCTTATTTCGGTGTGATCCTTGGCATCATAGCTTCTGCACCGTATTATATCTCATATATTGTTTTAGTTCTTTCAAAGGTCGGAGTCTTAGGAAGCTTCACGGGATATTTCAAGCTTATCAATTCTCAGTTTTTCCCGATAATCGACCTTTTTGCGAAATCCTCAACGGCAACCGCCGATATTTCCGCAGGAACGATGATTTTTATTGCACTTTTGCCGGCTGCAATTATTGCCACCTGCCATATCTGCTATAAGATTACATACAATAATATTGATGTCGCGCAGAAGCTGCTTTACAAAAAATGATAATATGTAGGCAACACCGCACAAAATAGCGCACCACGTGCTTTGTCGGCGCCCGGCTTGCATCTTTTCCG
>DLOT01000060.1:3558-10129 GCA_002479715.1 Ruminococcus sp. UBA7477 | reverse complement strand
TATGTTCGGCAAGGCGGCTACAGATGCAACGTTACGTTGCCCCTCAGACTCCCCTTTCCTTTACACTATCCCCCTTAGTGTTTTCAGACGTTTGAGTAGGAGATGGCAAAGGCGTATTATCTTTTACGCTTCGATTTGGTCTTTATTTCCGTTCAATTCAAACTGACTGAACATTCCGAGCGCAAACGTGAAAATCTCGCCTTTCCTTAGCGTAACAGGTGCAGCTTTAAGCTGCACCGCCGTCACTCTATCTTTCTAACTAGCCTATGCTATAATTAGGCGGCTGTTGGTGCGGNNACCGCCCGTCGGGACCGATCGTGTAGCCGTCAATAACGGTATCTCTGACCATTACGCCGTTCTCATCAAAGAAATAATAGTCGCCGTCGATCTGTCTCCAACCGTAGACCATAGTTCCTTCGACAAAATACCAATAGATGTTTCCCTCGCCCTTGAGCCAGCCCTCCATCAGCTTGCCGTCTGCGGCGAAGGCATAGCTTATTCCTCCGATATCATACATACCGGTTACCGCAGCGCCGTTCTCGGAGAAATAATAGACGCCCTCATCTGTCTTTACCCACACATTCGTCTGCATAACACCGTTCGTATCGAAATAATAGGTCTTGCCATCGATAAGCTGCACTCCCACAAGCATGATGAAATTGTCATGAGTGAAGTAATGATACTTGTCGTCTATGATCTGCCAGCCGGTTTCGATATAACCGTCCTCGTTGAAGCAGTAGGTATAGCCGTCGATATTATAAACGCCGACAGCCCTAGAATAATCCTCCTTGTAGAAGCACCATCTCTGCTTACCGTCTACCTCCTCCTTACACCATTCACGCTTGGCATGAAAGGTGTTCTCGTCAAAGTTATAGTAAACGCCGTCAATGGTCATCTCGCCCGTCTGTGCTGCGCCGTTTTCATCGAAATAGCAAACGCCGTTTTCTATCTCGGCAAGCCCTGTGACCATTTTTCCTCCAAGACCGAGATAATAGGTTTCACCGTTTATTGTCTGCCAGCCTGTAAGGAGAGTATATTCCTCGCCGAAATAATAGTAGCTTTCATCGAGCAGCAGCCAGCCCTTATGCGCTCCCTTTTCACTGTCGATATAGTATCTGTTTCCGCCTATCTCGCACCAGCCGGTCGCCTTTGCTCCGTTGTCCTGATAATAGAACAGCCCGTCGCCGATTTGCAGCCAGCCGGTATACATTCTGCCGTTTTCGTCGAAATAATAGGTATTGCCGTCAAGTATAAGCTCTCCCGTGACCTTATGCCCGTCTGCATCGTAATACCGATAGCTTCCGTCCGCAGCGGTATACCAGCCGGTGACCATAACGCCCCTGTCGGTAAAAACATGATCGAAGCCGTCGATAGTCTGATCACCCGTCAGATAGCAGCCGTTTTCGTCAAAGAAGAACATATTTGTGCCAATTCTGACGAAGCCCACGGCCATCTCAAAGGTCATCGGGTCAAAATAGTATTCCTTGCCCTCGATCCTGACCCAGCCCCGCGCTGCCGAGCCGTCGGAGTTATAGTAATACTTCTTTCCGCCTTGCTCCAGAAAGCCTGCGGTCGTGAAGCCATGCTCGTCGAAAATGAACTGAGAGCCGTTTATCTCATAGATGCCCGTCCGGAAAACGCCCGTATCGGTATTGAAGCAATACCGCTCCCCGCCGACAAGGGCAACGCCCTTTCTCATTTCCCCGTCGTTTCCGAGATAATAGCGCTCGCCGCGGAAGTCCTGCCAGCCGGTGAGCATATATCCGTCATCGCCGAAAATATAGGTCTTATCGCCCATCTCGAGCATACCGGTAGCTTTTTCGCCGTCACCCGAGATTATGTAGTAGGTTCCCGATTCAACGGTATGCCAGCCCGGCGCGAGCAGCTGCTTATAGTAAAGATAGCCCGCAAAGCCGACGCCTATCAGAATGGCGCACAGCAGGCTTACAAGGCCGATCGAGATCTTCTGTTTTACAGTTATCATATTGCTCCCCCGCAAAAAATTCTAATCGTTACACGGTCGCTGCCTCGGGCGTATACATCTCTGCTATCTCTCCGAGAACGCCCCTTGCCTGCTCGATGACCTCAGCCGGCTCTATGATCCTAGCCTTGTTCCCGAATTTGAACAGCCAGCCCCAGAACGGCGGCGACAGCTGGATATTCACGGTTATCCTGAAACGGTTTTCATCTATCTTTTTGCAGACGATCCTTTGACCGAAGCGGTCGATAACGACATTCATAAGATCCTTGTCAAACTCCAGCGTAACCGTCCGCTCATTTCCGCCGTACATACTGTAGACCGAGCACTGCGATTTTGCAAGCGCCTCCTCGTCTATGGAGAGCTTTATCCTATCCTCATCGCAGACAGTGACATTTTCCATTCTGTCCACACGATAGCGCGAGATGCCGCGATGCTTCTCACAATAGCAGACGAGATAATAGTTGTCGTCCTCCCATGTTAGATAATAAGGCGAGACCTTATAGACAAGCCCGTCGTGACGGAGCCTTTTGCGTTTTTCGATATCGTAGTAGGATATCTTGAAGGCGAGCTTTTTGTTATCTTTTATCGCCTCGTGGACAAAGTTCACGTTATAGTAGATGCGCTCGTTGAACGCCTTTGCTCTGCTGCCCACATGAACAGAACGGGCAAGCATAGGCGCTGTATGCTTATCTGTCAGCTTGCAAAGCTTCGAGATAAGCTCTGCCGATTTCTTCTGAGTAAGGAAGCGGCAGGATGCAACGGCGTCGGCAAGAATGCACAGCTCGACCGTCTGGAAAAGGCGCGAACCGAGATAGTATTCGTTTGCATGGCCGCGCTTGCGGACTACTATATCAAACCCGCTGTCTGTAAGGGTCGCGATGTCGTCGTAAACGGTCTTTCGCTCAGCCGAGATGCCTTTTCTGTTCAGCGCACTGATGATCTCCTGAACAGTCATTGCATGGTTTTCGTTGGTCTGCTGCTCAAAAAGCTCCTTCAAGACCAGAAGCTTGTTTTTCTGTTTTGCCTGACTTGCCACTTTCATTCCTCCGCCGTTATTTCTTTTTCATATCTCTGACGTTTATGACCGATCCGTCAGGCTCTTTTATCTTCATGAC
Source organism: Ruminococcus sp. UBA7477 (assembly GCA_002479715.1). Taxonomy (GTDB): domain Bacteria; phylum Bacillota; class Clostridia; order Oscillospirales; family Ruminococcaceae; genus UBA7477. The sequence continues at coordinate 7,033 of DLOT01000060.1, read as the reverse complement.
GTCAAGCTGTGCCGCCAGATTGCCGACAAACGCCTGTCTGTATTCGTTTCTGAGTTTTTCGCGCTCAGCCTTCTCCTCATTGGTCAGCTCCCTGATGCGCGATATTCTCGTAAGCTCTGATATCCTGTCGATTTTTTTCTGTTCCATGATAACTCTCCGCAAAAAATAATTATACTTAATTATTATAACACACATTCCCTCCCATTTCAAGAGCAGTCGGGCGCAATAGTCCAATTATTTTCCCAAGCAAATATTTTTTCGCAAGCCTATTGACATAATCTGCATATTATGATAGCATAATACTCAGAAAAGAACATTTGTTCTTTTAACAACAGGCTCGGCAACCGCCCTGACGCCCCCGGGGCAGCGCCGAAAGATAAGGCGCAGCCGTTCGCCTCCGGCACGCCGCCGACTAATGAAGAGAAACGAGGTATAAAATGACTATCAGCGAGGTTATCAGACAGTATGAACGTGATGCGGCTGCGGTCAAAAGGCAGCTGGAAAAGGTGCGGGAGCAGCGAAAGGCCGACAAGGACCCATCGCACATGGCGGACTACCGCCGCAGGGAGGAACTGCTCTATGAAGAACACGCCGACATGATGTACGTCATCGGGCAGCTTCTCCGCTACCGTGAGCGGGAAGCGGAGCTTATGGGCTCGGCGGCAGGTGAATAGATATGAGCAGAGCTACTCGGATAGATGTCAGTCTTATCGACTGCTTTATCTCGGAAAAGCTGTCGCGGAAGGCGGATTCTTCAAGGTCTAAAATACTGCGTGAGATGCTCGGCGGAGGGTTGACCGAAAAACAGCGGCAGTATCTTCTTTTGAGGTACTCAGGCAGGCTCAGCGTGAGCGAGATCGCTCTTATGTACGGAGTCAACCGCTCGACTGTCAGCCGGACGCTCAGCCGCGCAAGGCAAAGGATCGCAAGGGCGCTCACCGCTGCCCCCCTCCGCGATGATCTGATAAAATTTCTGCAAAGGCGAATGGGCTGACGGTATACATATACGGTCATCAGAAAAAATATGAAAATGAGTCCGCGTATTCATTAAAACCTATTGACAAGAGAAAAACTATAAAGTATAATATATTTATATATCACAATTTGCTTAAATGTATTTTGGAGGGATCGTTCATGGCTGAAGCTTCCGGACTGCAAAAGGTTGAGGAAACGCTAAATTATTTTAAACGATACTACGAATTTGACATTGCCATCAAAACTCACAAGGAAAACGAAAAATACCTAAGAACGCTTATCCACGATAAGTATTATGTTCAGAACCGCTATGAGCTTCGCAAAAAATGCAAGAGGGTGAACCTGATCGCGGCGGCGGCTGCGGTGGTCGCGGCGGTGGCTGCGGTGATAATCGTGGGCTTTGACAATTTCGGTCCGGTCAATTTCATCGCAGGTGCGGCGGCGGCAGTGGTTTTCTTCTTCGCAGTATTTTTTGTCGGACGTTCATATCTCAATAAGAAGGTCGAGGCCAGATGGAAGGAACAGCTTGAGGTCAACGACGGCATCACGGCTCAGCTTGACGATGTCGAGAAGCGCATCTCCAACCTTGAGCGGCAGAAAAGGGACTTTCTCCCCGCACTCGACGAAAAGGGTCTTGTCGTTATCCCGACAAAATACATAATCGAAGCGGACAAGATAGCAGAGTTCGTCAGGGACGGCAGAGCCGCAACGGGTCAGCAGGCCGTTGAGATGTACGAAGAAGAACAGCTCCGCCTGAAAGAAAAGGCTCTGGAGGAGCGCAGACGCAAGGACGAGGAAGCCCGCGAAAGAGCCCGCAAGCTTGAAATGCAGAGAGAGGAAAGACGGCGCAAGCTCGAAGAAGAAGAACGTGCCAGAGAGGCGGCTGAGGACNNGCAAGGCGCGAGGAGGATCGTGCAAAGCGCGAGGAATACGACCGCGCAGCCAAGCTCGAGTGGGAAAGACAGAGAGCAGAAACGATCCGCCTGAGGAAAGAAAAGGAAGAGGCAGAGGCGCTTGCAGCAGAAGCCGCAGCCGCAGAAGCAATTGCAGCGGAAAATGCTGAGCCGGAGGAAGAAAAGTTCGAGTTCAAGTTGGCTTCGGGCAAAAGCTCCGCAAAGAAGTCATCAGAAAGAGAAGAACAGAAAAGCGCTGCCAAGAGCGCCGAAAAGCCGTTTGAAAAGAAGCTTGCGCCAAATCTCGGAAAAATCGAGCCGCCAGCCGACACGCAGGCGGAGAAACACAAAGCATACAAGGAACCCTCATATGCGGTCGTGGGCGAGAGCGTGGGAAGCGTCAAGCTGGTTGAAGAGCCTGATGAACCAGAGGAACGCGCCGCCGCGAAGGACGAAGAAACAAAGAATATTGAAAGCCGCATGAACTCGATCCTCTCGATGAGCAAGTCGAATAACGTTAAACACAAAAGTGGAAAGGCGTCATTCGACCTGAAGGTCGCGGAGGAAAGAGCCGCGAAGGATCCGATACCCGTCAGCGGCAAGACGCAGGATAAAAGCTCGGATTTCGGCGGGCTGTCCATGAAAAAGAACGGAAAAAAATAATTAAAAAACTCTTGACAAACACCTTGCAGCGTGGTATAATATACAAGCATTCGTATCTTAAGACAGTCGGCGGGGCTTGCTCCATAATTCCGACCGAGGAAAGAATAGCAAGGTTATATCGACTTTGTATCCTTTTCTCAGCTTTTGGGGAAAGGATTTTCTTTTGCGAAAGTGCGGTGCAAATATCGCAAAACGAGGTGAATCAAGAAAATGCCAAGTGAAAAGATTTTGGCCAAGAAGCAGGCAAGAGTCACAGAGCTGACAGATATGCTCAACAACGCCGTAGCAGGCGTTATCGTTGACTACAGAGGCATCACGGTCGAGGAGGACACTGCTCTCCGCCGCACGCTTCGTGAAGCAGGCGTTAAGTACTTCGTTGAGAAGAACACAATGCTGCGCTTTGCTGTCAAGGGCGCCGGACTGGACGGTCTTTCAGATGTGCTTGAAGGAACAAGCGCTATTGCCGTTTCCGAGAATGACGAAACTGCCGCTGCAAGAATTCTCGGCGAATTTGCCGAAAAGGCAGGCGACAGCAGATTCAATCTTAAAGCCGGCTTCATCGGTAAGGACATTTACGATCAGGCGGGCGTTACCGCTTTGTCGAAGATCCCTTCCAAGGAAACTCTGCTTGCACAGCTGGTCGGCTCTCTTCAGGGCCCTATCCAGAAGCTTGCGGCGACCCTTCAGGCCGTTGCAGACAAAAACGGGGACGCAGCCTGATATTGCCGCGTGACCTGAAAGCTGCGGCTTAATGCCGTAAACCACAACAACATTACTTTATGAAAAGGAGAAAATTATCATGGCTTCGGAAAAGATTATGAACATGATCGAAGAGATCAAGGCACTGTCCGTTCTCGAGCTCAAGGAGCTTGTAGATGCTATTCAGGAGGAATTCGGTGTTACAGCTGCAATCGCTGCTGCTCCCGCTGCCGGCGGAGCTGCCG
>DLOT01000060.1:0-3497 GCA_002479715.1 Ruminococcus sp. UBA7477 | reverse complement strand
CTTAAGGAAGCTAAGGAGCTTGTTGAGTCTGCTCCTAAGGCTATCAAGGAAGGCGCTTCAAAGGCTGAGGCTGACGAACTCAAGGCTAAGCTCGAAGCTGCCGGCGCAACTGTTGAACTCAAGTAATCAACAAAAGAACGATCCGCCGTCACTCCGAACCTGCGCTTGCGCCTAAGTTTGGCAAGGCGGCAATGGGCGCAGCGTTACGCTGCCTGTTGAGCTTAAGTAATCGGTAAAAACATAAATCAAAAGCCTCCCTTTGCGGAGGCTTTTTTGTATGCTAGAAAATATGCGTATGGTCTTGGCAAGGGGCGCTTTATGTCGGTGTGTTCAGCCCGCCGTCACCCTATCTTTCTCCCTAACCTACATTTGGCAAGGCGGATGTGGGTGCAACGGTACGCTGCCGGCTTTAAGCCGGGGTATCAAACTCCTTTATGAGCATCGGGAGAGCCTTTTCAAACTTGACGCCGTACCAGTGACCCTCATCACCTGCCGTCTGCCTGATCGCCTCAACAGTGAAATCTGCCGCAAGCTTGGCAGCATCATATACGCTTCTGCCGCGCATAACCGCGCCTGTGAATACCGACGCATAGACATCTCCCGTACCGTGCGAGGATACCTTGAGCCTGTCGTGGAAATAATAATCCAGCTTACGGCTATTAGTATCATATACCGCAACGCCCAGCTTGTCATCCGAATAGGTAACGCCTGTGAGGATAACCGTTTTTGCACCGAGCGCTCCAAGCTTTTCAAGCAGTCCGAGAACATAGCTCTCGTCATAACCAGCCTGCTTATACTCCTCCCCGACCATAAGGCTCGCCTCGGTGATGTTGGGCAGAATGATATCAGCCTTTCCGCAGAAGTGAGCCATCTCTTTAACAAACTCATCGTCAAAGCCGTAATAAAGTCTGCCGTTATCCGCCATAGCAGGGTCAACGATGCGAAGTCCGTCCTCTGTCAGCAGCCTGTCCATGATATCAGCTGAATAGGCTATCTGCTTTGCGCTTCCGAGATATCCGGTATAGACCGCCCTGAACTTAATGCCCGTCTGCTCCCAATGATCGGCGATCGAAAGGATACCGTCTGTCAGATCGCGGAAGGTGTAGCCCGAAAAGCCGCCCGTATGTGTGGAAAGCACCGCAGATGGCAGTATGCAGGTCTCAATGCCGCAGGCGGAAATGAGCGGCAGCGCGACGGTCAGCGAGCATTGCCCTACGCAGGAAATGTCCTGTATCGTCAGTATCTTATCCGAAGAAATATTCATATATATCAGTCCTTTTACACTATTAAGTTTGTATTGTATCATATAAGCATAAGCGTATATACACTACACGCTTTGCGTTTATTGTACCACCTTTTCCCGCCCTTGTCAAGCAAAGACGCCCTCTTAGCCGATCTGTGCCGAGGCTTACGGAGGGTCGTTAGCAAAAATAAGATATAAAGGCTTGATTTTTTTGAGCAAAGGTTGTATAATATATTGGTATCCGTATAAGGCTACAGTTTTTAAGAAAGGAAGTTACATCATGTCAAAGAAGCCGTTTTACATCACAACGCCGATCTATTACCCGTCGGGCAATCCGCATATCGGCCACTGCTACACAACCGTCGCCTGCGATTCGATCGCGAGGTACAGACGAATGCAGGGATATGATGTCATGTTCCTTACCGGCACTGACGAGCACGGTCTCAAAATCGAGCAGAAAGCTAAGGAGAAGGGCGTTTCCCCGAAAGAATACGTAGACCCTATTGTCGATAACTTCAAGCGTCTGTGGGAAACGATGGACATCAGCTACGACCGCTATATCCGCACAACCGACGACTACCACATAAAGACCGTACAGTCCGTTTTCAGAAAGCTCTACGAAAAGGGCTTTATCTACAAGGGACAGTATGTCGGCAAGTACTGCACACCATGCGAGAGCTTCTGGACGGAGAGCCAGCTCAAGGACGGCAAGTGCCCCGACTGCGGACGTGATGTAATCGACGCTAAGGAGGAGGCTTACTTCCTGAGACTGTCCGAGTACGCGGATAAGGTGGAGAAATTCCTCACCGAGACGGACTACCTCTCGCCAAAATCCCGCGTAAACGAGATGGTCAACAACTTCATAAAGCCGGGTCTTGAGGATCTGTGTGTTTCGAGAACCTCCTTCACATGGGGCGTACCCGTAGACTTTGACCCGGGTCATGTTGTATACGTCTGGGTGGACGCTCTCACCAACTATATCAGCGCCCTCGGCTACGAGAACGACAAATACAATGACTTTGAAAAGTACTGGCCCGCCGATCTGCACATGACTGCCAAGGAGATCGTGCGTTTTCACTCGATAGTATGGCCGGCTATTCTGATGATGCTGGATCTGCCGCTCCCGAAAAAGCTCTACGGTCACGGCTGGATAAACTTCAACGGACAGAAGATGTCAAAATCCCTCGGAAACGTAATTGATCCGTTTGTACTGGCTGAGCGCTACGGCTCGGACGCGGTTCGTTATCAGATACTCCGCGATATGCCGTACGGTTCGGACAGCAACTTCTCGAATGAGATCATGATAAGCCGCATAAACTCAGACCTCGCAAATGATTTCGGAAACCTTGTTTCCAGAACGGTAGCGATGGTGGATAAGTACTTCGGCGCAACGCTTCCCACCGATCGCGACTACGATCAGCTTGACGACGAGTTGGTAAATATGGNNTTGCCGCTCTCCGCGACAAGGTGGATCAGCTGATCGACGAGGTAAAGCTCTCAAACGCGCTCGAAGAGATTTTTAAGGTAGTTTCGCGAGCAAACAAATATATTGACGAAACCGAGCCTTGGGTACTCGGCAAGAGCGAGGACAAAAGGGCGCGGCTGGCAAGCGTTCTCTACAACCTTCTTGAAACAATAAGAATAACATCAGGACTGCTGTATCCGTTTATGCCCAAGACCATGCCCGAGGTATGGAAGCAGATAGGCGCATCCGAGGATATGGTAAAGCTTGAGAAGCTCGGAAGTTTCGGCGTTCTCCCAGAGAATGTCACGGTGTGCAAAGGCGCAGTGCTGTTCCCGAGAATTGACGCGGAGAAAGAGATCGACGAGCTTAACAAGATCATAGGAAACAACACTCCTGCCGATGAGAACGCATTCAAGCCGGTGCCGCTTGCCGACGAGATATCAATTGATGATTTCGCCAAGATCGACCTGAGAGTCGCGTTGGTCAAGGCCTGCGAGAAGGTCAAGAGATCGAAAAAGCTGCTTTGCCTCCAGCTCGACGACGGAATGGGCGGCAGGCAGGTCGTTTCGGGGATCGCCGAATGGTATACGCCCGAGGACCTGATTGGAAAGAAGATCATCCTTGTGGCAAATCTCAAGCCTGTCAAGCTTTGCGGAGTTGAGTCAAACGGAATGATCTGCGCGGCAGACACTCCCGACGGCGCGGCAAGCGTGGTATTCCCTGACCAGTCGCTTCCCTGCGGCACAAAGCTCAGATAACAACACAATATATCCCCCCGCTTCGGCGGGG
>DLOT01000066.1 GCA_002479715.1 Ruminococcus sp. UBA7477 | reverse complement strand
CTCGCTTCTCGAAACGCACGCCGCCAGTGCGGCAATGCAGTCGAGCCTCAGTGACGCGACCGTACCCGAAATATCCTCAAATTTCTGCTCGGTATCAATACCGCAAAGGGCTTTGCAGCCCTCCTCGGCGCAAACCCCGACGCTGCCGACCTTGGTGATCTCTCCCAGAACGGGCAGCGTGCAGAAAGCAACGCACACCCCTTCGCCGACAACAATATCCCCGACGCACTCACGTTTGATATCCAGCGACATAAACGCGCCCAGAAAGTCGCGGTGACATAGCGTCTTTCCGCCGATGTTTTTAAACCGAAAGGTCGTGGCGTATATGGGGAAATCACTGTCCTGCGGCTCATCCAAGCCGCCGTAAACGCACAGCATCTTTCGCCTTGCGTTTTCATAGCCGCCGAAGAGCTTATAGCCCTCAAAGCCCCTCAGAGCCTCCTCAGCCACGGCGAGCTGCCTGTCGTCAAGAAACGGCGTGTATTTGACTAAATACGAATTTTCGGCCTTTTTCGCCCAGCTACGGACATTCTTGACCAATATCTCATCGGAAAAGCCGCTCATCAGAAGCTGTAGCCGTTATTCTCCAGCTCGCTCATAAGATCGACTCCCTGGAAGCCGACGTTCTTAGGCATTATCGCAAATGTCTTCTGTGCCATCATCTTGATGTCCGCCTGATTTGCATATGCAACGCCCGAAAGGAAGTCAAGTATCCTTCTCGCGTCCTCGCCCTTAACGCTTTCGAGGTTGAGCAGAACCGTTTTCTGGTCATTGAGGTCATCTCCTATCGACTTGACCTCAGAAAAATCATTGGGTCTTGCAAGAACGATCTGCAAGGTTGTTGTTGACTCGATCATTCTGGGTTCTCTGCTCCTTCCCTCTCTTGTTTCTCTGCTGCTTGAAACGCGCTCTTCGGACGCTGTGGTTTCGATCTCATCGACCTCGTCGTCAACGCCGACAAACATACTTTTCAATCCGCCTAATACTCCCATTTTGTTCTCCTCCGTTATTTATATATTCTTGCTCCGTAAAGAGCTGTTCCCAATCTGATAAGTGTCGAGCCGTGCTTGACAGCCGTCACGTAGTCGCCGGACATTCCCATTGACAGCGTATCGAAATCGCCGCCCTTATGCCTTTCAAACAGGTCTCGCATATGCTCAAAAAGCTCCTCGCCGCAGCCTATCGGCGGAATTGCCATCAGTCCGCGCACTCGAACGCCCGAAAGACCGCTTATCTCGCCGAGAAGTCCGCTAAGATCTTCTTCGGCAACGCCGCTCTTGGACTGCTCCCTGCCGATATTCACCTCAAGCAGAATATCCTGTACTTTGCCCGTTTTTTCCGCCTGCCTGTTTATCTCCTCGGCAAGCCTCAGACTGTCCACCGACTGGATACAAGCCGCGTCGTTTATGATATACTTTACCTTATTTGTCTGAAGATGTCCTATTATATGCATTTCGCAGGGCTTATAAAAGTCCTTCTTCGAGAGATACTCCTGCACTCTGTTTTCGCCGATCAGGTCTATCCCAAGCTCGATCGACTTGTTGACAAGCTCCGGCGCGACCGTTTTGGTGACTCCCATGATCCTTATTTTACCGCCGCCTCTGTATTTTTCGGCAGCCTCGCTGACATTATAGCATATTCTTTTATAGTTTTCAACCAGTGTTTTTTCCTGCATTACTTGCAGCTCTGCACTAAGTGGCATTTTCTGTCTGACCTTTCCTTATCCAAATCAATCCAAGCCCTGCCCTTGCAGCACGATCTGGTCATACACGGCGAGATACTCGTCGTCATCGGTTATCTCTGAAAGCACAAAATCGTCGCCCTCATATATAACGTCTATCTTGCGGAAGATATAGTCCTCACCGTAGATGATGTAGACGCCCTTTTCGTTGTCGCGGAAGCGTATCGCCTTGCGCGGAACCTTTATTCCGTTGTAGTCGTCGAAGATAAGCTCGATCTGCTCAACCCTGTTCTTGATTATGTCGTCGTCTATCATATCGCAGTTGAGGATGATTATGCAGTCGCCGTCGTCATTTATCTTATTTACGCTCTCCACATAAACGTCATAAACATTGCTGCTGGATGACAGTTTCATTTTGATATATGTATCCGCGAAATAGTAGTTATCGGTATTTATGATCCCGATTATCTTGCAGCTGTAGCCGTCGAGCAGCTTGCCTACCGCATTCGGCACGGGCGAGGCGCTGCCCTCGATCACCGCATTGATATCGTCCTTATCCATCTCGTAGATATTCTCGCAGTTGAGAGTCTGCTCATAGCCGTCTGTCGTGCCGACAAAATACCCGCCGCTTTCCGAAACGACAGTTCCCAGCGGCTCGCGGTATGCCATCCCTACAAGGTCGATTTTTTCCTTCAGCGACTTGATAAGCGTTTCATACCCTGTTTCGACACCCGTTACGATATTATACTTATTCATCAATACGGCAAGCTCCTGCCTGTCCGCCTCAGCAGCCTCAAACCGCCCCAGCTGAACATTCTTTGTCATCTCGCCGTATTTTTCGTCTATGAGCTTCCTTACGCTGTCAACATCGGTATATTCCGTTCCGGCAAAGCTCTGCGCCTTCTCCAGACCCTCTATCTCATTCTCATATGCGTCCTTACGCTGCTTTGAAAGGATCTCCGTTTTTGAAGAGTAGCAGTTTGCCAGCACCGTTCCCGGCGACACCTTGCTGCCGTCCGAACAGGTATAATCCACAATGCCGCCAAAGGTCGATGTGACGACCGTTTCGTCGCGGACGATTATGCCCTTATACGAAATGCTTCTCGCCACCGAATACTCCACAGCAACGTTATATGTACACTTATCGTGTGTGACAAAATAGATCTGACTGCAAACTATTGCTATCAGAAACAGCGAAAGTATGACGCCTACGATCTTCAGCGTCCTGGACATCAGTTTTCAGCGGACGCGCTGTCCAGTATATTTATCGGGCGGACAGGAACGATGGTCGATATCGCGTGCTTATATATCACATTCTGCTTGCCGTCGCACTCGGCGATAACGATATAGCTGTCAAAGCCCTTGACTATTCCCTTGAACTGAAAGCCGTTTACCAGAAAGAAGGTCACCGGGATTCTTTCCTTTCTGGCCTGATTGAGAAATACGTCCTGCAAATTAAGATTCTTGTTCATTATTATGTCTCCTTTTTATATCCGAAAAAACCTTTCTTTCTCCGCCGCCTTTTCGCAAAAACGGCGCTTTTGCATCATCTCATACGTATACAGATATATTATATCATAATTTTAGCTTTTTGGCTACAATAGTTTTTAAAATTTTTGTGAACTGTTCATTAAAGTTTAACAAATTTATATCGTCAATATAGACCCACTCAATGTCCGTCCTCTTTCTGAACCAAGTGAGCTGGCGCTTGGCATAGTGTCTGGTTTCCTGCTTGATACGCTCGATACAGCTCTGAAGGCTGTCCTCGCCGTCAAGATACGGCTTCAGCTCCTTTATGCCGATAGCCTGATTTGCCGTCAGACCTCCGCCCGCTTCAAAAAACTCTCTCGCCTCGTCTGCCAGTCCGAGCCTCACCATCTCATCGACCCTTCTGTTTATGCGGTCATAGAGCTTTTGCCTGTCGCGGAAGCCCAGACCGATAATGCAGCTGTTGAACGGCGATTCGACCAAGCGGCTGTTCGTTTTGTGGACCGAGAGCTTTTCGCCTGTCAGTTCAAATACCTCCAGCCCGCGGATCACTCTCGGAATGTTGTTCTCATGAACGGCTGCCGNNAGTTTCGGGGTCTATCTCGTAAAGTCTTTCCCAGAGAGCGTGAGCGCCCTTCTCCTTTGCAAATGCCGACAGTCTTTCGCGGATCTCAAGGCTTTTTCCCGTATCATCGAACGAAATGTTATCTATCAGCGAATTGACATAAAGTCCCGTTCCGCCGACAAGTATCGGCAGCTTTCCTCGTTTGCTGATANNATATCCAGTGCCGCCGCTCTTGCCGCCTCAACATAGTCCGCGACCGAGAAATCGGCGTCGGGTGGGAGAAAATCTATCAGATGATGAACGACTCCGCACATTTCCTCCGCCGTCGGCTTTGCCGTCGCAATGCTCATACCCTTATAGATCTGCATAGAATCGGCGGAGATCACCTCTCCGCCAAGCTCTTTTGCCAGAATAACGCCTGCGGCGGTTTTGCCCGAGGCCGTCGGTCCGACCACCGCGACAAGCGGGATCTTCTTGTTGATCTCTTCCATATCCCACCTCAGACGATCCGCCTAAACTGCTTCTCGATATCCTTTTTTGTCAGCTTTATGATAACCGGGCGGCCGTGAGGGCAATACCTGATATTGTCGTTTTCAAAGACCGCCTTTGCGACCGCCTCCAGCTCGCAAATAGCAGAGTTATCGCCCGCCTTGATCGCCGCCTTGCAGGCAAGAGAGTGATAAAGCTCGTCGAAAATATCAAGCTGAGGATTGACCTTGGAATTGAGAAAATTCTGAGCCAGAAGCCCCACGACGTCAGCGGGATTTATGTCGCCGATTATCAGCGGAACGCCCTTGACAGCTACTGTCGGCGCGAGGTCGGGCTCGATATCAAATCCGATCTGACGCACCTTTTCGACATTTTCGCTTATCGCCCCATACTCCTCAAACGAAAGCTGCACCATCACAGGCTCTATGAGAAGCTGGCAGTCCAGTGCGCCAACGTCCGCCTTGATCTTCTCAAATATAAACCGCTCGTGGGCGGCGTGCTTGTCGATCATAAACATATCCTCGCCCTGAACCGCGATAATATAGGTCTTGAACACCTCGCCGATCACCCTTAGCGGCAAAGCCTCACGCTTCTCCTCCTGAGGTTCACCTGAAACGGGCGGCGCGCTTTTTGCAAACGATGCCTCGCTTATATACCTGAACTCCTGCTCACCGGCGATATCAGCAGTATTTTCAAAGGCTCTGCCAACGGCAGCGCGNNGTCGTCCTTGGGCTGCTCGGTGGGGGCTGCTTCGACAGTCTTGACGATCGGTGTTTCGGCAGCGCAGCTCTTCTCAAAGCTCGGGAATGACATCTGCTCGGCAGGCTTCTCGGGAACAAACACCGGCTTCAGCTGCTCCT
>DLOT01000063.1:19544-23295 GCA_002479715.1 Ruminococcus sp. UBA7477 | reverse complement strand
CGCCACTTGACCGCCTTTAACGCAGAGCATACGCCGCGGTTTCCCACGGAAGCTCGGGAGCAGCCGCCGAATCGCTTTGCAAGGCTCGCACCGACCGCCTTTTCTCTGAGCAAACGCCGCATCCGGACAATTCCGTCATAGCTTACACAAATATATAGATAATTATAACTCTTTCTCAGCCGTTTGTCAAGTCCTCACGCTGTTTTGCAAAGTCTGACCGACATGACGTGCGCGACGGTCATTGCTACTGCGAAGACAAGCATAAAAAACGGATACACCCATACCCCTATGCTGTCTGCGGCAATGCCGAAAAGCGGCGGGACAAGCGTTGTTCCGGTGTAGGCGGCAGCCATCTGGATGCCGATTATCGCCTGCGATTTATCCGCTCCGAAGTTTGAAGGAGTCGAATGAATAATGCTGGGATATATGGGCGCGCAGCCGAAGCCGACAATAACAAGTCCCGCCAACGAAGCAGCGGCAGTACCGAGCGGCAGCGCTATCATCGCGATACCGAGCAGCAGCACGCCTATCCCTATCCGGATCATACCGATATCGCCGACCCCGGTCGAAACTATTCCGCTCAGAAACCTTCCCGCTGTTATTCCGAGATAGAAAAGCGATGCAAACATTGCCGCAGTTTCGGCGTCAACGCCTCTGTGACCGACAAGATAAGTGCTTGCCCACAGCCCGACGGAGGACTCCATCGCGCAGTAACAGAAAAAGGTTATCAGAACCGATAGGACGCCTTTGGTTTTTACTATCTCCTTCAAGCTGTACTCCTTCGATACCTGTTCTCCGTTTTCCGAGCCGCCGCATCTTTTCCACATCGGAAGGCTGAAAAACAGCGCAGCAGTCAAAACGACCTGCAATATCCCGACGCTCCTATAGCCCATCGCCCAGCCGAGGTCTTTGGCAAGACAGAAGCTCATGATATACGGGCTTACGCTTGCGCCGACTCCCCAAAAGCAATGCAGCCAGCTCATATGCCTCGAGGAATAATGAAGGGCGATATAGTTGTTGAGCGCCGCATCTACCGAGCCTGCTCCGAGACCGTATGGGACGGCAAACACGCACAATACCGCAAAGCTTTTTGAGAAAGAAAAACCGAAAAGCGCAAAAGCAGTCATCGCAACACTCAACGCCGTTACGAGGCCTGTTCCGAGCCGCTTGCCGATTTTATCCGACATAAGGCTTGAAATTATCGTTCCCGCCGAAATTATCATAGACAGCGCGCCAGCATATGAAACCGGCGCACCTATATCGGCGTGCATAACAGGCCAAGCCGAGCCGAGCAGCGAATCGGGCAGGCCGAGGCTTATAAACGCCGCATATATTACTACAAGCAAAAGCGATACCATACCGCTATACCTCCGCAGGATTTTTAAGCTTTGCTTTTTTCAGTGTTCTGAAATAGAGAATAAAGAACACCAACAGCTGCACCAAAAACGATGCTGCCCACGATATCGGATAAGAAATATATAGACTTTCGAGTGTATGGTACTTAGGTATCTGAAAGATCGTATAGATCCAGCCTATTCTCATTCCGCAAACTCCGAGTACGGTTATTATCATCGGGGTTATTGAGCTGCCCATTCCGCGGATAACGCCTGTTACAACATCCATTATCCCGCAGAGAAAATACGGCGCGCAGATATACATCAGCCTTATCAGACCGTATTCTATAGATTCGGGCGAATCCGGGATATATATGGACAAGAGCTGCCTGCCGAAAAGATTTGCGATATTGCCGAAGATAAGTCCGGCTGCCGAAACGCTCACAAGGCAAAGAGCAGCTATCCTGCCGATCCTCTTATACTTTCCGGCGCCGTAGTTCTGCCCCGTGAAGTTGAGGGAGGTCTGGCTGAAGGAATTCATCGTCGTCCAGACAAATCCCTCAATGCTCTGCGCCGCAGAGTTGCCTGACAGCACCACATCTCCGAAGGAATTGACCGATGACTGTATAATAACGTTCGATATCGAGAACAGCGCGCCCTGAAGTCCGGCGGGCAGGCCGATCAATATTATGCGGCTGAGCTGTCTGCCGTATATCTTCATTCTGTGCAGGTCAAGCCGGCAGCAGTCGCTTCTGCGGCAAAGGTTGAGAATAACAAGCACTGCCGCTATTGTTTGTGAGATCACTGTTGCCAGCGCGACTCCGGCAACGTCCATTTTCAGCGCCGCGACAAAAACAATATTCAGGATAACGTTTATTACTCCTGCACAGGTCAGATAATAAAGCGGTGATTTTGTATCCCCCGCCGCGCGGAGGATCGCCGCACCGTAATTGTAAACCACCGTGGAGATCACCCCGCCGAAATATATTTTCATATAAACCGCCGAAAGACCTATGACGTTTTCCGGAGTCCCCATCATCTGAAGAAAGCTCCTTGAAAAGCAGACCCCGACAACGGTTATCACGATGCCGCAGATAAGCGCCGTCGGTACAGCGGTGTGAATGACCTTATGCACATCGTCATCTCTGCCCGCGCCAAGAGCGTGAGCCACGCAGACGCCCGCGCCTACCGACAGACCTATAAACAGATTAACTATAAGATTTATCAAGGCTCCCGTCGCGCCGACCGCCGCCACAGAAAGATTGCCGTTTTCACCGAAACGACCCACAACGACCAGATCCGCGGCGTTGAACAGCAGCTGCAAAACGCCCGTCAAGATTATCGGCACAGTATATAATATTATCTTTTTGAACAGCCTTCCCTCACACATCTCAGATGATGAAATCGGCATATCGGAAGCCTCCCCGGATCGATACATTTCTTTGTCAATTCAATATTATATGCCTGTTATTTTCATTTGTCAATCGCCTTTTAACGCTTTTGTAGAGGTTGACAAAGAGAGAGAAAAAACGTATAATCATAATGGTGATGAAGATGACAATATGCAGAGAGATCAAAGAGATCCTTATAAAAAATGCCGACGCTGAATATAAGAGATTTCACTCTAAACTCATTAACGAAATAAGTCCTGATCGTATTATCGGCGTGAGAACGCCCGTTGTGCGAAGGCTTGCGGCGGAGTTTGCCAAGCGGGACGACATAGGAAATTTTCTGAACGATCTGCCGCATCAATATTACGACGAAAACAACCTGCACGCCTTTATCATAGACAAAACGGCCGACTTTGACGAGTGCGCGGAGCTTTATGACAGATTTCTGCCCTATGTTGACAACTGGGCGACCTGCGACATGGCGTCGCCCAAGGTTTTTGCAAAGCATCCCGAAAGGCTTTTGCCGCACATTCAAAGATGGCTCGGCTCGGGCGAAACTTTTACGATCCGTTTTGCGATTGATATGCTGATGAAGCACTTTCTCGGCGGTCTTTTCAGAGAAGAGTATCTCGATTGGGCAGCCGCTGTGAAGAGCGAAGAATATTATGTGAAAATGGTGCAGGCGTGGTTTTTTGCCGAGGCTCTCGCTAAGCAATACGACTCGGCGGTGGGTTATATCGAAAACCGCCGTCTCAGCACATGGGTCCATAACAAGGCTATACAAAAGGCAACCGAAAGCAGGCGCATAACAGACGATCAGAAGGCATATCTGCGAAGCCTGAAGATCTTTGCGGCTCACAACAAATAACAAAACCGACGCGGCTATAAGAGCAATACTCATATAGAAATTTTCAGCCATAGTATTTTTAATTATTAGTCAAAAATACTATGGCGTTTCTGTTGACATACAACTACTTTTGATATATAATTTAGTATAATAAATCGGAATTTAGCGGCGTGACACTA
>DLOT01000063.1:229-19450 GCA_002479715.1 Ruminococcus sp. UBA7477 | reverse complement strand
TCCCCCTTAGTGTTTTCAAACGTTCGAGGGTGAGATGGCATAGGCGTATTATCTTTTACGCTTCGATTTGGTCTTTATTTCCGTCCGAACCGCCGTCACTCTATCTTTCTCACTTGCCTACGTTCGGCAAGGCGGCTGTTGGTGCAGCGGTACGCTGCAAATTCTGATTTATGTGAATAAATCAATAATTAAGATAAGCCCGAAAGCAGTTCAAAAAACTACTTTCGGGCATTACTTCTGTATGCATATTCGTCTTAAAGCTTTGTCGGTTTTTATTTTTCGGTCTTGCGGGCATATAGTATCAGACGACATCTTATCCGATATGTACCAGCGCCTGATTTCCCAACGCCGCAAATGCCTTTTCGCAGGCGTCGCGGGGATACGCCGTAACGCTTTCGTTTTGCAGGGAATCGCTGAAATAAAAATTATCCTCATCATAGCCTATAAGCAAAAGGGCGTGCTCCGGTCGTGTAAAAGTAAACATCTCTCCGTTGTCCAATCGCCAGCTCCTCCCCTCAAACGGTGGCTGCATCTCTACTGTCGCCCAGACAATGACCGGATCGCCCTTAGCGACATACCTTTCAGCCAGTCTGCCCATGCTCTCTCCGCTTATTACCATAACCTCAAGTCCGGCCTCTCGCAGAGCCGAGGCAATGACTGTGCTGTAACAGCCAAAGCCGCTTTTCGATCGCGGATCGCCGATGAAAAAGCTCCACGGACTTTCGCCGCGCAGCTCCCCGCCGACTCTCTGCTGCAGCCCGGTCATCGGCAAGTAGCTGTCGATAAACTCATCTACCGAAATATTATGGTCATAGAAGTTCATCAGCCCGACTGCCGCAACGCTCTCGCATCCGGTCGGCCAGAGATCCTCCTGACAAATATGCGGCACGTTTTCGATAATGAAGCTCTTATCCGAAGCGTCTTCCCCCCTGCTCACGGTATATGGCTTTTCTGTAGAAGCTGCCGTAGTTACTGCCGCAGAGACCGTAGTGTTTTCTTTTGCATATGCAGGCAGCGCTTCACTCTCATACTCATTATCATTATCAAGACCTGCCGAAGCAAAGAAGAGCGCGCCTGCCACAGCGGCCGCGGCAATCAAGATCGTTAAAAAGCCCGCCGGGCTTCGCTTGGGGCGTTCTGTCTTGTCGCTTGCTTTCAGAAGCTTTTTGCGCTGTCTTTCACGTTTGGAGTGAAGCAGACTGCGGCACAGCCCGAAAAGCTTTTCAGAAATGGGGCGGAAAACATATCGGTATTCTCCGGCAAAGGTGACCACCTCGCCGCAAAAGCCCTTTTTAAATCTGTAAACGCCGTAGTTCGGGTGAGCGGGGTCGTTGTAAAACGGTATACCCATAAAGTCATAAATATAGCAGCCGCCCTCAAGCGCCCAGTTTATCATGGCCCACTGCATAAGATAGTTGGGATAAAGGTTTCGGTGATGACTTGCCGAGGCGCCGTAAACATAGCTTGTTTTCCCGGCATAGCGGACGGCGACAGCTCCCGACAAAGGTATGTCCTTGCCGTCCTCGTTGACATAGCACATAAACAAACGGCAATGCTCACTGCCGAGGCTGTTGATAAAACGGACAAAGTATTCCTTTGCGCGGATGGCAAAGCGTGCGCGCCTGCCTGTCTCCTGCATCAGCGGATAGAAATCGTCAAGCGCCTCAGCTCCGCAGGCCTTGCAGAAAACGCCCTTTCTTGATGCCTTTCTTATGCGGTTCCGCCAGTCGGGATGGAAGCCCATCATGACCTCCTCGGGCGTTTTTCCGCCGATATTTCTCAGCATATAGTTATTTCTCGGCTGAACGGTCGTCAGCTCGGGAGCATTCTCGATATGCTTAAAACCCATGTCCGTCAGCAGAGCCGAATAAGCCGTATCTTTTTCCTCAAACGGCGGATCGCATAAAAAGCTGCAAGCCTTGTGCTTTTTCGCAAGAAGCTTTATCCCGCAAAGCAGATCGGTTATTATGTCTTTCCGCGCTGGATCACAGCACGGACCGTGCGGGGCATACATGAGCGTTCGGCCGAGCATCGGTATTTTCTTTATAAGCACAAGGCAGACGCCCTGAAGCTCTCCGCTTTCGCTTCTCGATACAACAGCCTCGCTTTCCCAGTTGCTTTTCACCTCGCACCACCTGAGCGACTGCATAAAGCTTCCGAATGGGCTTTCTTCGGCAAAAGCTTCGTATTCCGCCAGTGCCTCTTGATTCGTTTTGTCCAGTATCTCCATAAAAATAAGACCGCCTTTCTCTTAACGGTCTTATTCTAAAGCATACGGTCATCATAGTTGTATGCAGTTTGTATAATAATTGTATCGTTTTTCGGTTGCTGACTAATACGGCATTTTTGAGATCATGACGTTTGCATTATCGCTGTATTGTTCGGATGTCGGATATGCGTCCCAGTCCCCGAATCTTGTATTGCCGAAATGCAGCTCGTTTGAATTAAATTCCATTCTGAAGCTGTATTCCTTGCCGTCCTCGTAGGATTGCAGTTCATACACACACTGGGTCAATACTTCGCCCGAATCACTTTCGACTTCACCATATAGGCTGTCATCATAATTGTCAGCATACTTATATTCGTCGTACAAAGGTATCCACTTGCCGTCAAACTCTCTTTCCATCATCTGCTGAATTGAGTAGCTCAGATTCCACATCGGATAATCTATATAGTATTCAAAGATGTCGCTAAGAAATATCCCGATCGACAAAACCTTCAGCGTTTCATCGTCCAGCACAAGCCTGAACCTCAGTCGGTCTTCGATGCGCCCTTCAAACTCCCACAGCACAGCGTTTTCCTTACTGCCCGGGTAAACATAGAGATATGCGCCGGACTCAAAAAAATCAGGCTCGACATAATCTGTCGCACCAAGCCGCAGGACCAGCTCGCCTATAAAGTTTTTTGCCGCCTGAAGCGCCGAGTAATCAGTAGCACTGGTCTTATCCGAATCGACCTGAACAGCCTTAACGCCGCTCGCGGCAAGCGAGGCCTTGCTGCAAAAGGAAAGCTGCTTTGTCAGATCCAGAGTCACAGCGGGAAGCTCCTCGGTCACGATGCTGTCATTTTGCCTGTCAAAGCGCTCAAACAAAATCTGAGGAAGAAACATCCCTCCGGCCAGAGCCGCCGTCATAATAAGTATGCATATTATTCTCGTCAATGCTGTTTTCATATTCCTTCCGCACCTCCTTTCAGTTCGACTGTCACCGTTGTTCCGACGCCGACCGCGCTCTCGATCTTGAGTTCTCCGCCATGGAGCGCGGCGATCTCCGCACAAAGCGCAAGTCCCAGCCCTGCACCGCCCTGACGCCGCGAGCGCGCCTTATCGACGCGGTAAAACGCCTCGGTTATCCTTTCGATCTCGCTTTGCGGTATTCCTCTGCCGCAGTCTTTAACGACAAATCTGCATCCGCTATCGGTCATTGTCTGGGCAACATCTATCACTCCGCCGTTTTCCATTGCCTTTACCGCATTGTCAATGAGATTTATAAGCAGCGACTCGGTCAGGTCGGCCTCCAGCATACACTCGCCCTGCACTATGTGAACATCCATTGCTATATTGCAGCCGCATAGCTTTTTATCAAGCGATTTTGCAACCGAGATCAGAAGCTGCGACGGACTTATCATCTGCATCTCAAAATCCCGCTGCTGCAAAACGAACAGATCCAGCAGCTTGAGCGAAAGCCTTTCAAGACGCTTGCTCTCGTTGAAGATATACTCCGCGCATTCGCGCTGCTGTTTTTTTGAAAGATTGCAGCTTCGCAGAAGATCCGCATAGCCGATCATAGATGTCATCGGAGTCTTCAGCTCATGGGCAAAGCTGCCGGTGAACTGCTCGCGGCGCTTCATCTCGTCCTCAAGCTGAGAGATCTTCTCGGTCAGACTGTCGGCACAGTTGTTGAAGCTTTGGGCAAGCTCTCCCATTTCGTCGTTTGACATGATCTTAGCGCGGATCGACAGGTCGCCTCCCGCTATTCTTTTGGCCGTCCGAGAAAGTGAACGGAGCGGCGAGGTCAGCAAACGAGCCGTCGCAAAAGATACCATCGCGCTCATCGCCGCCACCGCTGCAAACAGCGCCTTATAAATTTTCAACTGGGTATCCCTGGCGGCATAAATACCCTCAACGCTTTTCGACGTTTCGAGGAACAGCTTTGTTTCTCCGGCAGTAAAGCTGCCCGTGATCTGCAAAATGCGCCCTTGCGGAGTATCAAGTATCTTCATAGCGCAGGCACTTTCGGAACACTCGTTTGCCAAACTGTCATCCAGCAGACCGATCTCGCCGTAAGTATAGAGGGCCTTGCCGCGCGAATAGAGTCTGAGCGCCTGCCNNTCTGCTCGCAGGCTGTTTTCAATATCTCGGCAAAATCCTCCTCAGAGCTTTGAGTGCTTATTGTGTTTGCCAGAATGAGAGTCGAGCGAAGCGCCTTATAGCTTTCAAGAGTCTGAGAACGCTCAAGCTCCAGCGAATTATCAAACGAAAACGAAATCAGCAGAGCGCCGCCGACACCATAGATAAGCGAGATCAGCAGGATCATACATACCGTCAGCTTGGTTTGGAACTTCATGTTTTTTTCCTGACCGCAAGGCGGTAGCCGACCTTGGAAATAGACTGTATCTCTTTTTCCAGACCGAGCTTTTTGCGAAGCCGCTGAACGTGAAGATCTACCGTTCTGCTGCTTCCGTCATATTCGCCGCCCCAGACCCTTTCATATATAGTTTCGCGGTAAAGCGCGATATTCGGATTAGCCGCAAAAAGCAAAAGCAGCTCATACTCCTTATTTGTCAGCGGCAGCGTTTCCCCGCCGCGGCTTACGGTCATTGAAGCCGTATCTATAACAAGCCCGCAGACCTCTATCCGCTCATCAAGCTTGTGAAATCTCCTGAGGACCACCTGTACTCTTGCCACAAGCTCAACTATCTCAAACGGTTTTACGATATAGTCCTCCGCACCCATTCGCAGCCCCTTTACCCTGTCGTCGAGATTACACTTGGCTGTTATGAATATTACGGGAATACCCAGCGTTTTGCTGTATTCCAACAGCTCATATCCGTCAGCACCGGGAAGCATTATGTCGAGCAGGAGCAGGTCGAAATGCTCGTGTTCCAAAAGATCCGCAGCGTCAAGGCCGTCATAAACGCAGGTGCAGTTATATCCGTATTTGGTAAGGCTCATATTTATCAGATTGGCGATCGGCGGCTCATCTTCGACAATGCAAATGCTTATCATCGGGGCATCTCCTTTCATTTTGTTTATAAGTTACATCTCTTCTGTATCATTTTTGTATCGCGGCTTGCCGCAGCAGTCTATGACTCTTTGAGCAAAAACTACAAGTGCTTTTTCAACAGACCGACGGTCGATAAATCAAAAGCCGCCGGGAAAAGCTCCCTGCGGCGTCAAAGAATCCGCTATTTTTCTTTTCTCGCTTTTATGACCTTGAGCCGTGAAAACTCCTCGCGTTCCTTTTCCTCCAGCGCTCCGGATATATACCGCACCGTTTCCTCGCTGTTTGGAATGATAATATTTTTCAAGGCATTGGCGCGCCTCTGTGTTTTCTTTATCGCAACAGCCAGACGGTAAACCGAGTTTTCCACCTGTGCCAGCGTGACGGTCGTTTCCTTTGCACGGCCAAAGGCGATATATGCTCTGTCGAGCTGCGAATTAGTCTGCAAAAGGCCGTAGCTTATTTCCGTCTTGGGCTTATCCATCGAAACGGTAGGCAGTTCAACCCCCATAACGCTCTTTACGCTGAGCCTTACGCTGTCCTCGATCGGCATTTTATCTGCAATAGGCTTGATGACACCCATTGTGATATTTGCCAGCTGAAGCGCCGAGTAAGCCTCTCTGTAGGTCTGCTCTATTGAGCCGCGAAGCGACTTGGCTTCGTCGATCAGCGACATAAGCTCCCGTATCAGAATATTTCGTTTTCTGTCCAAAAGCTCGTAGCCCAGCCTTGCGAGCGAAAGAGTCTTTTTGGTGCTTATAAGATTGCCCTTTGTCGCAAAGACCTGCTCTGCCATACTGCTCACCCCTGTTAACGGTAATCAAACTGTAGATGATGCTGCCATTAGCATTATGCCGATATAGATAGCTATACCAATGCCGTAAAATATCATTACGGCTATAGTAACGGCCTTCATTGTTTTTTTCATCTCGGGTGTTTTTTCACGCCGGTTTGTTATCCTGTTGCATATTCTCATTACGCCGAACACGACTGCCGTAACTGCAACAGTTCTTATGATCCTTTCTATCATGATCCGAATATCTCCCGAGCCTTATCAGGAAAATAATACTTTTTGATATGCTCGTCATCGACCCTTTCAAGCTCCGACTCAGGCAGTGCCGAAAGAAGCAGCCAGCCGAGATCCAGAGTTTCGTCTATGCTGCGGTTCTCCTCAAACGACTGCGAAAGAAAATGCTTTTCAAACAGCCTGCCGAATCTCAGATAGCTTTTATCCACCGCCGAAAGCTCCTCCTCACCGATTACCGACGCCAGCGCTCTCGCATCCTGAACCTTGGCATATGAGGCGAAAAGCTGGTTTGAAACGATAGAGTGATCCTCCCTTGTGAAGCCCTCGCCGATGCCGTCCTTCATAAGTCTTGACAGCGACGGCAGGACCGACACGGGCGGATAGATCCCCTTTTGATCCAACGCTCTGTCCAAAACTATCTGACCCTCGGTGATGAAGCCGGTCAGATCGGGAACAGGGTGTGTTATATCGTCATTCGGCATTGTGAGAATAGGTATCTGAGTGACCGAGCCCTCCGATCCTTTGATGATGCCGGCTCTTTCGTAGAGCGAAGCAAGGTCGGAATAGAGATAACCCGGATAGCCCTTTCTTCCCGGGATCTCGCCCTTGGAGGATGAAAACTCTCTGACAGCCTCGGCGTAAGAGGTCATATCGGTCAGAATGACCAGAATATGCATATTATGCTCAAACGCAAGATATTCTGCCGCAGTCAGCGCACAGCGCGGTGTCAGGATACGCTCGATGATGGGGTCGTTTGAAAGGTTAAGGAACATAACCACCCTTTGAAGCACACCCGACTCCTCAAAGCTGCGCCTGAAGTAGTCTGCAACATCATTCTTGACGCCCATCGCGCCGAAAACGACCGCAAAGCCCTTTCCGTCTTTTTCGGCGATCTTCGCCTGCCTGACTATCTGAACGGCCAGCTTATTATGTGAAAGGCCCGAGCCTGAGAAAATCGGGAGCTTCTGTCCTCTTATCAGGGTCGCCAGAGCGTCGATCGAGGAAATGCCGGTATTGATATAATTCCTCGGGTAGGTTCTGTAAACCGGATTGAGCGGCTTACCGTTTATGTCGGCATATTTTTCCGCAAAAACATCGCCAAGACCGTCTATCGGTCTTCCCGAGCCGTTAAAAACTCTGCCCAGTATCTCTGTCGAAAGGCCAAGCTCCATAGGTCTGCCCGAAAACTGCGTTTCGGTATTTGTCAGAGAAAGCCCGTTTGTTCCCTCAAAGACCTGAAGGACCGCCTTGTCGCTGTCTATCTCGACGACTCTAGCAAAGCGCCTCGTTCCGTCGTCAAGCTTTATAACAGCTATCTCGTCGAAGCTTATATCCTTTACGCCTTCAAGCACCACAAGAGGGCCGTTGATCTGGCTCAAGCCGATATATTTTAATGTCATATAGCCTCTCTCCTCTTATTATTTAACGGCGCGTTCTAGCTTTTTAAAGTCTTCCGTCATTTCCTTTTCATATTCTCCGAACATATCGGGGCGGTTATTAGGAATGTCATACTTCATCTTGATAAGCTTTTCAAACCAGCCGCATTCTATGATCTGCGCGGCTGAAACGCCCTTTGAAAGCGCATTTCTTGCCTTGTCGTATAGCGCAAGAATAAGCTTCATCATCAAATACTGTTTTTCAAGCGGCACGAAGGTGTCGTCGGCATGATAGGCGTTTTGCTGTAAAAAACCGACACGCACTACCCTCGCCGCTTCTATCAGTATCTTCTGGTCGTCGGGCAAAACATCGGCGCCCATAAGCTTAACGATCTCCATAAGCTTGCTTTCCTCGCCCAGAATATCAGAAAGCTGCTGACGAAGCTGCATGAAGTCGGGGGCAATATTCGTATTGTAGTAATCCGACAGATCATCGCTGTATTCCGAATAGCTGGCATTCCAGTTGATCGCCGGGTAGTGCCTTGCATAGGCGAGTGATTTGTCGAGCGCCCAGAAACAGCGGACAAACCTCTTTGTATTCTGGGTGACAGGCTCGGAAAAGTCGCTTCCCTGAGGCGAAACGGCTCCTATTATCGTAACCGAACCTTCGCTGCCGCAAAGAGTTCTGACATAGCCTGCCCTCTCATAAAATTCCGAAAGCCTTGACGGAAGATACGCCGGGAAGCCCTCCTCGGCGGGCATCTCCTCAAGCCGCCCCGAGATCTCACGCAGAGCCTCCGCCCAGCGGGAGGTCGAGTCAGCCATTATCGCAGTGTGATACCCCATATCCCGGTAGTATTCCGCAAGTGTGATGCCCGTATAGATCGAAGCCTCACGCGCCGCCACAGGCATATTGGAGGTGTTTGCTATATGGATCGTTCTCTCGGTCAGCGGGCGGTTCGTCTTAGGGTCGATAAGCTCGCCGAATTCCTCAAGGACCTGCGTCATTTCGTTTCCGCGCTCTCCGCAGCCGATATATACTATTATGTNNCATTATGTCCGCGTCGCACCACTTTGCAAGCTGGTGCTGCGTCATGGTCTTGCCTGTTCCGAAGCCGCCCGGTATCGCGGCAGTTCCACCCTTGGCGACCGGAACGACCGTATCAATGATCCGCTGACCTGTAATAAGTGGCCTGTTTGCCGGAAGTCTTTGAGCTATCGGTCTGGGAGTTCTGATCGGCCACTGCTGGCAAAGCGTCAGCTCGCGCTCGCCGTCTTCGGTTTCAAGCCTCACAACGACATCGTTAACGCGGTATTTTCCGTTTTTCGCGGCATAGGTCACTCTGCCCCCTCTGACCGTCGGAGAAAGCATACATTTATGTGTGATAAGCGGTGTTTCGGGACAGGTAGCGTATATCTCGCCTGCTTTTAGTGTGTCACCGACCTTGACCGTCAAGGTAACATCGTATTCCTTTTCATCGTCTATTGCCGAAGCGGCGCAGCCGTCCTCAATAAATGCTCCGCCGGAATTTCCAAGGTCAGCAAGCGAGCGCTGTATTCCGTCAAATATATTCGAGATTATTCCGGGGCCGAGCGTCGCGCACATGGGTGAGCCAGTCGGCTCGACCGGTTCTCCGGGCATAAGTCCCGATGTTCCCTCATAGACCTGAATGGTCGTGAACTGCGCCGTAACTCCGATAACTTCACCGATCAGCCGCTTTTTGCCGACCCGCACCATTTCACGCATCTGAAAAGCATCGGTATCGCGCACCTTAACGACCGGGCCGTTTACAGAATATATTACATTTTTGTTTTCCAAAAGTGTCACTCCAATCACTCGGACATCATTTCGCCGTATCCGCCGAAGGCTTCTCTCTGCGCCTCGAGAGCCGTATCAAAGGAGCAGTCATACATAACATTCGAGCCTGCAAAGGTGCATTTCAGTCCGCCCAGCCGTATAGTCGCATCCTTGACGGCCTGCACATCCGCAAGCCTGCCGAAAAGCTCATTTCTTCTGTCAAAATCCCTTGCCGAGAGCCTGACCGTGACATTCGACGCTCCGCTTTCCTTGATGCATTTTTCAACAAGTCCGCAAAGGTAATCGCCGTATTTTTCAGAAGCCGCAAACCCCAAAAGCCGCTTCTCTACATTTTCAAAAAGGCTGTCTGTCAGCTCGCGGCGGTGAAGCAAGACTGCCTGCTGTGCCTCAAGCTTTCCTGCGGCGACAGTTTTGACATATTTGAGCCTTATAGCTTTGGTCTGCTCCTTGATCGTTTTCTTAGCCAAAGCGGCATACTTGTCGCTCGCGTGCAGGATACGCTCGGTGCTTTCGCTTTCTGCCTTCTTTATCATCTCCTCTGAGCTTTGCCATGTTTCGCCCAGCAATGACGCGCTGAATCTTTCGAGCTTCTCTTCCGCGTTAATCATAAGCCTTTCACCCCATTTACAGCTTTATTCCGACAGCCTCAGCGACATACTTGGATATAGTGTCCGTAATGTCGGAGGTCGCGTGCCTGTCGGGAATTTCAACTATGAGCGGTCTGCTGCTGCGGAGCTTCATTCCGTAAACCGTTTCACCGCACATATCTATCAATGTTTTTGTCATTAGCACTATCGCCACATCGGGGTCCTCCTTAGCGCGCAAAAGCTCGCTCTCGACCTGCTCGGGCGTATGAACGACGACCCCCTCTACCCCTGCAAGGCGCATTCCCATCTGGGTATCGGTGTTGTCGCTTATAAGATAAAACTTCAAGGTCTGCGCCTCCGTTTCGACCGGATCAGCCCAATCCGTTGATAATCAGAATGGATATAAGAAGTCCGTACAGCGCGATACCTTCGCCCAGAACGACGAAAATAAGCGACTTAACAAACGACTTGGGATCCTCTGCAACAGCGCCGATAGCAGCAGAAGCACCAGAGCCCACGGCAATTCCGGCACCTATACAGGAAAGCCCGGTTGTAAGGCCGGCGCCGAAATAGCCGATGCCCGCGCCTGTCGAGATAACGGCATCGACCGCCGCCTCCGCCTCTGCGGCTGAAACAAACTCTCCGAACGGGAATATTATCGCCAAAAGCATGACTCCGAAAAACGTGCAGAGGTTTGCTATAAAGGCAAACTTCGGACTTTTTCCTTTCTTGGCCTTGATGACAGCTGGAACAAGCGGAGCGCACAAAAGCGCAACGCATACTGCCGGCAGAACAAAGATTTCCATAAATATAACCTCCTATAATTTCCCGGCATCACACCGAGGTATTGATTTCCATATCCGAACCGACGGGTGTAAACGGCTTGCCGTCGCCGTCATAAAACCTTGAGAACACCTCATAGAACTCAAGTCTTATCAGCTGGATCGCAACGATCATGCCCTCCATCGCCATAACGAAGATATTTCCGACGACAAGAACTATCGGCTGACCCGCACCCGAAAACATATCCATAAGGGTCATAACGACCAGCATCATACCCGCATGGCAGAGAACAAACCCGCCGACGCGGAGAAACGACAGTGTATTTGAAACATAGCTCAAAAGATACTCGAACATCTCAAAGAAGTTCTCGACTATAAAGTTGCCTATTCCGCCCTCCTCAGGGTCTTCGGAAAGCCTCCATTGCCTGTATTTAACGGCAGCAGAGAACGGGACCCGGCAGAATATGCACACTAAAGGCACAACGATCAAAAATATGATATAGACCGGAGTGGTGATGTTTGCGCCGGAGAATTTTGCAACGACTATGCCTAGCACAGAGCCGTAGAAAACCAGACCCGCTATTCCGTTGCTGCCGAACACCGCTCTTTCAACATCATGCTGCTTAAAGCCCGTTATGATGTTCAGAAGCATCGAGATGACTATTATAACGGCGCCGATCGCCACTGCGGAGATCAGTATGAAGGTTGTCTGATCGAAGATCTCCAGCGGCTTTTCACCCAGACCTATCGCCTCGTAAACGGGGTCAAGAAAATGCTCATAGCCGAAAAACGAACCGTATATAAATCCGAATATCATACTTGAAAGTCCGCATCTTGTCAACAGTCCGCCGAATTTATTCTTCAGCTTCAGCGACATGAACAGCCCCAGCAGAAATACTACAGCTCCCTGCCCCAGATCGCCGAACATTATTCCGAAAAGCAGTGTAAAGCTCAGCGCCACGAAGGCTGTCGGGTTAAGTCCGTCATAGGCGGGAACGCCGTGCATCTCGACCACCGAAATATACGGTCTTGAGAACCAGCCGCTTTTCAGCTTGGTGGGCGGCGTCAGATCAGGCTCGGAATCGGGAGGCAACAGCGTTACACTTGCTGTTCTGAGCCCCTCGAACATTCTCTTGAAGCCCTCGGCCTGCGGCTTGGGTACAAAGCCCTTTATATAAAACTTTCCGTTTACCGAAGCGACGTTCCTTCGCAGATTGAAGGTGCTTTCCCGAAATTTCAGCTGACTGTATACCCTCAGTATCTCTCCGCTGCGCTTGGCGGAGATCCTTGCAAGCTCCTCGTCTATCTCCTCCACTCTCAGTGAGCGGCGGTTGACCACATCATTCAGTTCTTCAAAAGCCTTTTCGGGAGTTCCCTGAACAAAGTCGGGAACAAAGATGCGTTCAAAATACAGAGTCTGAAAAATCTCGTCGATCAGCGTGCTGTCCTTTTCCGCGCAGAAATACATTCCCCAGTAAAACCTGCTGTCCTTATCAAACGGAATGAAGAAAAAGACCTCATCGTAATACTCGAGCTTGGAATAGCTTTCTATCGGGAGCTTCCCGAGCCGTATATGAGTATATTCACAGCTGAAGATCTGCTCAAAGTTGGTGTTCATGCCCTTCAGATGGTTGAGCTGCTTTACTGCTGCTCCTTTTTCGGATATCTCCTTGTAACACTCCTGCTTTTCCCTCAAAAAGCCTCCGACCTCATTCTCAAGGCTGTCAATATAGCTTTCAAAGTCATAAAGGGTCTTGAAGCTGTCGTCATCGGTACCTGAAGCGGTTGGAGTTATCGAAAGCTTTCTGCACAGCTCCTCAAGCCGCCGCAGCGTATTGGTGTAGGGATTCTTCTCGGAAAGCATCTCCAGTCCCGACTTTCCCGAGGAGCCCTTTGACAGCGCCGGCTCCATATGAAAGCATCCGCTTTTGCAGCACCTGTCAAGCGCGCCGTCGAGATACTTCATATCGCCGACGATATTGACAAGCACCATTTTTTCTATTCCCATAACGATCACCGATCCTTTGCTCCGACATACGGTGCAGACTGCCTTATCCGCTAATATGCGACAAGCTGCTCTATTTTATCGGGCTTCAGCCCGTAACGTATGCCTTCTATTATATGCGTGATGTTGTCCGCCTCTATATCGCATATTTCCATAAATGCATAGAATACAAGCGGCAGCGACTGATAGCGCATCAGCTTTTTTGCCCGCTTCAGTCTTATCTGCGACATCACAGTTTCGACAAACTCGAAGGGCTGGCTTCCCGCCTTTCTATACTCCGGCAGAAACTCCAGCATCTTCTCGCCGCTCTCGCACTCATAGAGCTTTTCCAGACGGGCGCTGCTCATTTTTGAAAACGGCAGGCTCTTTTTCTTAAGCTCGTCGGCACTAAGGTCAAAATATGTTTTCAGCCTGTAGGCGTTTACGATGTTCCTCATATCTATATTGCGCATTATCTCATCTGACAGTATCTCGGCATCGGCTTTCGGAAGCTCGTCCTTTATGCTTTTGAAAAGCCTTCTGTAAAAGAACGACCTGACGCATACTTCGGCTGTAAGGCTGTCCGGATCGTCACCGCAGGCATTTTTCAGCTCCTCTGCCAGATGCGAATACTTGGTCTTTTCAAGCCGGCCGCACAGCTCGGCAAAGCTTTCGCTTTTCGACATCTCCAGAAAATCCAGTTCGGTTTCCGGGAGAAAAAAAGCAGGAAGTGCTTTTACAAAGTCATATTTTTCTCCTCTGCCTACCGTTCCGATAAGCGAGAGCAGCTGCTCAAGCTCATATCTCTCACAGGTGCTGTTATAAAATCCTATATGTTTAAGATGCTGAAAGTCGCGCAGCCTTACAAACATCTCAAAATTCAGCTTCTGCAAAAGCTCCTCGAGATAGTCGCGGTGCACAGTGTTCGGATCTATATCCGACAGGGCGATCTCAAACCGGCGATGGTTTTGAAGAAACTGCGCCACCTCCGCAATGCTTCTTTTTGCCGAAAGAGCCTTATAGTCCTCCGGAGTCAGCATTTTCCCGCGTATTGCTCGGATCTTTGTTATTGTTGCGTTTTCGCCAACCCTGCTCAAGCTATCACCGCCCATTCTGCCGATCAAACCGTATTATTGATCTATAACTGCATTAAAAATTGTTTCTTCCCACCGCTCCCGGTTCTGCTCAAAAGCTCTGTCCAGCTTTTGCAGTTCCGCCTGTTTTTCCTTCTCAACGCTTTCAAGACGCTCCTGCGCCCCGGTCTTTTCCGCAGATTCATATTCAGAAAGCTTGCGCTCGACCTCGGCTTCGATATCCGCCTTGACGGTTTCCTCGGTCTGTGCCGCCTTCTGCATGATCTCGGCGCACTCATTTTCGGCGTCCTTCATCATAAGCCGCGCCTTGTTGTCAATATCGAGTATTGCAGAAATGATATCCACGGCAAAGCCTCCCCTATTTTATGATACATTATCCTTATTCTACATTATACCCTTTTGGTTGAGTTTGTCAATAGTCTGCCGCGAACAATAGGCTGTTTGCACATTTTTTTCAAACTAATCGGCCGGCTGCTTGTCCGTTATTTCGCACACCCCTGCACCTGAATGTGATAATCATTTCATACAATTTTCACAATATCGCTATTGACGGGAGAGTAAAAATGAGTTACAATATATATGGAGGATTTTTCCTCAAATATTATGGGGAAAGGAGGAGCGGTTGCCGCGCGGCAAATAATATGAATATTCTGTTTTTGCTCAAGCCGAAGCATGAGGTCGCATATCTTGTAAACGACTGCACGGTCAGGCAGGCACTGGAGAAAATGCGTGCATCGGGCTACACGGCGGTTCCCGTTATAGATAAAGAGGGAAAATACGTCGGCTCGGTGGCAGAGGGAGATTTTCTCTGGCTTGTTCTCAACTGCGGCGAAGGAGCGCTGAAATCAACCGAGCATATGCCGTTGAGATCGGTCAAGACGAGGGTCGTAAACAAAGCTGTGAGCATTTCGGCAAAGCTGGAAGATCTGCTTTTGCTGACAATGAACCAGAACTTTGTTCCTGTTGTTGACGACCGAAACATTTTCATCGGCATAATAACGAGAAAAGACGTTTTGCAGTATTTCTACGATAAAACCAAAGACGATAAAGAAAAAAAAGACGCCGATGACATTATAAGTCAGGGAGCGTAAGCAATAATATATGCAAAAGCCGCGGATCTGATGATCTCCGCGGCTTTCTTATGCTCAATTTTTCATACCGTATTCCGACACGCCGCCGCTCAAAAATATCTGTCAAGCCTGAGATCGGCAAGGCGGCTGAAGAACCCGCTTTGAACCGGTGCGGAAAAGACTAAAGAATAACGCAGATAAGCCCGGAGCAGCCCTCATTTATCATGCGCTCGACCGTTTCGGAAAGCTTGGCGCGCGCCTCGTCGGGCATTTTCGCAAGCTTGTTGTGAAGCCCCTCGCCCACAAGCTCATGGAGCGACTTTCCGAAAATATTGCTGTCCCAGATCTTTTCGGGCGACTCCTCAAAGTCGTTGAGCATATACAGGACTAGCTCCTCCGACTGCTTTTCACTGCCTACTATCGGGCTGACCTCCGCCTCAATATTGGCTTTCAGCATATGTATCGAGGGCGCGGTCGCCTTCAGACGGACGCCGTATTTTCCGCCCTGCTTGATGATCTCAGGCTCGTCAAGCGTCAGCTCGTCGATAGAAGGCATCACAATACCGTAGCCGGTCTGCTCGACCTGCTCCAGAGCCTCGGAAAACTTTGCGAAGCGCTTTTTTATCCTCACAAGCTCCAGTATCTGCGGCATAAGGTCGCTTTCGCCCGTGATCTCCAGACCTGTCGCCTCGCCGATTATTCGGAAGAACAGATTTTTGTCGGTCGTTACCTCTATAACAGCGCTGCCGCTGCCGAGGTCTACCGAAAGAACGCGCGAATTGATAATATGCTCGCACTCGCAGAAGCTCTCTGCGCAGGTCTTTATATCTCTGACAGCCCTGACTCCCTCGGCTTTGTCTTTTATCAGACCGAAAATGTCGTCTTTCAGCCAGTGACCCTTATCGAGCGCGGCGATCCAGCGGGGCATTTCGATACTGATCTCCCGAACGGGGAAGGCGCTCAGCACCTGCGAGAGTATGGCCTTTATGTCGTCCTCGCCAAGCTCTAAGCAGTTGACGGGAATAACTGCCGCCGAATATTTCTCTGACAGGTTTTCGCAAAGCGCTTTGGTTTCTTTCGAGTGCGGGTGGGTAGTGTTGAGCAGGCAGACAAACGGCTTGCCGATGTCCTGAAGCTCGCCGATAATGCGCTCCTCACACTCGGCGTATTCATCGCGGGGAAGATCGGTGATGGTGCCGTCAGTGGTGACGACAAGACCGATCGTCGAATGCTCATTGATGACCTTCTGAGTTCCGACCTCGGCAGCCATATTGAACGGCACGGGGTCGCTAAACCACGGCGTCTGCACCATTCTCGGAGCTTCGTTTTCGATATAGCCGATAGCGCTGGGGATTATATATCCCACACAGTCGATCATTCTGACATTGAACCTGATGCTGTCGTCGATGCATATCTCAACGGCTTCTTCGGGAATGAACTTCGGCTCGGTCGTCATTATCGTTCTGCCGCCTGCCGACTGCGGAAGCTCATCGACAGCCCTCTCCCGGCGGAAATCGCTTTCGATGTTGGGTATGACCAGAGCCTCCATAAACTGTTTGATGAAGGTCGATTTGCCCGTGCGGACAGGGCCGACTACTCCGATATAGATATCGCCGTCGGTTCTGCGGGCAATATCCCTGTAGATGTCATTGTTCATAAAGCTTTCCTCCTAATCTGCATCGGGTATGAGCAGCATTTTGTCGGCATCAAGAATGTCGGCGGCAAGATCGTTTTCGGTCATCACTGCCGAAACCGGTATCAGATAGCGTTTCGCTATATCCCATACGCGTTCGCCCTCCTTGGCATAACAAAGGGTCAGGGCTGCGGTGCGGCTCTTGTCGGGAGCGCTGTCGGTAAGCTTGATGTCGGTAACAAGCTTTTTGGTTATCTGCTTGAATACCTCTCCGCAAATGCTCAGGTCGGCTTTTATCTCGACAGTTTCCGCATCGGCAAGAGTGTATGAACAGCCGACAAGCTCCACTCTCGGCTCGATAACGCTGTCCTGAGTTACGCACTCGCTCTCTATACAATGCTCAAAGGCCGCGTCGGTCTCAAGATACACGGGCGCTCCGCTCTCGTTTTTGCCCAGCAGAGAAAACGTCAGATTGCCGCCGACGATGAGGCAGTTTTTATCGAAGCTGTAACGACCGCTTACGTTTGAAACGGCACAGCGGCTGTCGTAAACAGCGGCGATCTCTCCGTCGCGGCAGACAAGCCTGGCGGTCTGGCTGTGAGGCTCGCATACAGAAACGGGGACGCTTTCGATCTTTTCTTCGGAGATCTCTGCCTCAACGCCGCATTTTGTAGAGTAAACATCCGTTGCAAGCTCGCCTGTCTCGTATCTGACAGCCTTGCACTGAACAAACAGAACTATCTCACATTCAAGAGTCTTTCGCTCGTCGCCTTTAACAAGTATTTCGCAGGAGCTTTGCAGGATCCCTGCCCGGCAGTCATAGCGCTCGTCAAGTCCCTCGACGTCAATTATCTGACTGAACGGCACGGAGAAGCGCATTGATTCGACCGAGCCTTCTCCCTCGTCACAGCTGTATAGCATATTGACAAAAGCCTCGCCCTTTAAAACAAGCTTACCTGAAACGATCTTCATCTCGGAAACGGCAGCTATGCAGTCGTTTCTCAAAACAGCGGAAACAGGCGGCTTTGCATCGCCAAGCTCAAGCTCCTCAACGATCGTTATCCGCTTTGAAGCGTTCAGGCGGGCGGTAGGATAGGTCACACTCTCACAGAGAAGCTGCACTCCACCGCCGACAGCGCCGGAGATCGCCGTCCTGCTCTTGTCGCCGCAGATATTGACCCTTATCGTCGCTGCACCGCGCATATCGAGTCTTCTCTGGTTTACTGCGCGGCAGTTAATATAGTCGGGCTTGACAGAGGCAGTTATACAGGGGTTTTTCAGCCCGAGCGGAATCTCACAGGTGCGGGTATAGGTCAGCTTCTGCTCAACGCAGCAGACCTTGTTTGAGTTTTCGCTGACATACATGACCTTCAGCTTGGCATCCAGCTGCAAATTCAGCTTATCGCCGTTGACGCTCTGCGAAACGATACGCGGAGACATTCGGCATTTCAGCACCCTGAAAATGTCCGGATAATAGTCCGGAAGTATGTAGTCAAGCTCAATCGCCTGCTCATAGCCGCTGCTCGAAACGGCTTCCGACGCAGTAAAGATTTCACGGTTTAATTTAAAATCCATAGCTTCCTCCCGATAGTTTATTGCAAATCTTGATTGCTAACTTAGTATATTCGGACAACTGCGGCGATATGCCTAAGGGCACCCCCCTTTACAAAAAAAATTAAATATGTTATACTATTTGTAATTCGTTATGAAATGATGTGAGAAGCAATGAACTGGACCGAGCTTAAGATCTATACCTCCTCCGAGGGACTGGAGCCTTTGACCGGCGGACTGTTGAACATCGGCATTACGGGCTTCGTTATCCGCGACAGCAGAGATTTCGATGATTTTCTTGCACGGCGGGACGGAAACTGGGATTATTATGACGACGATCTCGAGGCTCTTCGCGAGTGCGAAACCTGTGTGACCGTCTACCTGCCCGACAACGCCGAGGGGGCTGAGACCTTGTCAATGGTCAAGGCGGAGCTGGCTTCGCTGAGAGCCGCAGACGTCAGCGGCGCCTTCGGCAGGCTTGAATATGACCTTGGCGGTATCCGTGAGGAGGACTGGGCAAACAACTGGAAGCAGTATTACAAGCCCTTCAATGTCGGCAAAAAACTGATAATAAAGCCGAGCTGGGAGACAGTCACGGACACCGACGGACGAAAGATACTTGAGATAGACCCCGCCTCCTCATTCGGCACCGGACAGCACCACACCACAAGGCTCGTCATGGAAANNGGAAATGCTCGAAGATGAGATAAACGAGGGCGACAGGCTGCTCGACCTCGGCACGGGCAGCGGCATACTCACGATAGCTGCCATGCTTTACGGAGCGAAAAGCGCCGTTATGGTGGACATNNCGTTAAGACCTCCGCCGAAAACTGCGAAAAGAACGGCTTCGGCGCCGATAAAGTAATGGCGTACTGCGGCAATATCAGCGAAGATGAGCGGCTCAGGGAGAAGATAGGCGGCGGCTATGACATAATAACCGCAAACATCGTCGCCGATGTCATCATATCCATGTCGCCCTATTTCGGCGGATTTTTAAAGAAAAACGGGAAGCTGATAATTTCGGGTATAATCACCGAAAGGCTTAGCGAAGTGTATGCCGCACTCGAAGAAAACGG
>DLOT01000063.1:0-223 GCA_002479715.1 Ruminococcus sp. UBA7477 | reverse complement strand
CTGGAACGCCATACTCTGCCTTTGTAACGCCGATTAACAAAACGGCTCCCTATGCCATATAATGATACTGACCTCAAAAAGGTACGATCGGGCATACGGGGAGTTGATGACTTTGGGCAGCTTCATATACATATTTTCATCGCTTTTTTTACAGATACTCGGAGCGGCATATTTCATTTCGTCGCTGCTCTCATGGGGATCATACGAAAAAGAGATCACGGTA
>DLOT01000001.1 GCA_002479715.1 Ruminococcus sp. UBA7477 | reverse complement strand
TTCAGCTGCTCCTGCGAGAAGTTTTTCGCCGCCTTTTCAAGCGACATCGTATTCTCGCCGCCGCCAATCATAAGAGCGTTTTTGACCGCAAAATACACCGCGTCATAGATAAGCTTTTCGTTTGAAAACCGAACCTCCAGCTTGGTCGGGTGAGCGTTGACGTCCACAGCTCCTGCCGGAAGCGAAAGATAGATAACGCATGAAGCGACCTTGCCTGTCATGAGAAGATTGCTGTATGCCTCATCGACGGCGTGCATACAGGTCATAGACTTGACAAAGCGGTTATTTATAAAAAAGCTTTGAAACGAATGGTTAGCTTTGGCAAGAAGCGGCTTGCATACAAAGCCCCCGACCTTTATCCCCTCGTATGAATAATCGACAGGGATCATAGACGAGGCAAACTCCTTGCCCATGACCGAATAGACCGCAGAGATAGTCCTGCCGTCGCCTGCCGTTAAAAGCTCTGTTTTATTGTCGCGGATGAATTTGAAGGAAACCTCCGGGTGCGAAAGCGCCAGCTTGTTGACGATAGCCGCGACGGCATTGCCCTCTGTTACGTCCTTTTTCAAAAACTTCAGCCTCGGCGGAACGTTATAAAAAAGATCCTTTACGATTATCGTCG
This sequence comes from Ruminococcus sp. UBA7477, assembly GCA_002479715.1. Classification (GTDB taxonomy): domain Bacteria; phylum Bacillota; class Clostridia; order Oscillospirales; family Ruminococcaceae; genus UBA7477. Next base: position 2,000 of record DLOT01000001.1, on the reverse strand, counting down.
TTCCGTCGGGGCAGCCCGTCTGCTCATTTGCCTTCTCCTCGCCGCCGCATATGCGGTAATGGGTCCCCAGCTTGTCCTCCCTGCGCTTTGTCAGCAGATCAACGGAAGCCACGGCACATATCGACGCCAACGCCTCGCCGCGAAATCCCAGTGTCATAACGGCTTCGAGATCGCTTGCCTTGGCGACCTTGCTTGTAGCATGGCGCAAAAAGGCAGTCGGAACATCATCGGCGGAGATACCGCTTCCGTTATCCGAAACCCGCATAAAAGTCCTGCCGCCGTTTTTTATCTCAACGGTCACGAGAGTCGCACCGGAGTCTATTGAATTTTCCAAAAGCTCCTTTATGACCGACGCCGGTCTGTCGATGACCTCGCCTGCCGCGATCAGCTCGGAGACCTCTTTGCTTAATACCGATATTTTTCCCATAGCTTCCCGTTCCCGTTATATGTATTTGCACAGATCCTTGAAAAACTCGCGCAGCTCCTCATCGGAAAGCTCGTCTATGCTCGTTTTTCTGAGCTTATCTATGACGACCGCCTCGCCGATCTTCTCGAAGCTGACCTGAGTTTCATTCTGCTCGGCCTGCAAAGCAAGCTCGTTTTTGCGCTTGTTTTCCTCTTCCATCTGAGCCAGAAGCTCTCTGGCTCTGGAGATTATCCTGTCGGGCAGACCGGCTAGCTTGGCGACCTCGATGCCGTAGCTTTCATCGACTCCGCCCGGAACGATCTTTCTCAGAAACTTTATCGTATCGCCCGACTGCTTTACCGCCACCGAATAATTCTTAACGCCGACAAGCTCGTTTTCCAAGCTTATCAGCTCGTGGTAGTGGGTCGCGAAAAGAGTTTTGCAGCTCAGTGATTTTGATGTTGAGATATACTCGCAGACGGCTCTCGCTATCGAGATCCCGTCGAACGTTGAGGTTCCTCTGCCGACCTCGTCGAGAATGACAAGGCTGTTTTTTGTCGCGTGCCTTACTATCTCGGCGACCTCGCTCATCTCGACCATAAAGGTTGACTGGCCGCTTGTCAGATCGTCGCTTGCGCCGACTCTTGTGAATATCCTGTCCACTACCGAGATCTTTGCATAGTCCGCAGGAACGAAGCTTCCCATCTGAGCCATCAGGGTTATCAGCGCGACCTGCCTCATATATGTCGATTTTCCCGACATATTCGGTCCTGTGATGATTAGCATACGGTTGGCTGTCTTGTCAAGATAGCAGTCGTTAGGCACAAAGACCTCCTCGCTCTGCATCTGCTCGACGACAGGGTGTCTGCCGTTTTTGATGTCGATAACGCCGTCGATCGCGATCTCGGGCTTTGTGTAGTTATTGTTTATCGCCGTCTGTGCAAACGAGCAAAGAACATCGACCGCTGCAACTGCCGAGGCGGTATCCTGAACCAGCTTCAGCTGTGTTGCGATGAAGTCGCGCACTTCAACAAATATCTCGCCCTCCAGCGTCAGGCACTTGTCGCTTGCGCCGAGAATGGTGTTTTCGGCGGTTTTCAGCTCATCTGTTATAAAACGTTCGCAGTTGGCGAGAGTCTGCTTTCTGATATACCGCTCTGGAACAAGGTCATAATACGAACGTGTGACCTCTATGTAATAGCCGAAAACGCGGTTATAGCCGATCTTGAGATTCTTGATGCCGGTCGTTTCGCGTTCGCGGTTTTCTATATCCTTAATGATATCCTGACCTCCGCTTATAATGCCGCGAAGGTCGTCCAGACGGCTGTTGAAGCCGTCCTTGATGACTCCGCCCTCCTTGATGTTGGCAGGCGGCTCATCGACTATCGCATTTTCAACGAGATTTGAAACGGCGTCCAGCGTTGAAATGCCGCTGTTAAGACTGCAAAGCAGCTTAGCCGAAAAGCCCGACAGCAGCTCCTTTATCCGGGGGAGCCGAAGAGCTGTCAGAGAAAGCGCCTTCAGATCTCTTGCGGAGGCAGTCTTATACATCACCCTTGTCATCAGGCGTTCAAGGTCATAAACGCCGCTCAGT
>DLOT01000070.1 GCA_002479715.1 Ruminococcus sp. UBA7477 | reverse complement strand
ATCCACGGTTGACGGGAATGTTTGGCAGCCGGGAGTTTACGGATGGGACGAGGTGTAATGTGAATGTCGGTACAGGAGATAATCGCTCTTGGTAGCGAGATCGTGGCTCTCCTCGGCATTGTCATTACGGGTATAGCAAATATCAGCAAAGTTACCAACGGTCAGAAATGCCTTTTGCGTAACGAAATGTTGCATATTTACTATCGCCACAAGGACTCCGGGGAGATAAGGCAGTATGAGTATGAGAACTTTGTTCTGCTCTACGAAGCCTACAAGAAACTTAAAGGTAACTCCTTCATAGACAAAATCTATGAAGAAGTTAAAAAATGGAAAGTTATTTCATAAGGAGGTTATAACTATGGCAACTGTTATGACGAACACGGAGTTTGTAAAGAAACTCAAAGAAGCGGCGACTAACTACAAGACCCTGTATGTTATGGGGTGCTTCGGTGCGCCGATGAACGCTTCCAACAAAAAGAGGTACACGAACAATCACGAGTACAACCGTGACCCGAAGAGAACGGCGATGATTAACGCCGCTTCTGCCGATACTTTCGGCTTCGACTGCGTGTGTCTCATCAAAAGTATTCTTTGGGGTTGGAAGGGAGACAAGACCAAAACCTACGGCGGTGCGGGTTATGCCGTAAACGGCGTTCCCGACATCGGTGCAGACTCTATGATTAAGGTTTGCTCCGGCGTTTCTACCGACTTCTCCAAACTCGTCCCCGGTGAAGCCGTGTGGATGGAAGGACATATCGGTGTATATGTCGGTGATGGTCTCGCCGTTGAATGTACGCCGAAGTGGGAGAACAAGGTGCAGATTACGGCTTGTAACTGCTCCAAGAGCGGCTATAACCGCCGTAATTGGACTAAGCACGGTAAACTCCCGTACATCGACTATGTTGCGGCTGACACCCCCGTTACACCTCCCGCTCCCGCCACCGAAAAGAAGAGCGTGGAAGAGATCGCAAAGGAAGTAATCAACGGCTTGTGGGGCAACGGCGAGGAGCGCAAACAGAAACTCACCGCCGCAGGATATGACTACTCCACCGTTCAAGCCAAGGTCAATGAGATGCTTGCCCCGAAACCCGCCGCTAAGCCGAGTAAGTCGATTGACGATTTGGCGAAAGAGGTCATCAACGGTGATTGGGGTAACGGTGCTGACCGCAAAAACCGCTTGACTGCTGCGGGATATGATTATGCCAAGGTACAGGCTCGTGTGAACGAACTGTGTGCGGCGGCTACCCCGAAACCCGCAGAGGTATATGTGCCTAAGAAGGGCGATATTGTCAACTTCAAGGGCAACAAGCACTACTCCAACGCAAACGCCACGAGCGGGTACTACTGCAAGCCCGGTAAGGCGAAAATTACCCAAGACCCGTACAAGGTCGGAAAGAGCAAACACCCCTACCACTTGGTAGCGGTAAGCGGTGGCGGCTCGAATGTGTACGGTTGGGTCGATGCCGGAACTTTTGAGAAAGCCTAAGCGTATGGGTGTACTCATAGGTATTGCCTGTGTAGTGTGGTGGATAATCGCATTATCAAATTGGGACGGGGAAAAGCATTGTGATGAGGACTGCTCATCCTGCCCTTTCCCGCCCTGCGAAAAACGAAAGGAGAATAACGATGAAAAAGGAAATGTTCAAAAAATGGATTAAAGCGGCGGGAATCCGTGCGCTGAAAACTGTGGCACAGACGGCAATCGCTACCATCGGTACTTCTGCCATTCTGTCCGAAGTAAATTGGGCGGTAGTCTGCTCGGCGGCAGCCTTGGCGGGTCTCCTGTCCTTACTCACCTCGGTTGCGGGTCTCCCGGAAGTCAAAGAGACTGACGATGAGACTGTGTAACATAAAGTCCTCCTAAAAACGAAACACCGGCAGGGGCATTACCCTTGTCGGTGTTTTGTTGTATTCCCGAACACTATTCCTCGAAAGAACATTGAGTTCGGATTATACTCTAATGGTGGAGATGACGGGAGTCGAACCCGTGTCCGAAAATCTATCCGAACGAACTTCTACGAGCGTAGTCTGTTATTTTGGGTAAAACCCCGTTTCCTTGTCATTCCGCAAGCAGACACGCGGAAAGCCTTGGTAGCCCGGGATACATTTCGGGGTTACGGGCGTGTGCCCCTAAACGTTCACCGCTTATCGACGCCTGACTCTAAGCCGCGGTATTCAAAGAGCAGACGGGCGCTGCTTAAGCAGCAGCCAATTCAAATGAGTTGTTGTCGTTTGAATTTATAAAGTTTGTAACTTTGAAGAGGGTTACCACTCTGCTCGCTTATCGAACTTCAAAATCCCCGTCGAAACCTTTACATCCCCATATTATATTATCGGTTATGCTCCTTAATAGCTCGCTCGATCTCGCGGTTAGCTGCCCTTTTAGCCATGTCGTCACGCTTGTCGTGAAGCTGCTTGCCCTTGCAAAGACCAAGCGCAACCTTCACACGGCTGCCTTTAAAGTAAAGAGACATCGGTATGAGCGTCAGCCCCTCCTGCTTGACCATGCCGTAAAGCCGCATGATCTCGCGCTTATGCAAAAGCAGCCTGCGCGGGCGAAGCGGGTCGCGGTTAAAGACATTGCCCTTTTCATAGGGGGAGATGTGCATTTGGCGGACAAACATTTCGCCGTCCTCGATGCTGCACCAGCTGTCTTTTAAATTGACTCCGCCGCTGCGAACGGATTTGACCTCAGTGCCGACAAGCTCGATACCGCACTCGACAGTTTCAAGTACAAAGTAGTCATGCCGCGCCTTTCTGTTGTCGGCAATCTGCTTTGTTCCGTGCTTTTCGTTTGTCTGTGCCACATAAGTCAGCTCCCTTCCCATCGGTTTGAAAGTTAATTATACTCCATTACTTCCTATTTGTCAAGTGATATTTTTTCGGATCCTGTCATCTGTTGAATTTTAATAAAATATGTGATATAATTGACGCAAAGCATTTACTATACTGTATGGAAGTGATCTTATGACAAACGAAAACGGAGAGTGGATCATCAAGGGGCTTGACCACCGCGATCCCGACAGGATCAAATCGGCGGACGAGCTTATCAGGTATGTCAACAAGGTAGGCTTTTTGCCGCTTTTCAAAAACGATATAGACGGTTTTTCCGTTGAGGAGCACGCAGCCTCACGCTACTGGTGGACAGGAATGTCCGAAGACCCCTGGGAATGGCGTGAAGATTGTGCCAAGAGCGCTAAGGTCGCATACGGTAAGTTTTTCGGCAAGAAGGCCGGATTTATCTCGCTCGAATGGCTGCCCGTGTTTGTTAATTATCGGCGGGATGGCTACGACTTTGAAAGCCTTTATGATGACGGCAAGGCTCAGAACCGTCAAAAAAAGATAATGGATCTGTTTTCCTTGCGCGACAAGTGGTTTTCTTATGAAATAAAACGGGAGGCCGGCTTTGGCAAGGGCGGCGAAAAGAACTACGAAGGCACTGTCACATCGCTGATGTCGATGTGCTATCTTGTCGTTTGTGATTTTCAAAGGCGGATCAGCAAACGCGGCGCCGAATACGGAATGAAGGTTTCGCAGTATTCAACTCCCGAAGCCTTGTGGGGGTATGAAAATGTCACGAAATGCTACTGTGAGGAGCCGCAGCAGTCAGCCGAAAGAATTGTCTCTCATATCAAAAAGCTTTATCCGAATGCCGGCGACGAAGCGATCCGCAGCATCTGTCTGTAACAGCTAATCGAGATACTCTAAGATGGCCTTCCAATCCTCGATCAGCTTTTCAAGACTTTTCGAGGCATTAGCTGGGCTAGTTGAGGGCAGGGCTATCGCTTGTATGTTCAAAGCTTTCGCTTGAAACCTGTTGAAGTATTTTTGGGACGTCGCGCCGTTCGTGAAAACAGCTTTGATTTTTGCTTCCGAAATGATTGGAGAAATGTCGGTCGGAACTACGTTTTTTATGCTCGCGTCGGATGATCCTGATATGTCGCACTTGGCAACGGTGTCCCATATTGCAATATGATTATTAAGCAGCATTTGCGTTTTTTGCTCGACAGTCGCCGGCGTTTCGCAATTCAGCAGCGCCGACAGCACTTTCCAGAAGCGGTTTTGCGGGTGGCCGTAGAAAAAGTTGTTTTCCCGTGATTTGACCGATGGTATTGATCCCAGAATAAGTATCTGGCTGTTTTTGTCATATATCGGCGCAAACGGGTGAGTAACTGTTGTTGTTTCCAAGATCTTTCCCTCCTATGGATCGATTTTAACACATATTTGTGTGTCTGACAAGAGAAAAAGAGCTTTTCCGAAAAAATTCAAAAAAATCGGTTAAAGCCCTTGACAACATAAGATAAACGTGATATAATATTAAAGTCGCTTGGGAAAGGCGAAAAAATAGATATTTTTGCGGCAGTGCTGGAATTGGCAGACAGGCACGTTTGAGGGGCGTGTGTCTTTGACGTACGGGTTCAAGTCCCGTTTGCCGCACCACGAAGATTACACAAAAAGATGTACAGCAAAAAACTGCGAGGGTTCGCAGTTTTTTGCTTTTTAAGTCAGAAAGTTTTTAGTCTGTATCCATGAATGTTTTTTAGCCTGTTTTAAAGGTAAAACAGGATTTGAACTGATGCAAGGGTATCAATTATCAAAAAATATATAAACCCCAAAGCTCGTTTTGTCTGTTCTCAATTATGAGAACAATGATAAATCGAGCTTTTTAAATGCCGGAAGTAAAGATGTTAATAAGATACGATTTTTTAAAATTTATTTTTTACTCGACAGTTTTCGATATTTTTTTCACTTTTGACGTAGTATAATGGGATAAACAAACGAAAGCAGCAATAATATATCGAGTTCGCTCAAATTCTACGTCATAATTAAAGCTGGTGTTCAGATATGATTCAGTACATCCAGCTTGAATTATAAAAAATTTTAGGAGGTAATAGTTATGGGAGTATTAAGTGAGGTCGTAAAAGGTTTTGACACAAGCAAGGAAGATATGAAGGACATATCCGAAACCCTTGATCTGATGGTTGAACTGACAAAGTCAAAAGCTGAGCAGTATAAACAGACAATTGAGGATAGTCTGAACAGGGCAAGGATACTGGGAAAGGGAGAAAGCGCAGACTCCCTGTATTTCCCGATAACTGCCGTCAAGGACAGCCGTGTTGAGTATCGCTGTGTAGCACAGGATCATCCAAGCGACTTGGTTGACAAGATAGCAGATTCTATTTCTGGAATGATCGTGGACAATTCGGCAGGCAGCATCGTAAAAGGAGTAGCAAATATTATTAATACCGCACTTGTGCCTATACTCGGTCAGAGCTCCGGCTCCGAGCAGTATTGTGCTACAACGTCCACCTTTACTGCTTTGATTTAATGGGCAGAGTCGGAAGTATTGAAAATTCAGCGGACGTAGTTAAAAATGCCGCAGAAATGATAAGAAACGGAGAAGTTGAGCAAGGAAAGATAACAAAAAAAGTCATAGTTATCGACGAGGCGCAGGATATGGACGAGAACGAGTTTTCGCTTATTGAAGCTCTTATGGAACAGAACGACGATATGCACGTTATAGCCGTTGGCGACGACGATCAGAATATTTATCAGTTCAGAGGCTCGGATTCTAAGTACCTTAAAAAGCTTATAGACGATTACGATGCCAAAAGATATGATCTGCTTGACAATTACAGAAGCTGTAAAAGTATAGTTGATATTGCAAACAAATTTGCAGTGACAATATCTGAGCGTTTGAAAACAGAGCCTATCAGCGCTGTAAGCGAAGAAAACGGAACTGTAAGATTTATAAAGCACACAAGCAGAAATATGGAGTATCCGATCGTGAATAACATTCGCAGCAACAAATCATGCGGAAGTGTTTGCGTTCTTACAAATACAAATGACGAAGCGCTGAGGATTACGGGTCTGTTGAAAAAAGAGGGTATTCCCGCAAGACTTATTCAGTCAAACGATGACTTTGATCTTTACAATCTTGCAGAACTTAGAATGTTTCTGAAATATGCATTTGAAGACAGTGAATCTCCGATAATATCAGATAAAGTGTGGAATAAGTCCATAGAAAAGTTACAAGCGAAGTATGCAGAAAGCTCCTGTCTGGGTATGTGCCTGCTATTGCTTGAAAGCTTTTCTTCGGCGCAAAGAAAACGATACAAGTCCGATCTTGAGATGTTTATACATGAATCCCGGATTTCGGATTTCTGTCAAAACGATAAAGACGAGGTGGTTGTATCTACTATTCATAAGTCAAAGGGCAGAGAGTTTGACAGCGTATATATGATGTTAAACAATGTCAGCATCAGCACAGACGAGGAAAAACGAAAAATATATGTCGGAATGACGAGAGCAAAAAGGGAGCTTTATATTCATTACAATAATGATATATTTAACTCTTTTTCCGATAACATTATTCACGATAACGAAAAATATCCCGAACCTCCGGAGATAATGCTCCAGCTCACGCATAAAGATGTTTATCTTGATTATTTTAATGAACCTACAGTAAAGCAGCGTATTTTCAAGCATCAAAGTGGTGATAAGTTATTCCTGAAAGGGAAGTTGTTTTTTGAACAACCTAAAGGTTGGCAAATTCCTATTGCAGTACTTGCAGATGGCTCGAAGGAAAGAATTGACAATTTAATTCAAAAGGGCTACCGTGTATATGATGTCAGGATACGATATATTGTTGCACGAAAGGTTGAAGATATGGAAACTGAAAGTGCAGTGCTTTTGCCGGATGTTTATTTGAGAAAAGATTAATAATATTATGTAGCATCTGCTGAGCTCGTACAATAAATATGACTATCGGCAATTTAATGCTACGATTAGGCCTTAATATGTTTGAAGGAGTTGTTATTAATGAATGTGTCAGAATCAAATCAGGGCTCTAATGAGTTAAAACAGGATCTGAATCAAATGGCGGATCGTCCGGGCGGACCTTTTATTATCCACCTGTTTATGCGTGAAAAATGCGAAATGCCGGAAAAAGAGCTTATGACTAAGATAATGAAAAAGCATTTGGGCGATGTCGATTGCTTTTGTCATGATAAGGTTGCCGGCTTTGCGGCGACAAAGTATAAGGCCGAGTTCAAGGATGGTTCAATTCCTCCGCAGCTCATGATAACCGATTGCTTCGGCACTGATGATTATAAAATAGATGCCGTTACAAGAAGTCAGATGTGGGATTGCCCCGAGAGCGCTGAGATTTTAGATTCGTGTAAATACCATGTGGTGGCTACAGATGTGCTTGGAGGAGCAGTGGATTATAAGCAGCGCGCGGAGATGCTTATGGACTATCTTGAAGCACTTGTGGAAATGTATCCTACGTGCGAGGCAGTGCAGTTCCAAAGCTCCGGAAAGATGTTTACAAGGAATAAGATCATCGGCCATAACATTCCCAAAGAAAGCCGATTTATCTATTTTGCAGTCAATGTAAGATTTTTCAGGATCCAAGACACTGAGGATATGATCGTAGATACCCTGGGAATGAGCGTACTTAATATGCCCGATCTTCAGTATCATTTTCACGGTATGGATCCGAATGATGTGGTTAATCATGCATATAGCCTGCTGTCGTATATTTTTGCAAACAGCTGTCCTATAAAAAGCGGGGAAACTGTAGACGGAGTTGATAACGGAGGATTGAGCCGGAATATACAATGGAAATGCCGGTATGAAAACTCCCTGATCCAGCCGGTACGACCGGTTATAGATATATGTATGAACGAATTTGCATCAGGTAAGCGCAATTAGTATTTTGCTTGAATAAGGAGTCTTCTGAATGAAATTATCCCAGGGCCGGATGCTTTTCTGAGCGATGCCGGTTGAGATCGGCTTTATTGTAAAGGCATTAGTGATGCTTATCCAGACTCAAGGCATTAAACAGTTATATAAAACGCAGCCGCCTTACAGCACAGAGGTAAGACAGCAGCGTTTTTATTTATCTGTGTGGTAATGCTTAATGACAAGGCTCAATATATTGATGCAACTTTCACCTCCGCACGATAAAAGCAATACTATAGCGAAAGACTTGGAATTATATACGGATATGGAAAATAATTTGTTTCAAAACGTTAAAAAAGTTGACTTCATTAACAAAGTATGATATAATAAACGCATAGCGTTTATTATAATTTATGTACTCGTCGATACGCTGACCTTTGGTCAGCTCCCGACGTATCGGACAATATTATTCGGTCTGCGCTATTTTGCAGCAAAATTTAAATTTTTAGCCGTAGCGGGTGTTTTAATGAAGAAAAAAAACATAATGCAGTTTATCGCTTTCGGTGTTGTCGGCCTGTCGAATACGCTTGTTTCGCAGGTCGTGTTTATGGTTTGTATCGCCTTTGGGTGGCACTACATACCTTCAAATGCAGCGGCATTCATTCTGAGTGTGCTGAATGCTTACTTCTGGCAAAGCAGATTTGTTTTTAAGGCCGACAGATCGCTGGAGCGGCGGGTATGGTGGAAAACACTGCTGAAAACGTATATTTCCTATGCCTTTACGGGCTTGCTTCTCAATTCTCTGCTTCTTATGCTGTGGATAGATGCAGTGAAAATAGATAGGTTTACGCCGCCGCTGACGGAGTTTGTAAACAGCTTGGGAGTGACCATAAGCAATAAGGACTTGTCGGCCGATCTGTGTCCGCTGCTTAACGCGGTGATAAACATACCGTTGAATTTTGTTATCAATAAGTTTTGGGCTTACCGTCAAAAAGAGTCTGACCAAAGCAGAAAAATATGAGTGTCGGCTGTCGGGCAATCATTAACAAAGGCTTTGTCCGAGCAGCAATATGAGGAGGATTTTATGGCGATCAGTGCGGTCTTGCTTGCGTATAAAGAAGAAGAGAACCTCAGGGTGCTTCTCCCGAAAATCAGAAAGATGCTCGATTCTCTTCCGGAGGATTATGAGATCATTGTGGTGGATACCGAAAAGCCGCTTGACGGCACGGCAAAGGTCTGCGCGGAAAACGGCGCAAGGTATGTTAATCAAAGGTATCCCCGCTTCGGCGGCGCGTTTCGTACAGGTATAGAGGAAGCTAAATATGACAAATTTCTGATAATGGACAGCGACGGCTCCCATAATCCCAAGTATATTCGTTCGATATATAAGAAGTTCATGACGCGCGCCGATATCGTCATCGGTTCAAGATATACAAGGGGCGGCAAAACCAACGATGCCAGATCCTCGATCGTTATGTCCAAAATACTAAACACGGTTTTTCGCATTGTTCTGGGAGTCAGAGCAAAGGATATTTCTACAGACTTCCGTATGTATGATACCGCGCAGCTGAAAAAAGTCAGGCTCACCTGCCTTAACTATGATGTCCTGCAAGAGGTTATCCTGCGTATGAAGCAGAATAATCCGCGGCTCGTGATAAAAGAGGTACCGATATCCTTTGACAAAAGAATGTTCGGCGAATCCAAAAGGCAGCTGATTCCTTTTATCGTCGGCTATGCCAAGACAATGTTCCGCTTTATAGGAATACGGATAGAATATGCAGTTTCAAAGGGGAAGAACAAAAATGCAAAAGCTTAAGCAATGGCTTAAACAGAACCGCACCTTTTTGATGATTTTCGCTGCTTTGAGTGCTGTTCTTGTGTTTGGAATCTTTCCGATATGCTCAGAGGACTTTATAAGCTACGACAGCTCGTATCAGTATGCCCTTACTCAGCACTCATATTCGGAAATATGGCGGCTCATTCCCGAGGATTACAGCCCTCCGCTGTATTCATTGCTTCTTAAGACGTTTTGCGTGATGTTCGGGCATACGCTTTATGTTATGAGAGTATTTTCTCTTATCCCTATGATCGGAATGCTGATTTTGGCGCTGTTTCCGTTCAGAAGGCTTTTCGGCGGCAGGGCAAGCATATTATCCGGAATTATGCTCCTCAGCTCGTCGTTTGTGTTTTATTTAATGCCTGAAATAAGGCCGACGGTTCCGGCTTTGTTTTTTATGACGGGCACAGCTATTTATGCCTGTGATGTCTGGTTTAACGGAAAAAGGGGAGCATATATCGGGCTGACCGTTTTTTCGGTTCTGGGAATGTATACGCATAATGTTGCGATGCTCGGAGCGCTTGGCTTGTACGTTTTGCTGATGGTTTACGCTTTGCTGCGCCAAGACAAGGACAAGCTCAGAAAGGTTTTTATAAGCGGGGTCGTCAGCGCGGTCGTATATATTCCGTGGTTGTTTGTGGTCATAAAGCAGTTTTCAAATGTCAAGGAGCATTATTGGGTCAGCAGTGCAACAGCTTTAGATGGATTTGGCTGGCTGTATAAGCTGTCAATAAATAATCGTCCGCTGCATAAAAGCCCGATATTTCTTGTTCTTGAAATCGCTCTCGCATATGTGCTTATCAGAAATGTCCGCTATGGCAAAGCAAAGGACGGCAAGGAGATCAAGCAAGCGTCGTCAGCTTTTTCAAAATGGACTGACAAGGCAAAAGAACTGTGCAAAGACGATAAGTTGCGGTTTTTATTCTTTGCTGTAAATGCGCCGTTGATGGTATTAGGTCTTTTTCATAATTATGTTTATAATATCATAACCTCAAGATATGTGTATATATTAGCGGGAGTATATGTGATGCTGCTCGCAGTTATAATGGCGCAGTTTAAGGGGCGCGTCTTTTTCGCTGTTTTTGCCACAGCTATAGCCTGCAACGGCTGGATCTGCGCCGATAGTATCATAGACGATATAGAAAAGCAGGATATGAGTTATGCCATAGATAAGATCAAGGAGGAAAATCCCGACGGCGATGTAATATTTCTTGATCTCCACGAGTTTGCTATTGGAATGTTTTCGTACTATTTTCCTGAGTCAACACATTATGTGTGCGATTATACCTTCACCGTGTTAAGAACATTTGATGTGTTTACGACAACAGTGATAGATGTCGGGGCAATAGAGAATATATGGAATTATACCGACGAGTTTTATATGTTCCTGCCTAACGGCGCATACAATGATATTCCGTATGAGCAGGAGGATTTGTTTAAATACCTGGACGATAACGGATATAACTACGATATGTATGTCGGCTGCCGGCAACCGTATTTTTATTCCAGGTACAATAATATAATTCTGAAGGTTTGGTGTGACAACGAAAGCGGCGGCCAGACTGAGTAAAAAACGAGGGGATTTGTATGAAAACAGTTGCCGTGATCATGGCGGGCGGAAGCGGTGAGCGCTTTTGGCCGAAAAGCAGAAATGCCAAGCCGAAACAGTTTTTGTCGCTGACGGGCGACGGCGAAACAATGCTTCAAAAAACCGTTAACAGAATAATGCCGTTCATATCCTTAGAGGATATCTATATACTAACAAAGTCAGATTACCGCAGTCTTGTGTGTGAGCAGATAGAAGGCATAAGCGACGATAATATTATTACCGAGCCTGTTTCCAGAAACACCGCGCCGTGTATCGCCTTGGCTGCGGCAATAATCCGAAAAAAATACGGCGACGCTGTAATGGTCGTTTTGCCTTCCGATCATATGATCAAGATCGCTCCGATGTTTACAGACGCTGTTAGTGCAGCGGTCTCGGTCGCACTGGAAAGCCAGAGTCTTGTTACGATCGGCGTGACCCCGACTTACCCCGAAACAGGGTACGGCTATATTAATTTTATACCCGACCCTGCCGGCCGTCAGGGAGTTTATAAGGTCAAGAGGTTTGTCGAAAAGCCCGGCATAGAGCTTGCTAACGAATACTGTGCCTCGGGTGAATATCTCTGGAACAGTGGAATGTTTGTCTGGAAAGCATCCTCGATATGCATGAATATCAATAAGTATATGCCAGAGCTTTATGAGGGTGTTTCGATCCTTGCCGAAAAATACGGAACCGATGAGTATGACTCCGAGCTGGAGAGGATTTATCCGCATTTTATCAGCGTTTCGATAGACTTCGGAGTTATGGAAAAGGCTACCGACGTTTATACGATTCCCGGAAGCTTCGGTTGGGACGATGTAGGCAGCTGGACTGCGTTCGAGAGGATCAACAAGACAAACGAGCTTGGCAATCTCACTGTCGGCGATGTTATTACCGTTGACACTAAAAATTCAACAGTCTGCGGCGGGCAAAAGCTCATAGCTTTGGTCGGCATGGAAAATGTCATAGTGGTCGATACGCCGGACGCCATGCTGATCTGTTCCAAGGACAGCGCACAGGCAGTTAAAAAAGTGATCGAAAACTTAAAGATATGTAACAGAAACGAACTGCTGTAAGGAGTGACTTATCGTGAAAAGAGCATTAATAACAGGAGTAACGGGTCAGGACGGCTCGTATCTTGCAGAGCTGCTTTTAAGTGAAGGCTATGAGGTCTACGGATTGGTCAGGCGCAAGTCAAAGCTGGATTTCGGCAATTTGGAGGGAACCGAGGCGCTCGGGAAAATACATATCATCTTCGGAGATATAACCGATATGGCGGCGATGCTCAATGCCGTAAAGATCTCTCAGCCCGACGAGGTTTACAACCTTGCCGCTCAGTCGTTTGTGGCACAGTCATTCAGAGAGCCGGTTGCCAGCGCAAACATCACAGGCGTCGCAGCGGTGAACATTCTTGAAGCTTTACGCACATTGAAGCCTGACGCTAAATATTATCAGGCAAGCACCTCAGAGATGTTCGGAGGCTGCATTGACGAACAGCCCGTCGGCTTTGACGGATATATAGAAGATTCGCCGTTTCATCCCCGCAGCCCGTACGGAGCGGCAAAGCTTTATGCTCATTGGATGACTAAAAACTATCGGGAAAGCTACGGTATGTTTGCCTGCTCGGGTATTCTTTTCAACCACGAAAGCGAGCGCCGGGGTCATGAGTTTGTCACAAGAAAGATAACCTCAGCCGCCGCAAAGATAAAGCTGGGTATTATTGACTGTGTAGAGCTTGGCAATCTCGATGCCAAGCGTGATTGGGGACATTCAAAGGATTATGTCAGAGCAATGTATCTGATGCTGAAGCAGCAAAAGCCCGACGACTATGTAATTGCTTCGCATGAAACTCACACTGTCCGTGAGTTCGCAGAGCTTAGCTTTAAGGCTGCCGGAATGAATATAGCCTGGCAGGGCAGCGGAACAGACGAGATAGGAATTGATACCGATAGCGGAAAAACCGTCATCAGAATTAATCCCGAGTTCTACCGCCCGGCTGAGGTAGACCTGCTCCTCGGAGATCCGTCTAAGGCTGAAAAAATACTCGGATGGAAACGAGAGATATCGTTTAATCAGATGATAAATAATATGGTCGAAAATGACCTGCGGATCGTTTCCTCGGAAAGCCGCTGAGGGAGAATTTCTATGAGGGCAATAGTAACGGGCGCCTGCGGATTTGCCGGGAGATATATGTGTGATGAGCTTGAGGCGGCAGGGTATGAGGTTGTTAAGACCGATATTGTAAGATCTCTCGGAGTGATCGGCCTTGACATAACAAACAGTGAATGCGTTTTGCAGACCATAGAGGAAATACAGCCGGATATAATCTATAATCTCGCAGGCTCAGCCTCGGTTGCAGGCTCTTGGAATGCACCGCAAAAAGCCGTTGAGCTGAACGTGACAGGAGCTTTGAACATACTCGAGGCGGTGCGGAAGGTTTCTGATAAAACCCGCGTTGTGCTGATCGGTTCTTCTGAAGAATACGGCCGGGCTGACAGCGCCGATATAACAGTTGATGAAAGCTACCCGCTGAATCCCGTTTCTCCGTATGCCGTTTCAAAAAGATGTCAGGAGGATATGGGTCTAACCTATTCAATGGTGCATAAGCTCAATGTTTGTATGACACGCTCTTTTAACCATATAGGGGTCGGTCAGGCAGATGGATTTGTCGTTTCGGATTTTGCCAGAGGAATTGCACAAGTCGAAAAAGGAAAAGCTGAATCGCTCAGGGTCGGAAATCTCAATTCCTTACGCTGTTTTTCAGATGTGAGGGATATTGTCCGCGCCTATCGGCTGATAGGCGAAAAAGGAGCTTCAGGCAGAATATATAACGTTGGATCGGGCAGGGTATATTCTATCGAAAAAATACTCAGCATCCTGATTAGCTTTGCTGATTGTAATATTCCCGTGGAGAGCGATCAGAGCAAGCTCAGATGCTACGACACGCCCTGTTTTATATGCAACAGCTCGCTGCTTAACCGTGATACAGGCTGGCGCGAGGAGCGAAATATCGAGGATACCCTTCTTGAAATACTCAACTATTACAGAAAAACCGTCTGAGATCGTGTTGTTCCGTAAGATGAAAATTTTTGAACGGTATTGCCAAGCAGCATAATGTGTGATATACTCAGATGAGGGAGGTAGTTATAATGCCGTTTATCAATATCAAAACAAACACCCCTGCCTCGGGTGAAAAGCAGGAGACAATAAAAACAGCTCTGGGCCGTGCGATCACCGTGATCCCGGGCAAGTCGGAAAGCTGGCTGATGGTCGGTATAGAAGCCGATTGCAGCCTGTGGTTCAAGGGCAGCGATCAGCCCGCCGCTATGGTCGATGTCAGTGTATACGGTTCGGCAGATCCGTCAGCGTTTAACAAACTGACGGGAGAGATCTGCGGTATCCTGAAAGAACAGCTCGCGATAGAGCCTTCACGGGTTTATGTGAAGTATTCAGCCACGGCTGATTGGGGCTGGAACGGCTCGAATTTCTGACACGGATTAAAGGCGCCTGTATCTTGTGAGGATACGGGGCGCTTTTATTTTTATCGAAACAAACAGAAGCTGCACTATGCATAAAATTTTGGTTAGACAGCGCTAACTATATTGTAGTATTTGCCGAAATTGTGCAGGATCCGTTGACAAATCATATCAAGTGGTTTATTATATAACTATGAGGTTAGCCAGAGCTAACCAATGCTGTTTGATAACCTGTTAGCCACAACTAATGGAAAGGGGTAATTATGATGCCGCTGCTGTTTGCAAAGGTCGGAGAGGAACAAACGATAAAGCGGGTGACCGGATCACCTGATGTAAAAAAGCACCTTGGCGATATGGGCTTCACTGTCGGAGAGCGCATAAGCGTTCTTTCGGCGGCAGGAGAGAATATGATAGTCAGCATTAAGGGCGCACGTGTCGCGATAAACGGCGGTACGGCAAGGCGCATCATAGTATAAGGGGAGGGAATAACGTGAAAACCTTGAGAGAAATAGCTGTCGGCAGCACTGCGACTGTCGTTAAACTGCACGGCGAGGGAGCAGTAAAACGGAGAATAATGGATATGGGCCTTACTAAGGGTACACAGGTTTACGTCCGTAAGTCTGCGCCGCTCGGCGATCCGATCGAGCTGACCGTGCGCGGATATGAGCTGTCCCTGCGGAAGGACGACGCTGCGGCCGTTGAAGTAGAATAAGCCGCATTTTTTCAGCACTTTAGGTTAGCTTTTGCTAACCCCGATACATAAGGAGTGAAGTTACAATGGCAATAAGAATAGCGCTGGCCGGTAACCCCAACAGCGGAAAGACTACCCTCTTTAACGATCTGACAGGCGCAAACGCTTATGTCGGCAACTGGCCGGGCGTTACTGTCGAGAAGAAAGAGGGCCGAATGAAAAAGCAGAATGACGTGATCTTAACGGACCTGCCCGGCATCTACTCGCTTTCGCCGTATACCCCCGAGGAGATCGTCGCCAGGAACTATCTTCTCGAGCAATCACCCGACGCGATACTCAATATCGTTGACGGAACAAATCTTGAGAGAAATCTGTATCTGACTACCCAGCTTCTTGAAACGGGTATCCCGATGGTCATTGCTGTTAATATGATGGATGTCGTCAGAAAAAACGGCGACAGCATAAATATCGCCGAGCTTGGCAGCCGACTCGGCTGTAAGGTCATAGAGATATCGGCATTGAAGGGCGAGGGAACATTTGCAGCTGCACAGGCCGCCGTCAGCGCAGCAAAAAGCGGCAAAAAAGCCTTGCCGCCTAAGTTTTCGGATAAGGTGGAAAGCTGTATATCTCAGATCGAGAGCAGCTTCGGCAATATGCTTCCGCAGAGCTTCGGAAGATGGTATGCCGTTAAGCTTTTCGAGCGTGACGAGAAGGCGCTTGAAAAGCTTAATCCGAGCGGCGAGCTCCGTTCGCGAACGGAGAAACAGATAACCGATTGCGAACGCGAAATGGATGACGATTCGGAGAGCATCATAACCAATGAGCGCTATGAGTTTATCGCAAAGACTCTTCGCGGCTGTTATAAAAAGAAAAACGCCGGCGGAGAAACCGTTTCAGATAAAATAGACCGCGTGGTAACAAACAGAATACTGGCTCTGCCCATTTTCGCACTGGTAATGTTTCTCGTTTATAAGATCTCGATAGGAACCATCGGTGACTGGACTGTCGGATTTATGAATGATACTCTGTTCGGCGAGTGGATAGTGCCGGCTGCTACCTCCGGTCTGGAGGATCTCGGCTGTGCTTCATGGCTGGTCGGACTTATCGCTGACGGTATTATCGGCGGCGTCGGTGCGGTACTCGGCTTCGTTCCGCAGCTGTTGATCCTTTTCCTGATGCTTTCGATCCTTGAGGATATAGGCTATATGGCAAGAGTCGCGTTTATAATGGACAGGATCTTCCGCCGTTTCGGTCTTTCGGGCAAGAGCTTTATTCCTATGCTGGTTTCCTCGGGATGCGGTGTTCCCGGAATCATGGCTTCCCGAACTATCGAGCAGGAGCGCGACAGGCGTATGACGATAATGACCACCTGCTTTGTCCCCTGCGGCGCCAAGATGCCTATTGTCGGACTGATTGCAGGCGCACTGTTCGGCGGCAGCGCGTGGGTAGCGGTTTCCGCTTACTTTATCGGTGTCGCGGCTGTCGTTGTTTCGGGTATCATCCTCAAAAAGACAAAGCCGTTCACCGGAGAGCCTGCGCCGTTTGTAATGGAGCTTCCCGCCTACCATGCTCCGACGGCGGTTAATATCCTGCGTGCAACCTGGGAACGCGGCTGGAGCTTCATAAAGCGCGCAGGAACGGTTATCGTTGCGGCAAGCATCGTTATATGGGTGCTTAACTCCCTTACTTTCGAGGGCGGTCTGCACTATATCGGCGAGGGCGACGAGAAATCGCTTCTTAACGCGATCGGCGAGGTTATAGCGGTAGTATTCAAGCCTCTCGGCTTCGGCAACTGGCAGGCGGCAGTGGCAACGGTTCTCGGTCTTGTTGCTAAGGAAGAGGTAGTCGGAACATTCGGTTCTCTGACTTCTATGGCAAACGCCGATCTGGCAATGGAGCTGGTTGAAGCAGGAGACTCCTCCAAACTGACGCTTATCGGACAGGAGATCTTCGGCGGAAGCGGCCTTGCAGCCTACTCGTTTATGATCTTCAACCTGCTGTGCGCTCCCTGCTTTGCTGCAATGGGTGCGATAAAGCGTGAAATGAACAATTCCAAGTGGACATTTGCGGCGATCGGCTATATGTGCGGCTTCGCGTATATCGTTTCACTGATAGTCTATAGGCTCGGTATGCTGTTCACAGAAGGCTCATTTACCGTTTCGACTGCGGCTGCGTTCATAGCTGTTGCAGCGCTGATCTGGCTGCTTGTCAGAAGACCGTCTAAGTCGGTAAAAGTTAAATCCGCCGCGGGGGTGACTGCCGATGCCTAATCCGGCAACCGTGATCGTTGCAGCTGTAGTTGCGGTGATCTTTGTAGCGATAGTAGTATCACAGATAAAAAAGCTTAAATCCGGCAAGTGCTCATGCGGCGGCGACTGTTCATGCTGCGGCTGCTGCAAAGAAGCAGCACATACCGATAAAAAGCGATAATAACATAAGCTCCCGATATAAGCGTTTTCCATTCGGCCGAAAAACCTCCCCGGCCGGAAGATGCTTGTATCGGGAGTTTTTTGTAAAATGTGTTTGACAATACCGCTCCGATGTGTTATGATATGAAAAATAAATCAAAGGAGTGCGGACAATGGTAAACGTAAGAGGAAGATGGGCGCTGATAACCGGCGCAGCAAGAGGAATAGGATATCTGACGGCGAGGTTTATGGCTGAGCAGGGCTGCAATCTGATAGTCCATGCCAGAAACCTTTCGCATCTTGACAAGATCCTTTCAGAGGCAAAAGCTTCAGGCGTTGAGGCTTATGCGGTTGGGGCTGAGCTTTCTGACCTGAATGCTGTAGAACAAATGCTTTCGCATATCGACAGCCTCGGCGTGACTGTCGATATCGTTTTGAATAATGCGGGAATGCAGATTGCCTACCGCACAGATTATTTCAAGACTCCGGTATCCGACTATACCGAAAGCTTCAAGATAAATACGGTCGCCCCGGCTATGATCTGCTATCACTTTATGCCGAAGATGATCGAGCGCGGCTTCGGCAGGATCGTCAACACAACCAGCGGGATAGCTCTTGAGCCTGAGCAGGCGGGCTATTCGGCAAGCAAGGCGGCGTTGAATAAGATCACAATAGACCTCGGTTCCAAAGTAAACGGTACTGATGTTTGCATCAATCTTACAGATCCCGGCTGGTGCAGGACCGATCTGGGAGGAAGCCATGCGCCGAATGCCCCTGAAAGCGCGATCCCGGGAATTGCAGTCGGAGCTTTTATCGACGATAAGAAGTCGGGCAGGATCATGGGCGCACAGAGCTTTGCAGGATTGACTCTTGAGCAGGCGGTTGAAAAGGCCGAGCGCGAATTTGACAGTCCCTACGGCAAATAGAACGTCCGAAAACCGCACAGAATGAAAATTCCGTGCGGTTTTTTCATATATTGAAACCTTCAAGGACTTTTTGCGGCTATATAAGTGAAGAAACGTTTCTTATACCGAAAAAGGAAGTGGTGAAAATGCAGGACAGCATGATAATTGATTTGTATTTTGAGCGAAACGAGCAGGCGATCGAAGAGACCAAGGTCAAGTTTGGACGGTATCTTTGCGCGGTAGCGAAAAATCTGCTGCGCGATATCCGCGACAGCGAGGAAGCCGTCAGCGACGCCTATATGCGCGCTTGGAACTCTATGCCGCCTCACCGCCCCAAAGTGCTTTCGGCATTTCTTGCCAAGCTCACACGCAGCAGTGCGGTGGATATTCTGCGAAAAAACAGCGCTCAGAAGCGTTCCGACAGGTACTCTGTTTCTCTTTCCGAGCTGGAGGAAACACTGAGCGGCGGCTGCGTTGAATCGGAGATCGACGTAAGAATGCTTGGAGAAGAAATCAACAGCTATATAGGCGGGCTGCCCAAGGAGCAAAGACAGGTCTTTGTCATGCGGTATTTTTACCTTGACAGCATATCCGATATCGCTCAGAGCCTTGGAAGATCGCAGGCATATGTCAAAAGCCTGCTTTTCCGTATGCGTCAAAGGCTTAAGGAGCATTTGCAAAAGGGGGATTATATATGAAAAAAGCAGAAACAATGCTTGAGGCCGTAGGCTTTATTGATGAAGATTTTGTAGCCGAGGCAGACGAAATAAGAGGAAAGAAAAAACTTACAAGTAAGCGGAAGATACTGATGGCGTCG
>DLOT01000045.1:45332-45468 GCA_002479715.1 Ruminococcus sp. UBA7477 | reverse complement strand
GTATTTTTGTATACTTAAATAAAGACCCTCTTTACTTTAGGACAGTAAATTGTAGATAAACACAACTATTTCAGCAAAAAAACAGGCGGCATGATTTCTTCATACCGCCCTGTTTATCCTGTTTTTACTTATCGGT
>DLOT01000045.1:0-45306 GCA_002479715.1 Ruminococcus sp. UBA7477 | reverse complement strand
TCAACCTTTTCGGCTGCTTCGGCGGAAGCTTCTTCGATAGCCTCTTCGGTGCAGTCACTGCAATCGCAGCAATCACAGCACTCGTCGTCATCAAACTCCTCGTAATCATATTCTTCCATTTCCTTGCGCTTCTTGTAGGCGATAACTGCTGCTGCTGCACCTGCAACCGCTGCAAGACCAAGGAAAACCTTAAATCCTCCGGACATTGGTGAACATCTCCTTTAAAATTAGTTTACACAATTATAACACACCTAAAAACATATTTCAAGCGTTTTATACAAATTTTTTTGAAATTATCACAAGATTTTTGCGGATTGTTTGTTGGACTACCGTTACATATTGCCTGTGAGGCTCATAATAATGCTTACAGCGGCAACAGGGGCTGTTTCGCATCTGAGTATTCTGGGTCCTAAGCCAATAAGCACGGCGCCGTTTTGAACGCAGAGATTCGCCTCGGCTTGCTCAAATCCACCTTCGCTGCCGATCATCACACCGACAGAATGAGCGTAATCAAAGCAGATCTCGTTCAGACTCTTGCCGCCCTTTTCGTAACAAATCAGCGCGACGTCGTTTTGAGAAAGCTCTGAAACCGCTTGCTTAAAGCTTATTATATCCGCAACTTCGGGGCAAATTCCTCTGCCGGACTGCTTTGCGGCTTCAAGGGCGATTTTGCTCAGCCTTTCCCGCTTTTTGGCAAAGCTTTTGGCATCCGGTCTTGAAACGCATCTGCCGCTAAGAAACGGTACGATTTTAGCGCAGCCAAGCTCGGTCGCTTTCTGAACTATGAACTCCAGCTTGTCGAGCTTCGGCACTGCCTGATAAAGTGTCAGAGAGATGCTCGGTTCGGCTGTGGTTTTATGTGAAGAAACAATATCGCACACGACCTCCGTATTGGAAATGGTGAGGATCTTGCAGACATATTCGGTACCTGCATTGCACAAAATAATTTCATCGCCGAGGCGCATACGAAGCGAGCGGCCGATATGAACGGCATCATCTCCGATGATCCGAGCCTGAGTTTTTCCTATGTGATCTGTAAAAAATCTGGGCATAGTATCCTCCTTTTTTCTTATTATAACAAACGGCGTTCTCTTTTTCAAGTAGGAGAGCATTATGCACAAAATTTTATTTTTGCATTTAGGCAAGTTCGTGAAAAAAATATAGCCGCCCCCCTTGACAAAGGGGATAAAAGGTGGTATCATATACTTAGCACTCAAGGAGTAAGAGTGCTAACACCAAGCAAATTCAAGTGCTAAAGGCGGTGAGAGCATGGATGACAGAAAGCTGCGGATACTTACCGCTGTGGTTGACGAATACATTTTATCGGGCGAGCCGGTCGGCTCAAAAGCTATTATGGGTGTTGTCAAGGCGTCGTCCGCGACTATCCGCAATGAGATGGCAGAACTTGAAAAGCAAGGCTATCTCGAGCAGCCGCACACCTCTGCGGGCAGAGTTCCCACATATATGGGTTACCGCCTTTATGTTGACCGTCTGCTTGAAACAAATCCGCTTTCCGATGAGGAGACAAGGCGGCTCAGCGCGATGATGCCGGATGAATCCCTTTCAGACGAGGAGATCATCAAGGGAGCCTCGCTTGCCTTGGCTGAGTTGACCAAATGCGCGACGGTCGTTGCCAATGCCACGCCGAAGTTTTCGGTCATTTCCAAGGTCGAGGTAATACCGACGGGGAAAAGAATGTATGTCATTTTGATGATAACCTCGTCAGGTTCGATCAGGAATAAAACCTGTAGATTGGAGTTTGACCTGACCAACGAGCAGCTGGACTTTTTCTCGCAGTTTATGCAGCAGAATCTTGAGGGCGTCGAGGTCGAGGCTCTTTCCGATGAAATGCTTGAAAACCTCGAAACGGCTCTCGGAACATATATGACTGTGCTTTCTCCGCTGGTAAACGAGATCATGAAGATGTCAAGAGAGATGACCACACAGGAATATTCGATGAGCGGAGAGATGAACCTTTTGGCCTGCACTGATTTTGATAAAAACGAGATCATGGAGTTTTTAAGCCACAAGAAGGAGCTTGCGCAGTTTCTTGATTTGAGCTTCGGGGGGCTGCGGGTCAT
This sequence comes from Ruminococcus sp. UBA7477, assembly GCA_002479715.1. Classification (GTDB taxonomy): domain Bacteria; phylum Bacillota; class Clostridia; order Oscillospirales; family Ruminococcaceae; genus UBA7477. The sequence continues at coordinate 43,225 of DLOT01000045.1, read as the reverse complement.
GTTTTCGCCTGAGAAGGATGGATTTGTTATCAGCAATTCAAGTCTTATTACATCCAGCTTTTCCAAAGACGGTCGTCAGGTCGGATCTCTCGGGCTTATAGGACCGATGAGGATAGACTACGCCAAATACATTCCGTATCTCGAATACTTCACTGACAGGATAACCAAAATGCTTTCAAAAAACACCGATGATGACAAGGAGCAGCAGTAATGAACAGTAACGAAGAAGAAATATTGGAAACATCGTCAGAGCAGCAGGCCGAGGAAGCCGCAACTGAGGAGCAGCAGCCTGAAGCGGAGGAGCAGAAGGAGCCTACGGCGGAGGAAAAGCTGCAAAGTGAGCTTGACGAAACCAAGGACAAATATCTGAGGCTGATGGCTGAATACGATAACTACCGGAAGCGCACCGCCAAGCAGATGCTCGAAAATACGGGAACTGTCAGGGGAGATACGATCGCTCAGATCCTGCCCGTTTACGACAACTTTGAGAGAGCTGTGAACGCTGAAAGCACCGATGAAACATACAAGGCGGGAGTACAGATGATATTCACCCAGATGGGCGAGGCTATGAAAAAGCTGGGCGTTGAGATCATAGATCCTACCGGCGAGGTGTTTGACCCCAACGTTGCAAACGCCGTTTCACAGATAGAGGACCCGGAGCTTGGTGAAAACATTGTGGCGCAGACTTTTCAGAAGGGCTACAAGATCGGCGGAAAGATCATCAGATATGCAATGGTAGTCGTTGCAAACTCATAGCAAAAAGACTGCATAATAATCAAAATAAACATACAAACAATTTCTCGAAAGGAAGAATGACTTATGGCAAAGATTATCGGTATCGACCTCGGTACAACTAACTCATGCGTTGCGGTTATGGAGGGCGGCGAAGCCGTTGTTATCCCTAACAGCGAAGGAGCAAGAACGACACCGTCCGTAGTAGGCGTTTCTAAAACAGGCGACAGGCTTGTCGGCCAAGTCGCAAAGCGTCAGGCGGTAACCAATTTTGACAACACAGTTATCTCGATCAAAAGACACATGGGAAGCGATTATAAGGCCAAGATGGGCGGAAAGGAGTATACTCCGCAGGAGATCTCGGCAATGATCCTTCAGAAGCTGAAAGCAGACGCTGAGGCTTATCTCGGCGAAAAGGTCACAGAGGCGGTAATCACCGTTCCCGCATACTTTACCGACTCGCAGCGTCAGGCTACTAAGGACGCCGGACAGATCGCCGGACTTACGGTAAGAAGAATTATCAACGAGCCTACAGCAGCCGCATTTTCCTACGGCATCGACAAGGAAGAAGATCAGAATATAATGGTATATGACCTCGGCGGCGGAACGTTTGACGTGTCTATCATTGAGATGGGCGAAGGTGTTACAAGAGTTTTGGCCACGGCAGGTAACAACCATCTGGGCGGCGACGACTTTGACCAGAGAATTATTGATTGGATGATTAAGGAGTTCAAAAATTCCGAAGGAATTGATCTGAGCAATGATAAGATGGCAATGCAGCGTCTTAAAGAGGCTGCCGAGAAGGCAAAGATCGAGCTTTCGTCTACTCCCAGCTCGACTATTTCTCTGCCTTTCATAACTGCCGATGCGACAGGCCCCAAGCACCTGGAGCTGACGCTTACTCAGGCTAAGTTCAATGATATGACGGCAGATCTTGTTGAATCGACCATGGGTCCTGTCCGTCAGGCTCTTTCAGACTCCGGACTTTCTGCTTCGGAGCTTAATAAGGTGCTTATGGTCGGCGGTTCTTCAAGAATACCCGCTGTTCAGGATGCTGTTAAAAAGTACCTCGGCAAGGATCCCTTCAAGGGCATTAACCCCGACGAATGCGTTGCTTTGGGCGCGGCTATCCAGGGAGGCGTTCTTGGCGGCGATGTTCACAGCGACCTGCTGCTTCTCGATGTTACACCGCTTTCCCTCGGAATTGAAACCGCGGGCGGCGTATGCACAAGAATGATCGAGAGAAATACGACTATCCCTGCAAACAGAAAAGAAACGTTCTCGACCTATTCCGATAACCAGGAAGCTGTTGATATAAGAGTGCTTCAGGGAGAGAGAGAATTTGCCAAAGATAATAAGGAGCTCGGCGTATTCCGCCTTGACGGTATCGCTCCCGCACCCAGAGGCATACCTCGTATCGAGGTCGCGTTTGATATTGACGCAAACGGAATAGTTCACGTTTCCGCAAAGGATCTCGGAACGGGCAAAGAGCAGAACATTACGATCACTTCTTCCACAAATATGTCTAAGGAGGACATTGATAAGGCTGTTAAGGAGGCCGAGGCATATGCTGCCGAGGACAAGAAGAAGCGTGAAGAGGTTGATACAAGAAATAATGCCGAAAGTCTGGCAAGTCAGTGCAAAAAGGCACTTGATGAGATTGGCGACAAGATCGATCCTACAGACAAGTCTTCAATACAGGCTAAGATCGATGCTTTGAATGAGGCTCTCAAGGGAAGCGACATCGAGGCTGTCAAGGCTAAGAAGGATGAGCTTGAAAAGGAATTCCAGGCTGTTTCGACAAAGTTTTACGAGCAGGCCGCTCAGGCTCAGGGAGCTGCACCCAATATGGGAGGCAATGCCGGCTCGGCAAAGAGCGACAAGGGCGACGATGTTATTGACACGGAGTTCACTGACGCGGAATAATCCAAACATTAAATCGGTTGTTGCCCCCGCACGGTTTTGTGGGGGCAATAGCCCTGTCAAGAGGTAATACTTATGGCTGAAAAAAGAGACTATTATGAGGTCCTTGGCGTTTCTAAGAGCGCAACTGCTGACGAACTGAAAAAAGCATACAGAAAGCTTGCGAAGCAGTATCATCCGGACCTGCATCCTGATGATAAGGAATGCGAGGAGAAGTTTAAGGAGGTCAATGAGGCCTACGAGGTGCTTTCCAACGATGAAAAGCGCGCCAAGTACGATCAGTTCGGTCATGCAGCCTTCGATTCGTCTATGGGCGGAGGCTCAGGCGGTTTCAGCGGATTCAGCGGCTTCGGAGATATGGGCGACATATTCGAGAGTATGTTCGGCGGAGGCTTTGGCGGTGCATCCCGTCGGTCTTCAAACCCGAATGCCCCTCGACGCGGCAGTGATATAGAAAGCAATATCAACCTTGATTTCATGGAGGCCTGCAAGGGCAAAGAGGCCGAGATTAAGGTCAGACATATGGAAAACTGTCCCGATTGCCACGGCTCAGGAGCAGCAGACAGTTCGTCGGTCAAGACCTGTGAAATGTGTCACGGCAGCGGTATGGTCACTCAGCAGCAGCGTTCTATTTTCGGTGTAATGCAGACTCAGAAGCCCTGCCCGAAGTGCGGCGGCAAGGGAAAGACTATTGAAAATCCCTGCAAAAAATGCTCCGGCTCGGGAAGAGTCAGGGTAACTGTCAGCAAAAAGGTCAAGATTCCGGCAGGTGTCGATGACGCAACAAGAATGTGCGTGCCGGGTGCAGGCGATCAGGGCATAAACGGTGGTCCGTCAGGCGACCTGATGCTGAATATTTCCGTTCGGCCGGATCCGATATTTGAACGTGACGGATATGATATCTGGACAGACATACCCATAACCTTTACACAGGCGGCGCTCGGAGATGAGATAACTGTTCCGACCATTGACGGTAAGGTGAAGTACAATGTTCCAAAGGGAACGCAGACGGGAACTGTATTCAGGCTGCGCGACAGAGGTGTTCAGCGGTGTCAGCAAACGGGAAGGGGCGATCATTACGTCAGGCTGAACGTTGAGGTGCCGAAAAATCTCACCAAGGAGCAGGAGCGTCTGCTTCGCGATTTTGATGCTGCGGTCGGCAAGGAAAGCTATCAAAAGCGCCAGACCTTTTTTGACAGACTAAAAGATAAATTCAAATAAAAAACGGGCTGCGCATCTTTCGGGTGCGTCAGCCTTTTTATTTTGCAAAACGCTGTCGGCTTCATATTGAGCAGGCAGCAGCTTTTGTATAAAAGGCAGCTATAGCAACAAAAATCCCCCTCGCCTATCGGGGAGAGGGGGAAGATAGCTTAAGCGTCCGCAGAGTGACCGGCACTAGTGATTATTCAGACGATAGGTCAGCGTCAGCAAACTGTCGCCGAGGTGAACATTTTCCACGACGATGTTGTCATGGTCTATGCTCAGATCATAATGGCTGAAATTCCAGAAGCCTTTGATACCGCACTTTACAAGCTTATCGGCAATTTCCTGAGTTGCGGTTTTGGGTATGCAAAGGATAGCCATTTCGGGATTTTCGGATCTGCAAAACTGTTCGAGTGTATCCATACTCTGAACAGCCATTCCGTTGACCTGCCACCCGAGCAGGGCAGGGCTTTCATCAAATATTCCTATAAGCCGGCAACCGCGCGTTTCAAAATTAATGTGTGTAACGATAGCTCTACCGAGGTTGCCGCAGCCAATAAGTATTGCGGGCGTAACCTTATCAACGCCTAAGATCCTGCCTATTTCTTCATGCAGATCTGCGACATTGTAGCCGTAGCCTTGCTGACCGAAGCCGCCGAAGCAGTTGAGGTCCTGGCGGATCTGTGAGGCTGTCAGCTTCATATCCAAAGCCAGCTCCTGCGACGAAACCCTGACGGTTCCTTTGGCCAGAAGCTCGCCCAGAAACCGGTAATAACGCGGCAAGCGTTTTATAACCGATGAAGATATTGAGCCGGACTTGTCGGACTTTGGCATAGTTTCACTTCCTTAGATCACATCATTTGTGATAGTCGTGTATTGATCTCCTCGAGAAATTCTCTCGAATTTACCTTGCGTTTATTCGGCAGAGAGGAGAGAATATACAGATCTCCTGTCATAGCGCCGTCCTCAATGGTGTCGATAGTAGCTTTTTCAAGCTTGTCCGCAAAATCACAAAGCGCCTTTATGCCGTCAAGCTCACCGCGCTTTCTCAATGCACCGGACCATGCGAAGATAGTTGCAACGGAATTTGTCGAGGTTTCCTCGCCCTTCAGATGCTTGTAGTAGTGGCGCTGAACGGTTCCGTGAGCGGCTTCATATTCGTATACGCCGTCGGGGGAGACAAGCACTGAGGTCATCATTCCGAGGCTTCCGAATGCAGTTGAAACCATATCGCTCATGACGTCGCCGTCATAGTTTTTGCAGGCCCAGATGTAGCCGCCGTGCGAGCGGATAACACGCGCCACAGCGTCATCAATGAGAGTGTAGAAGTACTCTATACCTGCTTCGGCAAATTTGTCCTTATATTCGGACTCGAAGATCTCGCTGAAAATATCCTTGAAGCGGTGGTCGTATTTCTTGGAGATCGTGTCCTTTGCGGCAAACCAGATATCCTGCTTGGTGGAAAGCGCGTAGTTAAAGCAGGCGCGGGCAAATGCGGAGATGCTACTGTCGAGGTTGTGCAGTCCCTGGATTATACCGGCTGATTTTTCAAAGTCAAAGATCGTTTCACGCTTTTCGTTGCCGTCCTTATCGGTCATAACAAGCTCTGCCTTTGAGCCTTGGGGAACGGTCATTTCCACATTTTTATAAACATCGCCGTAAGCGTGACGTGCGATCGTAATGGGCTTTGTCCATGTGGGAATATACGGCGTTATGCCCTTGACCAATATCGGAGCACGGAAAACGGTTCCGTCGAGATAAGCCCTGATCGTGCCGTTAGGGGATTTCCACATCTGAGAAAGGTTATATTCAGGCATACGGGCGGCGTTCGGGGTGATCGTCGCGCACTTGACTGCAACGCCGTATTTTTTGGTTGCAGCAGAAGCGTCGAGAGTGACCTTATCCTTAGTGCGCTCTCTTTCGGGAAGACCCAGGTCATAGTATTCTGTGTTCAGTTCAACATAAGGCTTGATCAGAATATCCTTGATCCATTTCCAGAGTATTCTTGTCATTTCGTCGCCATCCATCTCGACGAGCGGGGTTTTCATCTGAATTTTTGCCATTTAAATTTCCTCCTTGTTGCGAAAGGGGAATGAGAAGCCTTTTAGTTCCCATTACTCATATCTTCGTTGATAATCATTAATTATTTCTGATATGTCAGATTGCTTTGATGCACATTATTATCAGCATACAGATCATTATTATACCGACAGCCGCAGTAGCTGCACCTGAAAACAGTTTTGCTTTTCTTGATTCCTTTTTTCTGAACAGAAAGCAGAAACTTCCGATGATTGCCGCCATAATGGCAAACAGGATAAGAAAATCAGGCTCAAACAGCTCACCGTTTTTTATTGCTTTGAAAAGATCAGTGTAATCATTTCTTTTGCTGTTCGCATACGCTGAGACACTCAAGGCCAGGANNGAATGATGATCAGCGCGATGGCATTGTTTCTTCTCAGCCTCTTTTTGACGTTGTATTCCCGTTCCTGCTCAATAGTATCAAAATGCCTGATTTTCATTGTAAATTACCTGAATCTGATCACTTGCCAAGCTGCTCTCTTGTATAGTCAAGAAGTCCACCTGCAAGGATGATGTCCTTTGTACGTCCCGTCAGCTCGCAGAGAACCGGGATCTCCGCATTTTTCGATCTGTTGACGAGGATAAGCTCGGTTTTTCCGTCAATGATAGCCCGGCGGATACCGTCAAGTGCGATATCGTCGCCCTGACCGATCTTGTCATAATCTGCTTCATTAACGAAGGTCAGGGGCAGGATACCCGCGTTTATGAGGTTTGCCCTGTGGATACGCGCAAAGCTTTTAACGAGTACAGCCTTGACACCCAGATAAAGCGGCGCGAGCGCGGCGTGTTCACGGGAGGAGCCTTGACCGTAGTTAGATCCTCCGACAATAATTGATCTGCCGAGATTTTTGGCTCTTCTCGGGAAATCTTCATCGCAGACGGTGAAGCAGTGCTGCGAGATCGCCGGAATATTGGAACGCAGCGGCAGGATCTTTGCGCCGGCGGGCATGATGTGGTCGGTGGTGATGTTATCTCCAACCTTGAGAGAAACAGCGCACTCAATGCTGTCTAACAGCGGTGCGGTTTCGGGGTATTCCTTGATGTTAGGTCCGCGCAGGATCTCAACGCTTTCCATTTCGGATTCCGGAGCCGGCGGCTCTACCATATTGTCGTTTATCATAAACTGAGCCGGCATATTGATACGTGGCATTTCTCCCAGCGTGCGCGGATCAGTCAGGTAGCCGGTGAGGGCGGAAGCTGCGGCAGTTTCCGGAGAAACAAGATAGATCTGTCCGTCCTTTGTTCCGCTTCGGCCTTCAAAGTTGCGGTTGAAGGTTCTCAGCGAAACTCCCTTTGAGTTGGGGGATTGACCCATGCCTATGCAGGGACCGCAGGCAGACTCAAGGATCCTTGCGCCGGCATCGATCATTGCGGCCAATGCGCCGTTGCTTGCAAGCATATTGAGGACTTGCTTAGATCCGGGGGCTATAGCGAGAGAAACTCCGGGGTTTACTGTTTTTCCGCGGAGGATATGCGCTACCTTCATCATGTCCATATAAGACGAATTGGTGCAGGAGCCGATGCAGACCTGGTCTATTTTAAGTGTGCCGATCTCCTCGAAGGTCTTGACATTATCGGGAGAATGGGGGCAGGCAGCCTGAGGAACGACCTTTGAAAGGTCGATATCCAGAACCTCGTCGTAAACGGCGTCATCATCGGCTTTAAGCTCTGTCCAATCGGAGGCTCTGTCCTGTGCCTTTAGAAAATCGAGAGTGACCTCATCGGAGGGGAAGACAGACGTCGTTGCGCCCAGCTCGGCGCCCATATTGGTTATTGTTGCTCTTTCGGGAACAGAAAGGGTCTTTACACCCTCTCCGCAATACTCGATGACCTTTCCGACGCCCCCCTTGACCGACATTATGCGCAGAACCTCGAGGATAACGTCTTTTGCCGAAACCCAAGGAGCAAGCTTGCCTGTGAGGTTTATTTTCACTATCTTGGGGTAGGTGATATAGTATGCGCCGCCGCCCATTGCCACGGCAACATCAAGACCGCCGGCGCCGATCGCTATCATTCCGATGCCGCCGCCTGTCGGTGTGTGGCTGTCGGAACCTATGAGAGTCTTTCCCGGGATACCGAAGCGTTCGAGGTGGACCTGATGGCATATTCCGTTGCCCGGACGTGAAAAATAAATTCCGTGTTTTTTGGCAACAGAGCCGATGAAGCGGTGATCGTCGGCATTTTCAAAGCCTGACTGCAAGGTGTTGTGGTCTATGTATGCGACCGAGCGTTCAGTCCTGACCCTCGGAACGCCCATAGCCTCAAATTCGATATAGGCCATGGTTCCTGTAGCGTCCTGTGTCAGTGTCTGGTCGATCCTGATGCCGATTTCCTTCCCTTTGACAAATTCGCCGTCAACGACATGAGCCTTAAGGATTTTCTCGGTAAGTGTAAGTCCCATATTTATCAGTTCCCTTCATACAAAATCTATACAACTATATTTTACAGCATACGAGAGCATTTGTCAACAGATTAACAATCTGTCGGGAGGGATTTTTAATAATAAAAATAATAGAAGAAAAATTTATAAAAAATACTTGACAGAATAATTATTAGGGTTTATAATATACGGGTCAGAATGTTTTGGCGTATAATACGCAAATTTTTAAGAAAGGAGTGGGCATGATGACAGCAAGACTGAAGTTGCATTCCGCAGCTATAAGAATATTAAACAAATGCAAACTAATTAATGCCGATTTGTGTCCGCTTGATGGCAGAGTATAAAACTGCTGACCTTGTTTTTGACGCGCTCCGTGCATTAATTGCATCGGGGCGCTTTTTGCGTGCAAAAACTGCAAAAGCTATTGTTAAATTGGGGTGATAATTTGAAGTTTTTTGATGTATTGCAGCCTCCCATTGAGAAGGAGCTTCTGAAGCGCGGCGTTATGACCGACGGGCTTTTGTACTGCGTCAAGGCCGATCTTGACGGCGACGGCTGCTATATTGACGTATACATAACCTTTGACAAATCGACGGTTTATGTTATATCGGGTTATGAGAAGTATCAGAAAAAAGAGAGCCGTGGGGCTCCGCCGCTTTCATTTGAGGTTAAAGGCTTTGAGGAGTACCGATTAAAGGACATAAAAAGACTTTATGTAGACCGATATCAGAACACGGCAAGACTGATGGCAGAGAGGGAAAGCGGCGAGGAATTTTCCGTCGCGCGGTTTTCGCTCGGCTTTTCGGATAAGTTTGAAAAGTTTTGTCAGAGGGTCAACCAGACCAAGAACGGAGAGCCTATCGACGACCGTCTGCTTGAATCGAAAAAGCTTGTCTGTCCGGTGTGCGGAGAGCATTTTCCGGATCCGAACAGACCCGTATGTCCTTACTGTGTGGATAAACACAGTATTTTCAGACGGCTTATGGGAATGTTCCGCGATTTCAAGCTGGAGGCTTTTCTTATCGTTCTGACTATCGCGATGAGCAGTGCGCTGAGCGTTGCAGCACCTATTTTCGGCTCTAAGATGTTTTACGATGACGTTCTGGACAAAGACGGACGGTTTTACGGACAGATAGTCCTTATTGTCGGACTGATCGTGCTAGTCGATCTGCTCTCGATGACCGTGAGAGTCGTGTCGGGAATAATCACGTCAAGGATCACGCCGATGGTCACTCACAAGCTGAGAGTGAAGATATTTGCGTCACTGCAAAATCTGTCGCTGGACTTTTTTACAAGCAAACAGACGGGAAGCCTGATGTCAAGGGTGGACAGGGACAGTCAGAATATCTACTGGTTTTTTACGGATGTTGTTCCTTACGGAATGACGAATCTTGTCAAGCTTGTGGGCATCGCGGCGATAATGACAGTCATAAGTCCGGTTCTGGCGATAGGCTCGATCCTCACGCTTTTTATAATTCATATTGTTCAGCACAGGTTTTACCGCAATCAGCGAAAGCTTTACCGCAAGGCGGATATTGCGACCAGGGCGGCAAACTCGGTCCTTTCGGATGTTATGAACGGGCAAAGGGTCGTTAAAGCGTTTGCGCGCGAGGAAGAGGAGTCGCGGAGATTCAATGCGAGGAACACCTCGGCGTTTGAGATCAGCGTCAGAATCAACAGCCGGGCGGCTAACACGGTCCCGTTTATTTGGTCTGTATGCAGGGTCATAAATCAGACGGTATTCTGTCTCGGAGCATTTATGGTGATCAGCGGCGATATAAAGTTCGGTGCGCTGACGGCTCTGGTTTCATACACTACTATGACATACGAGCCGATAAACTTCTTTACTTGGATAGGTGACCGCTGGGCAAGATGCATAGACGCGGCTTCGAGAATGTTTGAGATAATAGATTCTGAGCCGACTGTAAAGGAAAGCGAGCATCCGGCTGAGGTAAAAGAGCTTCGGGGAGATATTGAGCTTAAAAACGTCACATTCGAGTATGAGGCGGGAATACCGGTTATCAAAAACATATCTCTCAAGGTCGAGGCAGGAAAAATGTACGGCATTGTCGGAAAAACGGGCGCCGGCAAGTCGACTATAATCAATCTGATAGCGCGGCTGTATGATGTCACTGGAGGAGAGATAACCGTTGACGGCTACCCGATACGCGATCTTGCCTTTGCCGACCTGCGGCGAAATATAGGCATTGTTTCGCAGGAAACATATCTTTTTATAGGAAGTATCGCGGATAACATTCGCTATGCAAACCCGAACGCGACCATGGAAGAGGTTATCGAGGCGGCTAAGTCTGCGAACGCCCACGAGTTTATCGCGAAGCTCCCCGACGGCTACAACACGCTTGTCGGTGAGGGAAATGTCAGCCTTTCGGGTGGCGAAAAGCAGCGTATCTCTATTGCCCGCGCGATAATTCAAAAGCCGAATATACTCATTCTCGACGAGGCGACGGCCTCTATGGACACACGCACAGAGCGCAAGATCCAGACCGCAATAGATGATCTGAAAAAGGGCAGGACGATCATTTCGATCGCACACCGCCTTTCGACTCTGCGCGACGCGGATATGCTGTGCGTTATAGAAAACGGAGAGCTGAAAGAACAGGGCACGCATGATGAGCTTATCCGCAAAAAGGGCAAGTACTTCGAGCTTTACAAGCTTCAGGCTGAGGCTTTGAAGTTCATTAATGACTGACGAGGTGGTAGATCATGAGTATAAATGAAGAAAGCTTTGCTGCCGACAAGCTGAATATTCTTGATTGCGGCAGGCTGAAATTCACTAAAGAAAAAAGCGGATTCATGACGCTGGAAACTGACGGCAAAACATATAATAAGGTCAATCTTACAAGATTACAGCCGTTTTATGAAAAAACGCGGTTTATAAGCGTGAATTATGAAAACGACGAGAAGGAGTTTATCGAGATCGGCGTTATAAGAGATATGAAAGAACTGTCGGACGGACAGTTTGAGGTCGTTAACGATTTCTTGGAATATAAATACTATATGCCGCTGATAACGAAGATCTGTTCAATAAAGGAGAATATGCGCGGTTCGCTGTTTGTTAAGGCGGTTACCACAGCAGGCGACAAAACTATTTGTATACGCGACTGGTACCGCAACTTCAAGCTGATCGGCGGCAAGTATCTCTATGTCTGCGATGTGGAGGGGAATAAGTATTATTGCGACGACGTTGAGATGCGCTTGGATAAAAAGAGTCTGGCGGCTATGGAGATGTTCACTTGACGTGATTGTCTTTCAGCGCATTGGATAATTGTATTACTATATTTTTTGGAGAATACTATGAATTTAAAAACATCTTTTCCGAAAGGCGTTCAAAGCAGTGAGGTCCTGTTTTCGCTGCCATATGATCTGAACGACAGGGCGCAGCCTGTCAGCGGTCATCTGTGCGTTACCGACAGCGAAATTCTGGTTTATCTGAATAACGAGCTGAAATCGCGCTACTATATTGATGACTTTTCGGAATTCAAATGCGAACAGCTTGTCGGATCGTCGATGATGATCGGCGAGCTTAAATCCGGCGAGAGCATAGCCTTTTGTATTTTTCGTCAGCAGGAGTTTTTGCGGTATGCGGAGCTTTGCAAGCTGCTCGATTATTATGCACGAACAGGCAGGCTGATAACCGAAACACCTGAGGACGAGCCTTGCTGTCCCAAATGCGGTATGCCGCTCGAGGGGGCTAAGGAATGTCCGTTCTGCGCTAATAAAACCGGGCTTTTCATAAAGCTGATAAAGCGTGTGAAGCCCTATCGGAAATACTTTATAATTGCACTTATCTGTACTGTTTTTGAGCAGATCCTGTGGCTTATCGTTCCCAATATAACAAGAATGATAATTGACGATTATGTAACGCCTAAGAATACCGATTGGGTGGGATTTTTTGTTCTGTGCGGTCTGCTTGTGGGCTTGGCGGCTTTATCATGTATTCCGAACAGCATGAATATGAGATGCTCGTTCAAAGTCGCGCTGAATATGGGCAAGGATCTGCGCGAGGATGTTTTTGCCAAGAGCGAAAGAATGTCTCTTTCGGCGGTGACGAAAAAGACAGCCGGCGAGCTTATCAGGCGGGTTTCGGGTGATGCGGCAAAGCTGGAGAGCTTTGTAACCGAAAAAGGCAAGGATTTTGTCGTTCAGGCAATCTCGCTTATAGCTCTTATGGCTATCCTGTTTGTTATGAACTGGAAGCTTGCACTTCTGACGGTCGTGCCGATCCCGTTTGTTTTTTTGCTGACAAAAAAGCTTTTTCACACTATGGCGGTCCGCTATACGAGAGTATGGAGAAACATGACAGACCATGATTCGGTGCTTCACGATATTCTGAACGGAGTAAGGGTCGTCAAGGCCTACGGCACCGAGGTACAGGAGATCCAGAAATACACAGGCTATTCGCTCAAGGCTGCAAGAGCTTGTGTCCGCGCCGAAATTGTTTGGTATCTGACAATACCGTTTGCGGAATTTGTTATGACAGTAGGAAACTATCTTGTTCTTTTGTTCGGCGGCAGGCTTATCCTGGACGGCGGTATGAAGCTGGGCGAGCTGGTGCAGTTCACGACCTATGTTGCCATGCTTTATGATCCTATCAGATGGTTTATTCACATTCCTAAGGAGTTTTCCGATGCGGCTGTTTCTGCCAGCAAGGTGTTTGAGGTGTTGGAGGACGAGAGCAGCCTGAAGGAAGCCGAGAACGCAGTTGAGTCGGAGATAAGCGGCGAGATAGAGCTGAAAAACGTATACTTCGGTTACCGCGAGTATGCCCCAGTTCTCAAGGATATCACTATGAAGATAAACAAGGGTGAGATGATCGGCATAGTTGGACATTCGGGTGTGGGAAAATCGACGCTGATAAACCTGATCCTCAGGCTGTATGACGTTACGGACGGGCAGATACTGATTGACGGCAGAGATATCAGAAGCTACGCGCAAAAGTCTTTGAGAAGCCAGATAGGCGTTGTTTTGCAGGAAACCTTTTTATTTGACGGCTCGGTGCTGGACAATATCTGCTATGCCAAGCCCGACGCGACCTTTGAGGAGGTCGTAAGAGCTGCAAAGATAGCAAATGCCCATGACTTTGTCACGAAGCTTCCCGACGGCTATAATACACGCGTCGGCAACAAGGGCTATCAGCTTTCGGGCGGCGAAAGGCAGAGGATTGCGATAGCAAGAGCGATAATACATGATCCGAAGATCATAATTCTCGATGAGGCAACAGCTTCCCTGGACACCGAAACGGAAAAGCAGATTCAGGAGGCGCTCGGCAGACTGACCGAGGGACGGACAACTATTGCGATAGCGCACCGTCTTTCGACCCTCTCAGGTGCAGACAGGCTGGCTGTTCTTGATAAGGGAAAGCTTGCGGAATTTGATACACACGATAATCTGATGCGTAAGCATGGTGTATATTACGGGCTGGTTATGGCTCAGCGCCGAACTACCAAAATGCGAGGTCAGAAGCAGGCGGCGGAGGTCTGAAGACTATTCGATCAGGAGGGTGAGACTATGGTTGAGGGGATACATCATGTTTCGATGAAATGCGGAAAAGGTGAAGAGTTTGAGAAGGTCAAACATTTTTACGGCTCTGTTTTGGGTCTTGACGTATGCGCCGAATGGGCTGAGGGCATAATGTTTGACGCAGGGGGAAGCAGGATCGAGATCTTTTGCACTGCCGGGGATGAATACGACCCTGGTCAGGGGATCATAAGGCATTTTGCGCTCGCTGTTGACAGCGCTGACGATTGTGCAAGAGCTGTCAGGCAAGCAGGATATGAGGTGTTTATCGAGCCGAAGGACATTGTGATAAAGAGTGATCCGCCGATAAGGGCGCGTATTGCGTTCTGCCGGGGTGTTCTCGGCGAGGAGATAGAGCTTTTTGAGCAAGAATAACTTACTGCACTTATTGACAGAAAGCGAATTAAGAAGTATAATAAATTAAAAGCGGGGAGGTCCTCTGACCGCCCCGACGGAAAGGAATGATATGCAAATGTCTAAGCTTTTGAACCTTCTTGCCAAAAACTCTCGCCTTTCAAACGAGGAGCTGGGTGTGTTGCTCGGAAAGACAGCCGATGAGGTCGCTGAGGAGATAAAGGCTCTTGAGGACAGCGGCACGATAAAGGGATATACTACGCTTGTCGATTACGGCGTTGAAAATCCGAACATCGTTACCGCTTATATTGAGCTAAAGGTCACGCCCCGCGCGGAGAGCGGCTTTGATGAAATAGCGAAGTTTATTGCTCAATATGACGCTGTAAAAAGCGTTACGCTTATGTCAGGCGCTTATGACCTCGGCATAACGATCATCGGCGAAAACCTGAGGGTGATCTCCGACTTTGTTGCCAAGCATCTTTCTACTATCGACGGCGTTATTTCAACAGCAACGCATTTTGAACTGAAAACCTATAAGGAAAACGGCATTATGCTTTGTGATGATGAAAAAGACGAAAGAGGCTTTGTGTCCCCATGATAGATTATGATAAGATCGTTTCCGAAAGAGCGCGGGAGATCAAGCCTTCGGGAATAAGGAAGTTTTTTGATATAGCTCAGCAGATGACGGGCGTTTTGAACCTCGGAGTGGGCGAGCCTGACTTTTTCACGCCATGGAAGATCAGGCAGCAGGCTATATCCGTTTTGGAAAAAATAAAGACATCTTACACTGCCAATTCGGGTCTTATGGATCTTCGGCGCTCGATATCAGGCTATCTCGGCAGAACCATAGGCGTTGATTATAAGCCCGAAAACGAGATAATCGTTACAGTAGGCGGCTCTGAGGCGATCGATCTTGCCATTCGCGCTTTGGTCGATGAAGGCGATGAGGTATTGATCGTTGAGCCCTGCTTTGTTTGCTATGCTCCGATGGTCGAGCTTTCGCATGGTGTTCCGGTTACGGTTGAAACCTCGATCGAGAACAGTTTTAAGCTGACTGCCGAGGCGCTGAGGGCAAAGATAACACCTCGCACAAAGGCTTTGATTTTGCCTTATCCCAATAATCCTACCGGCGCGATTATGACAAAAGAAGAACTGGAGCCTATCGCGGAGGTGCTGCGGGGAACAGACATAATCGTTATCTCTGACGAGATCTATTCGGCGCTTACCTATGGCAGAGAACACTTCTCGATAGCCGCACTTGACGGAATGAGAGAACGGACCCTCGTTATCAACGGATTTTCAAAGGGCTACGCGATGACCGGCTGGCGGCTGGGATTTCTTGCCGGACCTCAGCCTATTTTGAAGCACATTTTAAAGATCCACCAATATGCGATCATGTCTTCGCCGACTGTCAGCCAGTATGCAGCTATAACCGCTCTTGAGGAATGCGACGACGACGTTGCGAAAATGGTTGAGGAATACGACGTCCGCAGAAGGTATGTCGTTAATGCGTTCAACAAGATCGGGCTGCCGTGTTTTGATCCCGAGGGGGCGTTTTATGCATTCCCATGTATAAAGTCAACAGGTCTTACAAGCCAACAGTTCAGTGAGCGGCTTGTATATGAAAAGAAGGTCGCAGTCGTTCCGGGTGACGCATTCGGAAAATGCGGCGAAGGCTACATAAGGGTTTCTTATGCCTATTCACTGAAAAATCTGAAAGCTGCCGTAAAGCTTATTGAGGAGTTTTTAGAGGATCTTAAAAAGGAGCACGGCGATGAGTAAGGTCACGCTGAAAGCCTATGCGAAGATAAATATTACGCTTGATATCTTGGGGAAAATGCCCAACGGCTATCATGAGCTGAAAAGCATTATGCAGTCAGTGAGCCTTTGTGACATTCTGAGAGCCGAACCTGCCGAAAGCGGAATAATGCTGTGCTGCGACAGGGGCGATATCCCTACTGACAGCAGAAACCTTGTCGTTAAGGCGGCAAAATGCTTTTTTGAGCATCACGGTATCATGGGCGGAGTTTCGTTTGCTTTGGAAAAGCACATTCCGTCGCAGGCAGGAATGGGTGGGGGAAGTGCTGACTGTGCGGCTGCGCTGATCGCACTTGATATGCTTTTTGAAACTCACACTCCTGTTGACGAGCTTTTAAAAATGGGCGCTTCACTTGGTGCAGATGTTCCGTTTTGCATTGTCGGAGGGACTAAGATCTGCGGCGGCGTTGGTGAGCGTCTGACTGAGATCAGCTCACTGCCGGATTGCTTTATCGTTATCTGCAAGCCTGAGGTTTCTGTCAGCACACCGGAGGCTTATGCTGCGTTTGACAGGCTTAAAGGTACAAAGCATTCAGATCTTAGCGGAGTGGTCAGTGCTTTTGAAAGCGGAAGCCTTGCCGATATCGGCGGAATAATGTTCAATTCCTTTGAACAGATAGATTTGCCGAAAGAAATTTTCGCCGCAAAAGAAAGGCTGCTTAGTCTGGGCGCGGTTTCTTCGCTGATGACAGGCAGCGGATCTGCAGTATATGGGATCTTTTATGATGAGAAAACGGCGGAAAACGCGAGAGATGCGCTGATCTCGGATTATGACTTTTGCGAAATCGTCAGACCTGTCAGCTGCGGCGTCGGAGTTGAGAGCTATGAATGATATATATGAACACTGCAAGCTTTGTCCGCGTAAGTGCGGCGCTGACAGAAGTGTTGCAGCGGGCTTTTGCGGTGAAGGTAATAAAATAAGAATAGCAAGGGCGGCGCTTCACAAATGGGAGGAGCCGCCTGTTTGCACCGGAAACGGCAGCGGAGCCGTTTTCTTTTCCGGGTGCAGTCTAAGATGCTGTTATTGCCAGAATTATGAGATATCTCATCTCGGCAAGGGTTATGAGATATCCGAAAAACAGCTTGGAGAGATCATGCTGAGACTGCAAGATGAGGGAGCCTGCAATATAAATCTTGTGTCGGCGGCACACTTTGTTCCGTCGGTGATAGGCGCTCTCGACAGGGTGAAGGGCCGGCTTAGTATTCCGGTCATGTATAACAGCTCCGGATATGAAAGCCCGGAAACGCTTGATATGCTCAACGGATATATTGATATTTATCTTCCCGATCTGAAGTATCATTCAAGTGAGCTTTCGGAAAGGTATTCCGGGGCGGCGGATTATTTTGAGGTCGCTTCGGAGGCGGTCATTCGTATGGCAAGGCAGGTCGGCAAGCCGGTTCTTGATGAAAACAGTGCGATGAAAAGGGGAGTTATCGTAAGACATCTGGTATTGCCTTCTCATCGTGATGATTCAGCGGCTATAATGGATTTTCTCGGGAGAAGCTTTGCAAAAGACGATATCTTCCTTTCCGTAATGCGTCAATACACGCCTGTTTTCAAAAGCGGCGACTACAAGGAAATAAATAGGCGGCTCACAAGCTTTGAGTATGACAGAGTTCTGGACGCAGCGGAAAAGTATGGATTCAGATGGTTTATTCAGGAGAAGGCTTCTGCCGATGAAGCTTTTATTCCGCAGTTTTTCGGAGAGGACCCGACAGCTCTTTGACCTGAGAGTATGCTGCTCAAAACTGTATAAAAAACGAAAATGCGTGGTGTAGTTCGCTACTCATAAAGAAATTTAGCCCCGAGGCAATTATTGAAAACTGCTTCGGGGCTTGTTGTTAATATTCGATCACTCACATAAATCAGAATTTATACGCAAGCTCTGTAGGGAGATCGTTCCAAAGCTCTGTTCGTGTTTTATTTGTCCTTAAACGCTCAACTATCTTCACATCAGGCTCAGGATACACAACGAATATGTCTTGTTCTCCCATATTGTAACGTATTGGATACGCAAGCTGTTCTGTTTCTATTGAAAACTGAGCATTTATGCCATTCACATTTCCCCTTGCGTCCAGCCGTATCCATTTGTCACATTCCTCAATATATACACCATTAAGTCCGTGATATACCAATATAGGAGCAGTTTCATCGTCTAAAATAATTTTCTGATAACAAAGCCCGCAAGGAATTGATTGATAACGCAATAAAGCCGCTAACAAATGTGATTTAGCAAAACAAATACCATGTCCTGCTTTCAGTACCTCCGAAGCAGAGCAGGTGATCATATCGTTATTTATATCCGCCGAATGGGAAATATTATCTCTAACATATTCATAAGTCTGCTTTATAAAATCTATCCTATCTTTTGAAAGATTTAGCAGCTCATTAGATAGATTTGCTATTGATTTATCAGTAAAATCAATTATTTCGTTTGCAAGTAAGTAATCTTTTATCTTACTTGAGTATTGAATTATATTCATAGTGTAACCTCAAATCAAAGTCAAAATAAATTCTGATTTTTCTTACTAGGATTATACTACCAAATAACTATTAAGTCAATAGAAACGCCATAATACTTTTGACTGAAAATCATAAGTACTATGGCTAAAACTTCTTTATGAGCACCTGTCTTTATGCCACACTTTTTTATGTTCTGTTAACGAAATGTGTTTTACACAGTCGGAAAAGCAGCGATCATTTGTTGCTTTGTTTGTCTGTTCCGAGAACATCGGAAACATCTGTGATAGTGACGAATGCCTTGTTGTCGCAGGAGCGGACGATAGACCTGACCCTGCTGATCTGAAATCTGTTGACAACAAAATAGATCAGGACTTTTTCCTCATCGGAGAAATAGCCGCGAGCTTTCATGACAGTTATTCCGTTTTTAAATTCCTGGGACAGAGCTTCACATATCTGCTGAGGCTTATCGGTAATGATCATTGCGGACTTTGCCTTATCAAGACCCTCGGCGATAAAGTCAACCGTTTTGAGAGCAGCGGCATAGGTGATGATCGAATAGAGCGGAAGTATCCAGCTTGACTTTATAAAGCCCGCAGCTATGTACAGAAGAACATTATAGCTCATCACGAATGTGCCGACAGTAACGCTGAGCCTTTTGGCAAACAGCACTGCGAGTATCTCAATACCGTCAATAGCGCCGCCGAAGCGTATTGTAAGACCGCTTCCGACGCCGGAGATCAGTCCGCCGAAAATCGCACAGAGCAGCAGATCCTGCTCAGCCAAGGGTGACGCTATACTTACATCTATTGGCAGGATATCTGTTATAAGCCATGCGGCGCAGGAATATACAGCGACTGCATAGAGTGATCGCACGGTAAACGGTAATCCCATTTTTCTGTAGCCATAGAGAAATAAAGGCAGGTTGAGCAATATCAGAAACACAGACAGATTTGGCGGAGTTATCTGTGCGAGCAGCATTGATGTCCCGGAAATACCCGAGTCGTAAAGGTTAACGGGGTAAAGGAAAAAGGTTACACCGAAAGCGTTTATTATTCCCGCCAAGGTAAGCGGGGCAAAGGTTTGGATAATCAGGCGTGTTTTTGTCATGTGTTTCCCTCCCGAAGCTTTATTCCTATAAGTATAACACACTTTCGGCAAAAAGGCAAGATTGGGAACAGTGTTTTGGTTTTCCGCAGCGGCAGCTTGCACAGGCTGTTTTATTGATTGTTAAACGGCAATAAAGAAAAGCTCCCCGTGTGGAGAGCCTTTCAGATGTTGTGAGATAATGTTTAATGCCATAGGATTCGGGACTAATCCTGCGGGGCGAGAAGCTTTTTGGTTTGCGGGATAGAGTAAAGCACAGCTGCACCTATACAGGTGAAGATGATCTCGGGAAGCATATAAGATCCGTTATAGAGAAGGCTGTAGAGATAGATGTTATCGGTAGAAAATCCGTCCCACAGTTCACCGAACGACTTCCAAATAATAACGCCGGTAGCAAAATGGCTTACAAATCTTAACAGCAATGCGATCGCCGTTCCGGTAACAGCGCCTGCCACGCCCTTCTTACGAAAAATACCGGCAAATCCGATAACGGTGAATGCGAGTATGTAGTCAAAGAGAATACAGCCTATCAGACTCATAGTTGTCAGACCCCATCCGAAAAGTCCGTCGGTTATACCTTGGATAAACTGGATCAGGGAGAAGCAAAATGCTACGCCTAAGCCCTTTGCAACGCCATGTCGTATGCTGAAAATTGCGATCGGCAGCATTGACAGAAGAGTTATAGAGCCTCCCCAAGGAAGCTTGTAGATGCGTATAAAGCTGAGGACCGTCGCAAGGGCGATCATAACTGCTCCTTCAACAAGCTGAAGAAGTTTTTTGTTTTTCATTACTTAAAATCATTCCTTTCACAACAAAATGCGCGCACCAAAATGTAAGGTACGCGCAAAAATGCTACATATTGTCCCTACGTTGGCATTACCCATATCAGGTGCGGTCAGAGCGTCGATTCGCTCTATCTCAGCCGAAAAACATCCGGCCCCCGTTATTATTGCTCACCGAATAGCTCATAGATCCCTAGCATACGATCTTTAAGAGCATCCGGTGAAGTGAATACAGTATAACATATTTTTTTGACAAATGCAAGGCTTTTTCAAAAAAATTATGCGTCAACTACCTCGCGGACCTCCTCATCCTCCGAATTCAGTGCTTCAAGCTGCGTCTTTTGTATTTCCGGGTGAGCAGAGAGCATTGGCTCAACATCCAAATGACGCATATGTCTGTCAACGTAGTTTTTTGTACATCTATAGACGATCGGTGACAGAACCAGCACACCTATCAGGTTGGGCAGCATCATCAGTCCGTTGAATGTATCAGACAGATCCCAAGCGAGGTTTTCGCCCATTGTTGCGCCGCCGACTATCGCGACAACAAAGACGACTTTATATACGATAGTTGCCTTTGTTCCGAAAAGATACTCGAAAGCGGTTGAACCGTAATGACTCCAGCCGAGGACCGTTGAGAATGCAAACAGCAAAAGTGCGATGGCAACGAATACAGTACCCACTTTACCAAAGGTTTCGCCGAACGCAACGCTTACAAGCGAGCCTGTATTTGATATGTTTTCGGTGAGAGCGCCTGTTTCAAGATCAATAAGACCGGAGGAGAGAACTGTGAATGCTGTGAGCGAACAAACAACGATCGTGTCCGCAAAAACCTCAAAGATTCCCCACATACCCTGATGAACGGGCTCTTTAACATTAGAGCTTGAGTGGACCATAACCGACGAGCCGAGACCTGCTTCATTTGAGAAAACTCCGCGCTTCATGCCCATCTGGACTGCCATTTTAACTCCCGAGCCGACAATTCCTCCGGCAGCAGCCTTGAGTCCGAATGCTCCCTTGAATATCGCCTTGAATACCATGCCGAATTTATCTATATGCAGAACGCAGATAACGATCGTTCCGACCAGATAGAGAATGACCATAACGGGAACTACCTTTTCGGTTACCGAGGCGATACGCTTGAGTCCGCCGATGATGACCAGTGCGGCAATAGCCATGAGTATCAGACCGGTTGCAAGCGCAGGGATGCTGAAGGTGTCCTTCATGTTGGTCGCGATAGTGTTTATCTGAGTCATATTACCGATACCGAAGGAGGCAAGAAGACAGAAAATGCAAAACAGCACTGCGAGGACGGAGCCGACCTGCTTACATCCCTTTTTCGAGCCGAGGCCGTACTTTAAGTAATACATCGCGCCGCCGCTCCACTCGCCCTTTTTGTTTTTAACACGATAGAGGATACCGAGAACATTTTCCGAGAAGTTTGTCATCATTCCGAAAAATGCAACCACCCACATCCAGAAAACCGCGCCCGGGCCGCCGGTAACTATAGCTGATGCAACTCCCGCAATATTGCCAGTTCCGACGGTTGCCGCAAGGGCAGTGCAGAGGCTTTGAAACTGTGAGATCGACTTGTCCTTGGTGTGCCTTGTGACCTTCTTGTCTTTGAATATCGCGCCTATGGTGCTGCTTATCCATTTTCCGAAATGTGACAGCTGAAAGCACTTGGTCAATACTGTCATCAATACTCCGACAAAGGCAAGCAGGATCAGAGCCGGCCAGCCCCAAACAACATTATTGACCGCGTCATTTACTTTTTTGACTATTTCCAAAAAAGCGTCCATATTTTAAAACCACTCCTAGTCGCTCGGGCGCTGTAAAGCACTAAAGCGAAGAAATTATCTTATAAATTATATCACATTTTTCGTGTGCAGTCAATCCTTTTCGCCGAATAATTGCTCTTATTTGCAAAAACTTTGTATCTTGACGAGCCGGGGATAATATGCTATCCTAGTATTGAAACGATAAAGAAATACAGAGATGTTTTGGCTGTGAAAGCCCTGTGTCCCGGCAATGATCGGTTCAGAAAGGAATGACGCACTTCAATGAAAACGAAAGAATATCAGAATTCGGTTCTGGATCTGCTATACCCGTCCGATGAAAAGCGCGAGCAGGCAAAGGCGAGAAGGCTGAAGCTGGAGAAGCTGCCGCAAAGCTATCAGGACAATCTTGAGATACAAAAGGTCGCGTCAATACTCAGCCCGACTAATCAGTACAGCACTGTGAAGCTTCTGAGCGAGCTTAACACTGACCCCGACATTATTAACTACCGGCTTGATGCAATTGATGACTTTCTTACGTTGCCCAAGCTTATGCCGACTGTTTACAGGATAATTACGCTGATGCTTGATAACGACCGTGCCGGTATGCGGAAGTTTTCAAATCCTACGTCGTTTGATGAGTTCAGAGCGCAGCTTGATGCTTTTGGATGCTATATCTCCTGTGTTGACGAAATGCACACGTTTTATGAGAAAACGGGTGAGAGTCTGAGATCTGCGGCAATGAAGCGTCTGTTTGGCTTCTTTGAAGAAATTTACATGAGCGAGGATTATCAAAAGCTCTGCGCTCTTGTTGCCGAGCTTAATGAAAGTCTGAAAACCCGAATCAAGAGCGTTACGGTCGCAATAAATTTCGATGAAATGATGACCCCGATAAGTGCGGGGATAGTAGGATATTCTAACGCCGAATACATTGAAAAGCCGAGCGTTTTTGATAAGATATTATACTTTAACGCAAAGAAAAATCCGAATCAGGTAGAGGGAGGTCTTTTCAGAAGATACACAAACGACAATCCGTACGACAAGGACAGAGTTATCAACGAGGTTGACGCTAAGCTTTTCAAAGGTCTTTCCAAAATAACCGATGGCTATATCAAAAAGCTGACTGAGGTACTCAAGGCATATCAGCGGATCGGCTTCGAGGATATTCCGGGCTTGCAGGATCAGCTGGATCTTTACGAAGGAGTTATCAAGCTGATAAAAACTGCCGAGTTTAAAGGCGTTCCTATGTGCAGACCGACCTTGCTACCGATGGACGAGCGCAGGTCAGAGATGAAAAATGTATATGATCTGTGTTTGTTTAAGGCTGCGATCTCCTCGCGGAAGGATAAAAAGGGCGACTCTCTGCTTATCCGGAATGACATATCCTTTGACAAAGACGGAAGGTTTTATATTCTGACCGGCGCTAACAACGGAGGAAAGACGACCTTTATCCGAGCCGTGGGAATAACTCAGGTTTTGGCTCAGGCCGGTTTTTACGTTCCCTGTGAGAGCTGCGAGATCTCGCCTGTTGATTTTATCTATACACATTTTCCGAAGGAAGAAGAAACGGGGATCAACACCAGCCGCTTCACCACTGAGATCAAGCAGTTCAAGACAATAAGCGACACCGTGTCAGAAAACAGTCTGCTTTTGATGAACGAGTCTGTTCAAAGCACAACTCCCAGAGAATGTGTTGACATTGCGGCGGAGCTTGTGAGGATATTTATAATTATCGGTGTAAGAGGGCTTTTTGCGACCCATCTGACTGAGCTTGCGTATATGTGCGACAGGTTTAACTCCGAGCAGGATTGCCGATCAAAAACGGTGAGCATCGTTGCGAAGGTCAATAAACAGACTGAGGAACGCATATACAGGATCGAAAAGGGTCTGCCTGAGGAACATAGCTATGCGTCTACAGTATTCAGAGAGTTCGGTATCGATATAGAGGAGATCCGCAAGAGAAAGCAGTCATAAGGCTTAGAATATGTATTAAAGCGTAGGCTCAGACCTACGCTTTTTTGATTTGAAGGGAAATATATTGCCGGATAAGTGGCACGTTGATAAATATTCTTGACGGAACAAGACTAAAATGCTATAATGTACAGAAGGATGGTACTTGAATTGCACAATAGCGTTTGTTGCAATAATTCTGTGGAGAATGGGTGAGTTAAGCTGGGTATTAACGAACAAAATATAGATCTTGAAATCGACGGAATGGGGATAGTGATGTATTCTTCCGAAACTGTAAAGGGTATTGAAGAAGGATATGACTATCTGATAAATGAATACAGCGATCCCGCAAAGGTAGCGGCGCATTTAAAAAAGGGCGATATGGTCGGATTTTGCACAGGCTCAGGAGGAAGGTTTATTCTGAAGCTGAGAAACGGATATCCCG
The DNA here is from genome assembly GCA_002479715.1 of Ruminococcus sp. UBA7477. Lineage (GTDB taxonomy): Bacteria > Bacillota > Clostridia > Oscillospirales > Ruminococcaceae > UBA7477. Next base: position 18,675 of record DLOT01000045.1, on the reverse strand, counting down.
ATGCTTCCGTATCTGAAAGCAATCCTGTAGCAATAAGGCTGGGGATAGAGGTCAGAGATGAGAGAATATGCTTTATAGACCTGTTTTGGCTGTCGGAGTGGTATGACGACTGTCCTTCGGAACAGACAATAGCGGTTCCCAACGGGTTTTACCATGTTACTGTTTTGACGCATAAGCCGAAATCAGGCATTTGGGGGGACGATCAGGAAATATACATTTATTTAAATCGCCTTTCCGAAATGCCTCAGCTCTCGTGGTCAGGCGTTCCTCAACTGTTTACGGAATAAAAGACACTTCATATTTGAACGGATATAAGTTCCGTAAGGATTCTAGAGATCAGGGCTGTGGAATAACATCAGTCGGAGACAGTGAAAGGAGGGCATATCAGTATGTGGAGCTACAAGACCTTACGATCAAACGCTTGGAAAACCGCATTCAGGAAAGGCTTCATGGCATGGGCGGCGCTCTTTGCCGTATGCTTTTTGTTCTCATTTCTTGGCGCGGACGGCGGCGGTCAGACCAGCTTTCAGATAGACAATATAGGTATTGAAACTTCCGTTTCTCAAGACAATATGGAGATAATAGATACATATATAGCTGACCATGTCACAGACAAAATGGGTAAAGTGGGCGGAGAGGTGTTTTCTGCGGTGGTCAACGCCTTTTCGAGCGACTATTCATGGCTTGTAAACCTTCTGGCAGCCAACTTTGCGTACTTCAAACGAAACAGCGGCGAGGTTATCGCGATGTTGCTGATTACAGGCTTTATCCTTGGTGCGGCAAAGCTGTTTATTCAAAACGTTCTGGTAATAGGAAAGTGCAGATACTGCATGGAAGCCAGATTTCAGAAGAAAACACTTATTCGCCGAAGCTTTGCGCCGTTTCACAAGAAGTATCTTAAAAATGAGATTAAGGTCATGATAATCTACAATCTTACCCTTGCGATGTGGGCGCTGACATTTGTAGGTTGGGTGTATAAATCGTATCAGTACAGAATGGTTCCTTATCTTCTGGCAGAGAACCCTCAGATAAGCTGGCGTGAGGCCAAGACGGTTTCAAAACAGATGACTGCCGGTTACAAGATGAAGATGTTTTTGACCGACCTTTCGTTTATTTACATATGGATCCTCAAGGCCGTGCCGATCGCAGGTCTTGCTGTTGCTCTGCCGCTTGAGGCACAGCTTAAGACTGAAACTTATTTTTATCTGAGAGAGCGGTCTGAAAACAAGGCTAATTTTGTTGAAGAAGGCTTTAACTCAGAGTCGTTTGTTGTATCACAGGAGTCGGTTGAAAGCTTTTCGCTGGATGACACCGTTCTGACTGTTGATGAGCTTAGGGGCAGTGTTACCGCCAATGTCAGAAGGCTGCGCGGAGAATATAATCTTATTGACTATATAGCTTTTTTCTTCGCTTTTGCGTTTGTCGGTTGGGCATGGGAAGTGCTGCTGTATCTTGTTCGCGATCATGTTCTGGTTAACCGCGGAACGCTTTACGGCCCGTGGCTGCCGATCTACGGAGTAGGCGGAGTCATTATTATTTTCCTGTTAGGTCATTTCAAGGCGAACAAGGGAAAGCTTTTTGTTCTGGGAATGCTGTTGTGCGGTGTTGTTGAGTATGCCGCAAGCTGGATCCTGGACTATTTCAGCAACGCCAGCTACTGGGACTATCACTCGGATTTTATGAATCTCAACGGAAGGATATATCTTGTCGGATTGGTGGCTTTCGGCTTGGGCGGGTTGTTCGGAGTGTATATAGCTGCGCCGAGAATAAGCGTTCTTCTCGACAAGATTGGAAGAAAAAAGAGCATCACTATATGTGCAACTCTGGCGGCACTGTTTATTGCCGACCTGATTTGTGTGGCAATATTCGGCTTCAACTCCGGCGAGGGAGTCGGAAAGACGCTGTGATCGTCATAAAAAGTACAAAAAACGCGGACTTGTGATTAGTTCGATACTCATAAAGAAGTTTAAGCCCCAAAGTAATTATTGATAATTGCTTCGGGGCTTATTGTTAATATTCGATTGCTCACATAAATCAGAATTTATATGTTGCTCTCCATTTCATTGGTTGGTTCGTAATTGATTTTCCAGTCAAGATGTGAACCTAATAATCCGCAGTTAGTACAACGACTTCCGATATAAACCCACTTTACACTTCCATTTTCTCGTCGTACAAATCCTACTTTTACATCGAAATCTTTGGATTTACATTCCGGACACTTTCTTAATCGAGGATTTGCATCTTCCCATACTTCCTCGCAATCCAATATTATTTTTTGATATCCACATTTAGGACATTTAACTTGAATAGCTTCTTCGTCATAATCAATTCTTAAATTAAGGTGCTCATTTCCGCAAGAATGACAAATTATAGGTTTTACATCTATTGCTTCGATTTCAGAATATTCTCTTAAAAATTCATCAATGTCATCGGCGGAATCTCCATGCCAGTATTCTCTTGATTTATCAATCATAATAGTTCTCCTTCAAAATTCTGATTTTTCTTACTAGGATTATACTACCAAATAACTATTAAGTCAATAGAAACGCCATAATACTTTTGACTGAAAATCATAAGTGCTATGGCTAAAACTTCTTTATGAGTACCTGTCTTAAGGTCTGCGCATTTTTGTTTTATGCCTGCTTTGCAAGCTTGTTTTTTCTTCCGACAAATACTATGCAGAAGACAACAACGGAAGCCAAAGCCGCCAGCTGCGGTGCATGGAATTTGAAAAGATCGGTTATTTTCCTTTGCTCCAGAGTGATAAGCGATAGGAATGCAGGAGATGAGAAGTGAATTACCGAGCGAAATATTGCCGCTGTTATAACCGATTCGGAGCTTTCGGTCAGCTGTTGACATATTGCCTCGGTCAATATGCATATCAAGGCAGCAAGAACGATTGCTGCCGCTTTATCCTTGACGTTGCCGAAATACTGGCCGCTGACAACAAGCGGTATGTTCCATATACCTACGACTATCCCGCCGGCGATAAGCGTTATCGGCTTACCGAATACCCTTTGCATTTTCGGATAGAGGTAATCCTGCCAGCCTAGCTCCTCGCCGAGCATTAAAACGCACGCGGTCAAGCCAATACCTATCTGATAAAAAAGCGTTGAAAACCAGCCGAGTTTTGTGACCCCGAGAAATCTGATCCTCAGCGAAAGATCAAATCTGTCAATATATGCAGCCGAGAAAATGACGATTTGAAGGATCAGACAGACAACCGGCAGCAGCACTGCGAGGATATAGTATTTTCCCTTGCCGGAAAATTTGGGAACGAGCATTGAATCCTCCATGCCCTCCTTGGAAATCAGGCGTGTGAGCATGGCAGACGCCGCAGGGGTAAACGGCATCAGCACAGAATAAACAGTCATTGCCTTGCTTTCAAAGCCTGCGGTAAAATAGATGATGAGTGCCGGCAGAAGGCTGAGCGTCAGAGAAAGCGCAATGAATATGCACAGCTTTTTAGCAGTTGCTTTGTCTGATTTATTTATCATAGCTTTCGGCCCCCTTTATGTAAAGCGCGCAGGAAATGCGGTAAGAGATTAGATAGCAGATAATTGCCGCAAACGGAAGAACAGCGAGAAAAATTGAGGTCAGATTGCTCATCCCGGATTTTCCGAGAAGCTTTTCAACGAAATTGAAGAATGCCTCTGGCGAACGAACTGCCTCGATATCCGCAAAGCCGAAGATAATTAAAAGGATATTGACCAGCATCATGAACATGACAGTTCTCACGCTGTTTCCAAGCTTGGTGCCGAAGCGGGTTATAAACGGAAATTCAATGGAGTGCATTATAATCAGTATCCATATCATATAAAGCCCGATCAGTGAGAAGTTCGGCGCATCAGTCAAAACTGTCTGAACAGAGCTTATGATATAGACCCAGACGAAAGCTATCATATAAAGTATGACGGCAAACAGATATTTTGAGGCGACCTGACCCCTGCACCCCTCCGGTGAGGAGCAGATAAAATATGCCCATTTTTTATGCTCGTCATTATCAAAAATCGACGGCACGAACATCATCATGATAAGAAACATTAAAACAACGCCCGCAAAACCCAGAATATTAAAAACAGCGCTCATATCCTTGCCTTTGTCCATAATGGTCGGAAAAGCTATTGTTATGGAAAATATCAACTCTGTACCGAATACGGCCAGCAGATTTTTTCTCCCAAGACAAAACTCTTTATAAAGAAGTCCGCGCATCAGTTCTCCCTCCTTTTCAGAATTCTGACGCTTAGGCAGTAGCTCAAGCCGAGCAGCAGAACCATGATGATGGGCAGCAAAAAGTCAAACCTGTCGATATATCGCTTTATGGATGACCCAAACTCACTCAGTATCGGAGATAAAGAATCTTCGGCGTCAGGGTGTGCAGCGGAATAATCAAAAGCCTCATTAAAGATAACAGCAGCAAATACGACGTAGATGACGCATAAAAACGCGGTGATTCTTGCGGTAACGGCGTTGGTGGTCTTGTACTTCTCATACATCGGAACAAAAGCACAGCTTATTACAAAAACGATCCCCGCACAAACAGCCAGATATTTTATAAATCTGAGCTTAAATCCCATATCCGCCGCTGCGCATACAATCGCGCCGCTTAACAGTGACAGAAGAAATCCGGCGGCAACAGCAAAAAATATGACGATAAATCTGCTTGCGGTTATTTTCTCCGCCGAAACAGGCAGGGAGTGAATGTAGTTTCCGAAACGGCAGTTATAGTCTGAGGCTATTGTTTTTCCGAGTGTACTCAGTGAGATCATTAGTACTGCTCCGAGAGCATAAATGAGGATCGGCGCTTTGCTTTGGATCACTTCGGCATTATCCGGAGATAGTTTTTGCAGATTGCCGAAGCGCGCACTTGTAAGCAGGATGCAGCTGACGAACAGAAACTCCAGCCACACCAGAATGCCCATGATCTTATCCTTTCGGGAGATATAAAGTTCCTTGAAGATCAGACCCTTCATTTCGCTCTTTCCTCCTTGCTGCGGTTAACATAGAACAGCATGATCTCTTCGAGAGTAGTGTTATCTATAACGAGCTTTGGATATTTCAGCTTGCAGGAGGGTTTGTCAAAGATCATTGCCTCCGTTCCGAATTCGCTTTGGCGGATGCTGACTATATCCGAGCTGTCAATAGTTTCAAGGTCGGCGTTTGAGCATTTGATAACGCCGTGGCTTTCCAAGATCTCATCCTTATAGCCTGTCAGCAGAAGCCTTCCATTGTCAATAAAAGTAACGCAGTCTGCGATCCGCTCAAGATCTGAGGTTATGTGAGATGACATAAGAATACTGCGGTTTTCGTCCTGTATGTACTCAAGAAAGATGTCTAAGATCTCGTTGCGGACAACCGGATCAAGACCTGTTGTTGCTTCGTCCATAATGAGAAGCTCGGCGTTATGAGAAAGGGCGCACGCGATCTGAAGCTTCATTTTCATGCCCTTTGAGAATTGACCGACCTTCTTTTTCCTCGGCAGATTGAAGCGGTCAAGATAGCGTTCATAGGCTGTGTCGTCCCATTGCGGATATATGTTTTTCAGAATATACCGAATATTCATAGCATTGAAATCGTCATGAAACGGCAGCTCGTCGAGAACGACCGATATCCGCTGCTTGATCTCCGTTTCGTTTTCAACACTGTCAAGACCCAGCAGATTTATGCTTCCGCTGTCTTTTTTTATAATATTGAGTATTGATTTGATGGTCGTCGTTTTACCTGCGCCATTTTGTCCGATGAAGCCCATAATACTGCCCTTTGGAACTGAGAAGCTCAAATCTTCCATACTGAAGCCGTCAAATTTTTTAGTAAGACCGCGTATTTCGATTGCATTTTCAAAATCAACCATTGTCATTCCCTCCGTAAATTATCTCAAGAATCTCTGTCATTTCTTCGAGAGTTATGCCGCACGATCTCGCTTTTTCACACGCCTGCAAAAGAAGCTCCTCGGTTTGGCGCAGCTGTTCCTCCCTGAGCATTTCGGCGTTCTGCGCCTTAACAAAGCTGCCCTTGCCTGTGAAGGATTCGATAAATCCGTCACGTTCAAGCTCCTCATAGGCACGCTTTGTTGTTATAACGCTTATCCGCAGAGCCATAGCAAGAGCGCGCATTGACGGAAGGGCGTCCCCCTCCTTCAGCTCGCCGGTCATTATCTGGGATTTGATCTGTGAATATATCTGCTCATAAATCGGTTCGCCCGAAGAATTGCTTATAATTATGTTCATTTTGTTCTCCCTGTTGCTTAGATCTGAAAATGTATAATGTATATATCTGATATACACAATTATAACATCGACATATACATATGTCAATAGCCTTTCTGATATTTTTTAATGATAGCGGCACTTTTGTGCATGATATTTTTCCGCAGATAAAAAACAGTCCTTGGGGTTTATCCAAGGACCGCATAGGTAAAAGCAAAAGTATTAAATCAAAGTAAGATAATTCTTTATATCTCCGACAAACTGATTACCGCAACGTGTAAGTTCTCCAAGCACCCGGTCAACTCCTTTTTCGGTTTTATACCAGTTTTCTTTTGTAATATTATAGCAATGTACAGGGCAAACCTTGATATCTACATTAGGGAATGCCATCTGATATAACATCAAGCAGCGACGTGCATGGAAGGCTTTACAAACAATAATAGCTGTTGTTATCTCAACACCACTTTTATCAACAGCTTCTCGTGATAAAAATGCGTTGTCACGGGTATGCCGCGCTTGGTTCTCTTCTATGATCGCAGTTATCGGGATGCCGTTTTTTATCAAAGCATCTGTAAAAAATTCGCAATCAGAACTGTAATCTCCGTTGTATATTGCTGCTTTGGAACGAACACCGTACCATTTATCTGCCTTAATACTTATACCGCCTGAAGGAATAAGCCATTTTGCAAAACCCTTGTGATACAACTCTGCGGCATATTCTGGTTGTTCGGGGTGAGAGCCGCCCGGTAAGAAAATTGCATCAACTTTTTGCGGTTTATCAGATACAAATATATAATCCGAAATATCAGTAATAATGCGATTTATCATAAGCCGCCTCCACTTTGAGATCAATATGTTTGATTATAACACATCAATCCACTTATTTCAACCCTGAAGCCTCCTGCGAAGTCTTTTTAATGAGTGCCTCCGGAAATCTTTTGTTTATGACGCGGTAATTAGGGTTAAGTCAGCAGTTTGTTATCATATACGGTAAAATCCGCAGGAACGCGGCGGAATGACAAGAACCTCGCTGCGGATCTCTGCTTTGCAGCCGTATGAATATATGCAGTCTTCGAGCTCGCCGTTTGAGTTCCTTTCAGGGACTTTCATTTTCTCTGATATTGTCTTGCCGCCGTCGGAGTGGTCGGGGTCAATAATCTGCTCTTTGGATTTTGGGTTTATAAGCACCAAGATCTCTCCGCTTCTGATATAGCAAAGGGTGTCATTGTTCAGATCAATAAACTCAATATCACCGTTGCTTTGCAGTTGGGGAGTATTCATTCTGACCGCAATGAGCTTTTTGACCTCGTTTATCAGAGAGTTATCATCTGACATCTGGTTTTGGACGTTTGGTCTGTCAGCTGTGGGGTCAAGCGGGATATAAAGCCTGTCGCAGGGCGCATTGCTGAAGCCCGCATTCTGAGAATTATCCCACTGCATTGGTGAGCGTGAGCCTGTTCGGTTATATCCTCCTTCAACGGATGTGAGGTTTTCGACATATCTCATACCTATCTCATCGCCGTAGTAGATAAACGGCGCGCCGGGCATTGAAAGAAGAAAGCCGAAGGCGATTTTCATTTCCTCGGGACTCAGGCGTCTTGAAAGCCTGTCCATATCGTGGTTGCCTGACGGAATACAGATAAGCCCTTTGCCGCCCGATCTTTCGCGGCTTTCCTTATATCTGGCGACAAATTCCGCAGCGCTTCCGCCTTCGCTTGAGGAGAAAAACGGTTTGTCGCAGCGGAACAGGTCGTTATAGTGCGAGGGGCCGAAATGAAGCAGAAAGTCCATATGAAATCCGCCTCGCAGCGACTTATCCGGCTCTCCCCATTCGGAGATTATAGCAGCGTCGGGGAACTCTTTGTCCAGAAACTCTCTGATATTCTGCCAAAGAGAAATAGTGCCCAGACCTTCGGGATCGTTTTTCACCAGAGATCCCGCCATGTCAATTCGGAAGCCGTCACATCCGCGGGAGAGCCAGAAGCGCATAACATCCTTCATTGCTTCACGGGTCGCTATCGCGCCCTCGCTGTCCATTGGCTGCTGCCAAGGCTTGTCGGGCTTATAAAATCCATAGTTCAGGGCGGGCTGGTGTGAGAAGAAGTTTACAGCGCAGCAGCCGTCCCTGTCGGAGATGCCCCTGATACAGCTCATTCCTTCAGGCTCTACCCAAATACAGTCTGTCCAAACGTAGCGATCGGTATATTCGTTCTTTCCAGGCTTCATTGACTGCTTGAACCACTCGTGCTTTACCGAGGTGTGGCCGGGAACAAGGTCGAGTATTACATGCATATTTCTTTTGTGAGCCTCGGCGAAAAGGTTCGTCAGATCCTTGTTTGTGCCGTAGCGCGGTGCTACTGTCAGATAGTCCTCAACATCATAGCCGGCATCGCCGAAAGGAGATTTGAAGCAGGGATTGATCCAGATCGCATTACAGCCAAGCTCCCTGATATAGTCGAGCTTTTCTGTAATTCCGTTGATATTGCCTATTCCGTCTGCGTCGGTGTCCTTGAAGGACTGGGGATAAATCTCATAGAAAACTGCGTTATCAAGCCATTTGGCCATGACGATCGTTCCTTTCTATCCAAGATATTTATTCAAAATTCGTATAAGTTCTGCCTGCTCGATGGGCTTTGAAAGATGCTCGTTCATTCCGGCAGCTATTGATGCTTTGATATCTTCGACAAAAGCATTGGCTGTCACCGCAATTATCGGAACGCTTGCAGCGTCGCTTCGGTCAAGTTTTCTAATCTCGCGGGTAGCTTCATATCCGTTCATTTCGGGCATCTGAACGTCCATTAATATCATATCGTAATAGCCGTTTTCTGAATTTGCAAAGCTCTCGACTGCAATCTTGCCGTTTTCCGCAACATCAACAGTCAGCTTTCTCATCTCTAAAAGCTCTTTCGCGATCTCACAGTTTATCAGGTTGTCTTCCGCCAGAAGTATTCTGCGGCCGGGATAATCCGCAGCCTCGGGAGTTTGAGACTTGGCGGCTTCGGCGGGGTTTTCGCTGTCGGTTGGCTGAAACTTGAGGAAAATAGTCACCGTAAAGGTTGAGCCCTTTCCCGGTTCGCTTTCTATTTCGATGCTGCCGTTCATCATCTGAACAATACTCTTGGTGATCGGTAGCCCGAGACCGGTACCTTGAATCTTGCTTGTTCTCAGGTCTTCGGCTCGTCTGAACGGCTCAAATATATGGTTACAGAATTCGGCGCTCATACCGACGCCGTTATCTTTAAAGATAAACTCATAACAGCCTGCCGACTGCGTTTTTACACTTTTTTCGTTAACGGTAAATGAGATCTCGCCGCCATCGGGTGTGTATTTTATCGCATTGCTCATAAAGTTGACAAACACCTGCTGGATCCTCAGACTGTCGCCGATCACAGCCTTATGCCGGATATTCTGAGTATTGATCTCAAGCTTATGGTTATGCTGTTTTATCTGCGGTCGGATTATATCGACAAGATCTGAAAGAAGCTCGGGGAGATCAATGTTTTCTTCAGTAAGACTCATCTTGCCGGCTTCGATCTTGCTCATGTCGAGAATATCGTTTATCAGGCTCAGGAGATATCGGCTTGAAGACGATATTTTATTCAGTGCGTCGAGAACACGCTCCGGTTCATCTGAGTGAGCCGCTGCTATCTGAGTCATACCGATAACCGCATTTATCGGGGTCCGGATATCATGTGACATTCTTGACAGAAATTCTGATTTGGCTGCATTTGCAAGGTTTGCGTTATCGAGGGCATCTTGTAATGCCTGACGCTGTTTCTGCTCAGCGTTGATGATCTCATCAATACAGCGTACACCAAAGACCATTCTGTGAGACTGTTCGTTTTCGCTGGCATCAACAAAATGCATTTCAAAGCAATTTCTTCCGCTGTCATCAGGTATTATCTGATAACGAACAAAGAAAACCTTTTCTCTTTCAAATCTCTTTATAATCTCCTTAGGATCGCACAGCGGCCTGAGTATTGATCTGTAATCCTCAGCAACACGGTTTTCAATATAATTGCTTAAAATGATTGAATGAGCAGTGTCATTAACGACTCTGGTCGCACTTTCCGGCATGATACGGATGAGCTCGCTGCTGTCATTGTCAAGGTCCGTGTAATAGATCGCTGAATAATCTCCGCTGAGGGCTGCAAGAATACGCAGCTGATCATGTTCCCGCTGTCTCGCAGTTTCGCGAAGCCTTTCCTGATTTTTGTGAAATACCTTCAGTATTACAAAAACGATGACAACCATAAAAACGATGACAACCATAAAAACGCCCAGTCCGAGAATGATTATCAAAAATCGGGAATTGTAGATATGGTCTGATAATGTAAAGGAGTGATAGGCTATGTTAAGATATCCGTCGGCAATGGTGTTCATTTCGTCGGAATTTATTAATTTAAGAGCTTTATTTACAGTCGAGAGCTTAACGCTGTCGATGTCGGAGGAGGCAGCCATACAGACTTTTGTAGCAAATCGGTACTGAGGCCATGTGATAAGAGCTGTCATGCGGTTGTTTTTTATCTGATAGTTGAACTCCATGTTGTCTATCAGCGAAGCGTCTGCTTCTCTGTTTACAACTGCCAGCATACATTCCTTTGCGGACTTGTAATACTTCACCTTGATTTGCTTATGAAGCATTTTCTCAAGATGGCTTGTCCAGTTGGAGCGGCCATAGGTCATTGCAATGACGGGAACATCGATCTGATTGAATTCGCAGTCGTTTCTTGTTACAAGCAGGTTGGCATACTCCATGAAGCTGTTGGTGACACAGATATCGTCATCTTGAGAAATTGCTATATCCGATGCAGCTATATAGAAATCTATCTCACCGCTTTTGATAAGATCTTTCCAGTTCTTGTCGCGGCTGATAGAATAGGGAACAATATTAAGCCCGGATTTTTCTTTAATGCGTGAAAGCAGTTCTATATATATACCGTCGTAGCTTCCGTCCTCATTGACATAGGCAAGCGGCTCACTTTCTTCATAAAAGCCGACGGAGATCTCCTCGCCAGAGTCGATTATCCTGCGTTCCTCTGCGGTCAACGCAAAAGCGCCGTCGCTGTCTCCGATGGCTGTTTTGCGGAAGGTCGAAGCGGCAAGCTCGGGGTCGTTTCTGATGATCTCCTGCATACCGCTGTTGATTTCAGCAAGAAGCTCTGCGTTTCCCTCGCGGACAGCAAGGTATACAGGCTGAGCGTCCATGACCGAAACAAGCAGTCCTCCGGGGAATATGCTGGCGGCGTTGAATATCGCAAGGTCAGCCTTTCCGCTCTTTACCGAGTCTATGATATCGACATTTGTTGAGCAGTTGACAGTTTCAAAGGTGAAGCCGTGGATCTTTGAAAAGTTTTCAAGGGCTTCGGAGTTTGATGATTCTTCTACATAGGCAATTCTGGCTCCGTCGAATGAAGCATAGTCATTATATCTGTAGTCGCTGTTTTCAAGCGCAAAAATGCCGACGGAAATATAACCTGTCGGGATGGAGGAGAAGTCCATGAACTCGTCGCGTTCACTGCTGTAGTTGGTTGGATACAGCAGATCAATCTCGCCGCTGCCGAGCATATCAACAGCCTCAGACCATGATGTTTCGACATATTCGTATTTCCAGCCGTTTATTTTCGCGAGCTTGTCGAAATAGTCCGCGTAAAACCCGGAGACATTATTGTCACTGTCTACTGTCAGAAAGTCGTTGTATCCGTAGGGGATGCGAACGATACGCAGTCCCTCATCGGCGGAGGCTGCAGTATAGCGGAGATCAGCACACGTTAAAGCTATAATAAGCGCCGACACAAAGCAGGCAAGCGTTTTTTTAATCCGTTTGATATTCATAAATCATTCCTCCGAGAATCGGATCCGGGCTGCAAAACGTCATGTTATTCACTCGATCATAATTATGTAAAATAAAATATAAAATAATTATAGCAGATTTCGGATTGTAATTCAATAGTTTTGGAAAAATAACTTACCCTGCGGATTTTTACGGACAAAAGTAAGAAAGAGCCTGACCGCGTGCAGCTTATATTGATCACAATGTTGCATTGAATCCGAAATTTCGGAATAATATCTCAAAGGTATTTCTATGACCTATTCAGCTTTGGAGATTTCAAGCCAATTCAGCCGCAGACTTCCGCTGCGGACGGAAATTTTCATTACCTGTTCGCCTGCGGAAAGCCTTACCGTTCCAAGTTCTACGGTATTCCACCCTTTCTCGTCGATTGAAATAATATCTGAGAAAGTTTTTTGGTCAAAATCAACGCAGACACTTCCGTGCCCCTGCACCCTAATATCAAGCCGGTAATATCTTTCTTCGCGGACATTGACAGTGTATTCAAGCCATTCGGAGTCAGCCAGATCTTTAACATTATATCCTGCGCCTATGTCATCCGAAAGCTCGATCTCAACCGTATCGTTCCTGTATAATTCACAGCTTCTGCTGCCCACCGTATGATATGCCACGCCTTCACCGCCACGGTCGAAGTTTACACATCGTATCTTGCAGGGGATAGATGCGGCAGGAAGAATGAACGGGAGCTGTCCCGATATCGTATCCGCCTCCCGGTATTCGGCAGGTTTTGTAACAGCCTCGCCGTGGGTGATCGTTAGCTCGTCGGGGCGTTCCGAGAGCGATTTGATTTTAATATGCAAAACCGAATTGAACTCATCGTAGTGCCAGCCTTCTTCGACCTTGTTGAGCATATTTTTGTAGCCGACACTGAAAAGCTCGTTTTTTCCGAAAAAGATCCTGTCGGGCTTGGCGTTAACATGGATCTCAAACCTGTATTCCTCCGGAGAGAACAGCAGATTTGAATTTCTTATATTTATTTTAGTGAAGTTTCCGACATCTTCAATACATTCGACAATAGTTTCGGTGCAGCTGCCCTTCTCAAAACCGTATGATATTCCGTCGTCAGCATAAAGTCTGAAACTGCTTTTGCCCTTGGGGAAAATAATAAGATTGACTTTTTTGCGGTCGATATCCTTTGTGTTTAAAACCTGATCTGCCATAGGGATTATCGAACCGCCCCTAATAAACAATGGGATGAGGAAGATTTCAATTTCTATGACGATAACCAGGACGAATAAACGAAAGAGAGGAATAAAAGAATGAATAAGATTTGTAAGATCGGTATCGGTGCAGCCGCACTTGCAGGAGTAGCAACTGTTTCTTCTGCTGTTGCTGAAAGATTCAGAAAGAAGTGGTTTGTTCACGGCTTTGAAGCCGGACAGTTTGTCGGCTATATCAGCGCTTCTGAGAATTACAGTAAGGCAAATGATGAGATCATCAAGGCTGCAACGGATATTGCTGACTCGGCTATAATGATTTCCCGTAAGTACGATAAGCTCTGTGATGACTTTGCAGAGCTTGAAAGAGCTTATGATGAGCTTTGTGCGAAAACTGACGATGAATAGTCAACTTTGAACCCATTGGATTCAAAGTTACAGACAACAAAAAACGGACAATGAGAAAAGAGAGAGAATTTGTCTGATGAAAGTTTTAAGTTTATTTGACGGTATCTCCTGCGGCAGACTGGCACTTGAACGTGCCGGACTGCCTGTGGAGTGCTATGATGCCTTTGAGATCGACAAGTACGCTGTCACGGTTTCAAAGAATAATTATCCCGATATTGTTCATCACGGGAATGTTTTTGACGGCGATTTTACAGAGTTTAAGGGATATGATCTTCTTCTCGGAGGTTCCCCCTGTACATACTGGAGCGTGGCTAAAAAGAACAGAGAGATCACCTCTGACGGTGAGGGATTCAGGCTATTTATGGAGTATGTGAGAGCTTTGAATGAAAGCAAGTGCAAGTATTTTCTCTATGAAAATAACTACTCCATTCATCAAAATATCAAGGACGAGATCTCAAAGAGATTTGGTGTAGAGCCGATTATGATAAATTCAGCTTTGGTATCGGCTCAGAACCGCAAACGCTGTTACTGGACGAATATCCCTGTTACTTCTTTTCCTGCCGACAAAGGTATCCTGCTGAAAGATGTGCTTGAAAGCGGTATTGCTTGGCAGGACAAGTCTTACTGTATGACGGCAAGGTATTCGGGAGCGATCATACAGAACAGCCTGCGACTATGTAAACCGCTATCATCGGCATCATAATGCACCTGTCGGCTGTAAATTCTGTATTGCTGTATCTGACGGAGAAACTATTCATGGTGTTGCTATCTGTGGCAGACCTGTTTCACGGTATTTTGATAACGGGTTTACCTGTGAAATTCTCAGGGTTTGTACTGACGGAACATATAACGCTTGTTCAATGCTTTACGGCGCTTGCTGCCGTATCGCTAAAGCAATGGGATATACAAAAGCTATCACATATACGCTGATTTCCGAAAGTGGTACAAGTCTGAAAGCAAGTGGTTTCATAAACGAGGGCAAGGCAGGCGGTATGAATTGGACAGGTAATCGAAACAAAAAACAGAATATTCCTCATGAGTTCAAAAATCGGTGGGTCAAATATCTGCGGTAAAGGAGAAGTATGATGATAGACTGCATAGCACTGTTTAAACATCTGCCTGAAATCATGGTGATAACAGTTATTCTTGCACTTGTGGCAGGGATACATTATCTGATTGAAATAGCGTTCCTCAAAAAAGGAGAAGCGCAAAAAGAAACAATGAATTACATTAACGGAGGTTTTTATTATGAAAGCAAAGAAGATTATTAAGGGTATTTTGGGACTCGGTGTTGTGTCGGGTGTAGCGTATCTCGCATATAAGATCGGTGAGGGCAACGGCGAGATCAACGAGCGTTTCCGTGACAAGTACGGTGATGATGAGGAAGATTTCAACTTCTATGATTACGATGAGCCGGACGATGGCTGTATAACTCCTGCGGACAGGAGCAAGTCTGCTTGTACAATGGAGGATCTGAAAGATATGACTTCTGTAGAGGAAAGTTCTTCTAAACATAAGAATAATTTTGCTCCATTAAACAGCATTACAACTGTTTCTGCAAAGAGTATAAGAAATCTTCTGCTTTACAGTATTTCAAAAAAGTACATCTCTAATAAGTTTATCAGAGATTACCTTGATGTAGATCATGACAAGGCGGCAGAGATACTGGCTGAATTTCAGCAGGCAGGCTACATCGGTGATGAAACGGGTAACTACAGATACCCTGTAAATCTTGCTTTTTACGATCTGATGGAGTTGGATAAAGATAGCAGAGAGAACTAAAAAGCACACTCCCCATATTGGGGAATGTGCTTGTGTGGGTGTGGTTATGCGGTAATAGAAGATAACTGAGCTGCAAGCTCCTCGATCTTTTCGATAGGAAGTGCAGTAAACATTGCAATCTGCTCGTTCGTCAATGTTCCATCAGAAAGCATTCTGAGTGCAATTCTGATTTTCTCTTGGGTTTCAGCTTCCTTAGCAGCTTCATTTCTCATATCTTCCATAATTTTGCACATATGGCTCACTCCTTTCGGGGATTTCTTGTAATAACGTGTTCTTTCAGCCATTAAATCAAAGTACATATCATCAGCATTATTGCATCTGAAATCATGTATCAGTTTGGCTAAATCTGAATTATCTTCTTGATTAGTATATGCACCATTGACGAACAAAATATACTCTCCGTCACCAAAGGATTCACCTGTAAGTATATCTGCTCTTTCAAACGTGTAAACAGGACGATTGCCCTTACGCACGTCATTTTCAGTTACGAAAATAACATATGTAATCGGAAGTTCATCAAAATTCTGTTTTGCAGATAAAAACTCAATATCCATTGCACTGGAATGGTATCTTGCTCTCTGAGGTGTTGCGCCCATATCAGCTCTTTGAATTTCAAGATTGAACTTTCGTCCCTCACTGTCTGTTGCGAGAACGTCCAAACAAATTGACCTTGCACCCAACAAACGTTCCATATCATACTGTGTTTCCTCAGATGTAATTACAAGATCGTCTTTACCGGTCATAATCCGAAGAACGAACTGAGCGAGAGGAATATTGTTTCTGAATAGTTCCCTCATAAGATCATCATCAAGAGGACGCATTTTTTCCAAACGTTCCAGGTCTTTTTTATGCTGTTCTTCGGGAGTCAGTGCTGCTTTTAAATCAGTCATCGGTATATACCTCTTATTCTTTACATTTACCAATTCCATTATACCACACCCCAAAACAAAAATCAATAGCAAAATGCGGATTAGCCCGTAAATTACCGCATTTCAAGAAAGGTTGTGATAAATTATGATTTTAATAGTCGGTGAAAAGCCGAGTGTAAGCCGTGCAATCAGTTCCGTGATCGGTGCGAATACCGCAAAGAAAGGCTATACAGAGGGCAACGGCTACATCATTTCATGGTGTGTCGGACACCTTGTTGGTCTGAAATATCCGAATGACTATGGCAACGGCTGGGATCATAAGTGGAGCTTTTCTCAGCTCCCTATGATACCCGACAAGTGGCTTTTCAAGGTCACAGACAGCTCAAAGGCTCAGTACAATGTACTGAAAAATCTAATGAACAGCGACAGCGTGACGGAGATTATCTGTGCAACTGATGCCGATCGTGAAGGCGAGTGTATTTTCCGATATGTCTACAATATGGCTCGGTGTCGTAAGCCTGTCAAGCGTTTATGGGTTTCTTCTTTGGAGGATTCGTCTATCAGGCAAGCACTCAAAAATATGAAGCCTATGAGTGCATACGATAATCTTTTCTCGGCAGGATATGCAAGAGCGAGAGCCGATTGGCTTGTTGGCATGAATGGTTCAAGACTATTTTCTGTTCGTTATGGCTGTAAACTCAACATCGGCAGAGTGCAGACACCTACGCTTGCGATGATCGTTCAGCGTGATTCCGAAGTGTGTGGCTTTGTGAAGCAGAAGTATTACACGGCTGACCTTAACTGCGGTAATTTCATTCTTTCTTCTGCAAGAATTGATAATGAAAAAACTGCAAATAATCTTGTTTATGCCTGTGACGGCGCTGAGGTCACTATCTCCTCTGTAAAGCGTGAAGTCAAGACCGATAAAGCTCCTAAGCTCTACGATCTTACTACGCTACAAAGAGAAGCAAACAAGACTTTCGGCTACACGGCACAGCAGACACTTGACTACACTCAGTCGCTCTATGAGGGTAAGCTCGTTACTTATCCTCGCACGGACAGTCAATATCTGTCCGATGATATGGCTCAGACGGCGCTCGATGTTGCAAAGCTCTGTGATACTTATTTCGGGTTTGGTATCTCGCATACTCCCGATATAAGCAAGGTTATCAACAACAGTAAAGTTTCGGGGCATCATGCAATTATTCCCACAAGCAATATTGCAACGGCTGACCTCGATGCTCTGCCTGTCGGAGAAAAGAATATTCTCACTTTGATAGCCACAAAACTGATGTGTGCTTCTGCTCCTGCACATAAGTATGAAGCTGTGAAAATTACGGCTATATGTAATGATACAGAGTTTTCGGCAACAGGCAGATCCGTCCTTGAAATGGGATGGAAAGCATATATCAAGCAGAGTGATAAAAAGAATGATGAGAAATCTCTGCCTGCGGTATCTGAGGGACAGGCTTTCACGGTACAGGCAAGCAAGGGCGAACACTTCACCTCTCCTCCGAAGCCATACACGGAAGATACTCTGCTTTCGGCTATGGAACGTGCAGGAAATGAGGAATATGATGAAGATACCGAAAAGAAAGGTCTTGGCACTCCTGCCACAAGAGCTGCCGTCATTGAAAGTCTTGTCAAAAACGGCTATGTAGAGCGTGACAGCAAGAAGCTCCGTGCAACAGATAAGGGAAAGGAGCTTATTAAGGTTGTTCCCGATGAAGTGAAGTCCGCAAAGCTGACTGCTGAATGGGAAACAAAGCTGCAACAGGTAGAACATGGACAGTATTCCGCTGACAGCTTTATGAAAGAAATCGAGCAGAATATCCGTGATATGTGCAGTAAATACGGCTCGGCAGACAAGTCTGTTTCTCTTTCGGACGATTCTCACGAACCTATCGGCAAATGTCCGAAGTGCGGAGAAGATGTTTTCAAGGGAAAGTATGGCTATTACTGCAAGGGCAAGTGCGGTATGAATATCGCTAAAGTCTACGGCGTGGAGCTTTCTGATTCTCAGGTCAAGGGACTTCTCAGCGGAAAGTCCACAAGCTACACTTCAAGGGGCAGAAAAACGGTAGTTTTACCCGAAATCGCTGAAAACAATTACCAGGGAAAGACCTATTATAACTGGAATACGGAAAGGAGTAACAAAAATGACTAATGAACAGCTTGCGGAAGTTGCAAAGATCCTCGGTGTCTCTGAGGACAGCATTTCTGCTATGGATGATGAGATCAAGGGCGGTATGCAGTCCGTACTTGAAAATCTCTCGGTCCAGAATGATGAAGATAAAAAGGCAATTTACAATGCTCTCGATAATCTGTGGCAGAAAGGCTCTGTGCTGATTGGTCTGAGTGAGGTTGCAAAAGCAACGGGCATACATTTATTGATGCTATGT
>DLOT01000034.1:4544-5640 GCA_002479715.1 Ruminococcus sp. UBA7477 | reverse complement strand
CCTCGGCAAGACCGGTCTTTTCGGCCGCCTCTGCGGTGACCTTTCCGGTGACCTCGCAGGATTCATAGACCTTGGCAAGCAGACTCTTGTCGATGCCGAGCTTTTCGCAGACCTCGTCCGACCAACAGCGCTTGCCGACGTTGAGCAGCTGCATACCGGAGGCGTCGGAAACCTCGGTCGCAAATTCGCCTGTCAGTATGTATCTGAGATAATCCTTTGGCAGAAGAATGTGAGCGCACTTTTCATATATTTCGGGCTCGTTGTTGCGGACCCACAGGATTTTTGCCGCGGTCCAGCCGGTCAGCGCAGGGTTTGCGGTTATTTCAATGAGCGTTTCCCTGCCTAAGATGCTATTCATCTGCTCGACCTCGGCGGATGTTCTTTGGTCACACCAGATGATCGAGCGGCGAAGCACCTTGCCGTTTTTGTCGAGCATGACAAGGCCGTGCATCTGCCCTGAGATACCGATACCCTTGATATCGTTTTTGTTTACGCCGCTTTCTGAGATAACGCAGCGAACCGTTTCGAGCATCGCGTTCTTCCAGTCCTCGGGTTCCTGCTCGGCGTATCCGTTTTTGGGCTGATACATCGGGTATTCAATCGTTTTTGAAGCGATAACCTTTCCTGTTTCGTCAAACAGCACGGTTTTTGTGCCGCTTGTTCCGCAGTCAACGCCTATTACATAAGCCATAATACATTTTCCTTTCAACAGAATTTGCGGGCAGCTTTATCTGCCGCCCGCAATAGATGTTTTTGTAACTCGGCTTACAGGCTGAACATTACATTGTTGATGATGCTTTCGAGCATTTCCTGTCTGCCGCTTGTGAGGGAGGCTGTAACCTCGCCCTTTTCAAGAGCATACTTTTCGAGGTCTGCCATGGTGGCCTTGCCGTCGATGATATCCTTGCCGATGCCTGTAGTCCATGAAGCATATCTGTCGTCAACGAACTTGTCAAGTCTGCCGTCCTCTATAAGCTTGGCAGCAATTCTCAGACCGAGGGCAAAGGTGTCCATGCCTGCGATGTAGCTGAGGAAGATGTCCTCCTTGGTATATGAGCCTCTTCTTGCCTTGGCGTCGAAGTTAAGACCGCCGTTT
>DLOT01000034.1:3633-4526 GCA_002479715.1 Ruminococcus sp. UBA7477 | reverse complement strand
CGGGAACTGGTCGGTATCCCATCCGAGCAGCGGGTCGCCCTGGTTGGCATCGATAGAGCCGAACATTCCGTTTGTCCTTGCAACTCTCAGCTCGTGCTGGAAGGTGTGCTGGGCAAGTGTGGCGTGGTTTGCCTCTATGTTCATCTTGAAGTCATCGGCAAGACCGTACTTGTTGAGGAAGCCGATAACTGTCGCAGTATCGAAGTCATACTGGTGCTTGGTCGGCTCCTTGGGCTTAGGCTCAACGTAGAAGTCGCCCTTGAATCCGATCGAGCGCGCATAGTCGACTGAGAGCCTCATAAGTCTTGCCATATTGTCAAGCTCAAGACCCATATTTGTATTCAGAAGAGTTTCGTAGCCCTCGCGGCCGCCCCAGAAAACGTAACCGGTTCCGCCGAGCTTAACGGTTGCTTCAATAGCCTTCTTTATCTGAGCTGCGGCATATGCAAAAACGTCAGCCGAGGGAGAAGTGCCTGCACCGTGCATATATCTCGGGTGGTCAAAGCATTTTGCTGTGCCCCAGAGGAGCTTCTTTGAAGGATCTTTATCCATCTTGGACTTGATATAGTCAACGACCTCTTCAAGCTGCTTGTTGCTCTCGGCAAGAGTGCCGTATTCGGGAGAAAGGTCGCGGTCGTGGAAGCAGAAATACTCAATAGAGAGCTTATCCATAATTTCAAAGGCGGCGTCAACCTTAGCCTTGGCTCTTGCCGCAGGGTCGGTCTCGCCCCAGCTCTTGTCTGTTGTTCCGCAGCCGAACATATCTGTTCCGTCGCCGCCCATGGTGTGCCACCAGGAAAGTGCGAACTTGAGCTGCTCCTTCATCGTCTTGCCGCCAACAACCTCATCAGGATTGTAGTATTTGAAGGCGAGAGGGTTTGTGCTGTTTTTGC
>DLOT01000034.1:0-3545 GCA_002479715.1 Ruminococcus sp. UBA7477 | reverse complement strand
TACGCTCACTCTGTGTCAAACTCCCTTGACAGGCGCGAGCCTGCCTGCGGTCGTTTTCCTTGATTGGTCGTATTCTATCCCGCCGCTTTGTCTACAGAACGACGATGAATTAGTATAAAAACGTTTACACCCTGAATTATACAACATATTTTTCCTCTTGTCAATCGGTAAACTGCATTTTTACATCGGCTATTTTTGCGTGCATTTTTGTGCGCAATTCTGCGCCGCAGACAGGCATAACGACACGAAAGGAAAATTTGCGGGATCACAGCCGAAGAAGGAGCATCATGTGATAAGGCCCTGATTTATGCGACAAAAGTTTGCCTTTTTCATGAGAAAACGACGCCGCAAAGCGAAAAGTGGTAATTCCCGTAAAACTGTAATCAAACTGTAATCAAATTGACTGTAAAAGGCTGTTGACTTATGCCGATAAAGGCGTTATCATATTTATAGAGAGGTGCGTGCGGGGAATTTATCCGCGCGCCGAAAGAGAGAGATTCGGACAGGGAACAAAAAAGTCGGGGGGCGGCAAATATGTTTGTTAAATCAGAAGGCAGAAAGCTTGGGATCATCGCCGTCGCTGCGGCTGTTTTTGCGCTTTTTTTAGCTGGATGTGCAGGCTTCGGCGGAAGCTCGGGAACTGAATCGGACAGCGCGACGGTTTCCGATGTCGGTGCAGGCACTTCGGCAGGCGGAACGGAATCAACCTCGGCAAGCGGCATGGCAACAGGCTCTACTGCTGCAAGCAAGCCTGCCGATGAGAGCGCGCAGTCTGTTACCGAGGATAAGCGTACCGAAACGAGTCTGACCTCGACCACGTCTGAAACAGAGCCGGAAACTTCTGGTACTGAGAAAACCGTTACGTCTGCGGAGCAAAGCGGCTCACAGTCAGAAAGCGGTTCTTCATCAGCGTCCGGAACGACAACCGGGCTGAATGAGGATATACCGGAGCTGACAGGCGGAAGAAAGGGTATTTTGGAGCTTATCGGTCCGGAGCGGCTAAAAAATGCCGCAAAAGCCTATTATGCGGGACTTGAAAGCGAAAACGCCGTTATAGTTCTGCCCGAGGGAGCGGTCATGCAGAGCGAGATGAACGATCTTACGGCGGTCGTGTCTATGCTTGATCTGGAGAGCCGCGTAATGCCCGAGTCGTTCAGCTATTATTATGACCACAATATGACCGTTACCAAGATCGAGCCGAGCAAGTATTTGAAAACTGCTGCTGAATATGCCGCCGAAAAAGAAGCGACGCTGAAAAAGGCGGAGGAGATCGTCTCGTTGGCAGAGGAAAGCTGCCCGACGGAGTTTGACAAGGTTCTTTTTTTCCACGATTATATATGCGAAAACTGCACCTATGATCTGAGCGCTTCAAACGGCGCGTCGTCATACGGCTGCCTTGTTGAGGGCGCGGCCGTATGTGAGGGCTATTCAAAGGCAATGACCCTTCTTTGCAGTCAGGCAGGCATAGACTGTGTTATGGTCATCGGCTACGGGAACAATAACGGAAGCCCCGAGCCGCATATGTGGAATCTTATCAACATAGACGGCTGCTGGACTCATGTTGATGCCACATGGGACGATGTCGAGAGCATAGGGCAGGGTGGGCTGATCTCATATTGCTTTTTCGGAATGACCGACAGCGAGATATCTCTCAGCCACTTGGCATCGGATATGGGAATGCTGACCTATCCCGAGGCGGAGGGTAATACTGCCAACTATTATGTCAGAAAGGGCTATCTTATCTCATCGGAGGAAAGGCTTGAGGAGGTTCTGAGAAAGGCTGTTTTTGATGCTGCCAAAGCCGGGGAAACTGCGGTAAGCGTTCGCTGTGCAGACGCGGAGCTTTTTGAAAAGGTCAAGGATACCGACCGTATATTTGCCCTTATTGATGAGGCAGAGAAAGAATACGGCGTTTCGATCGGCGGCAAGCTGAGCGTTGTCAGCTCGTCTAACTATCGCGATACTTATACATATACATTCTGTCTGATCTATGATGGGACAGAGGAGGAGAGCTAATGGACGGCTTTGAGAATGATCTGAAAACGGCAAAAGAAATAGCAAGGCGCGTGTCCGGCAAAAACGGCACCGCCTTTTTTGTCGGAGGATTTGTCCGCGACAGCTTACTCGGCAGGCCGCGGGATGATATAGACATAGAGATCCACGGCATTTTACCGGGCGATTTTGAGAGGATCCTTGCCGATTTCGGTGAGGTAAGAGAGCAGGGTAAAAGCTTCGGCATTTACAGGCTTTGCGGCTGCGGTATAGATTTTGCATTGCCGCGTCGGGAGTGCGCGACCGGGAGCAGTCACAGAGATTTCGATATTTCGGTCGATCCGTTTATCGGGCCGAAAAACGCTGCCATGCGGCGCGACTTCACCGTCAATGCACTGATGCAAAATGTTCTGACAGGAGAGATACTCGACTTTTTCGGCGGTATGAGCGATCTGAAAAACAGGATCCTGCGCTGTGTTTGTGAGAAAACCTTTGCAGAGGATCCGCTTCGGGTTTTGCGCGCAGCGGGGTTTGCAGCCCGGCTGGGCTTTGAACCGGACGAGAAAACGGTTGAGGTTTGCTCGAAGATACCGCTGGGCGGACTGTCGAAGGAGAGAGTGGACGGGGAGCTTGAAAAAGCGCTCCTTTATTCCGACAAGCCGTCGGTGTTTTTTGAAACGCTGCGTAAGATGAACAGGCTGTCGGAGTGGTTCGGTGAGTTGGAGGCGCTTATCGGCGTTTTGCAAAGTCCTAAATATCATGCCGAGGGCGACGTTTGGGATCATACCATGATGGTCTTGGACGCAGCGGCAGGCTTTCGTGAAAAGACCTCGAACCCTAAGGCGTTTATGCTTTCGGCGCTTTGCCATGATTTCGGTAAGGCGATAAGCATACAGATATCTGAGGACGGAACTATACACAACCACGGCCACGACCGGACAGGCGTTTTGCCGGCAGAAAATTTTATCAGGCGGATCTCGGCAGAAAACTTTTTGAGAAAGTATGTCGCAAATATGGTCGCGCTTCATATGCAGCCGAACGCTTTGAGAAAAAACGGGGCGTCGGTAAAAGCGACAAACAAAATGTTTGACAAGAGCTGCGCCCCTGAGGACTTGATGTATCTTTCTTTTTCCGATGCGAGCGGCAAGATACCGTTCTCATGTACGGAAGGATATATGGAGTTTCAGAGAGAGCGCTTAGCCGCCTATCGCGAGGCTGTGTCACGCCCCTGCGTTACAGGCGATGATCTGATCGAAGCGGGACTTGTTCCCGACAAGGATTTTTCCGATATTCTGCATTATGCGCAAAGCCTGCGCCTTTCGGGGGTCGACAAAAAGGCTGCACTTTCTCAGACCCTTGCCTATGCGCGGGATCTGAAGAATAGTCAATAAATTTACATATTATTTATATTCAAATGACGGGTCGCACTTGAAAAACGTAAAACTTTGTGATATAATAAACGTATAGCGTTTATTATAATTGATGTCCTCGTCGATACGCTGACCTTTGGTCAGCTCCCGACGGATCGGACAATTATATCATAACGCTTGCGC
>DLOT01000005.1 GCA_002479715.1 Ruminococcus sp. UBA7477 | reverse complement strand
CCGTGTTGATCGTTGTGGTCGTCTGCGACGGGGTGGTTTGCGAGTCGGTCAGAGATGATGTCGTTTCTGTCGTTGTTACAGTGACGGTGGTAGTTTCTGTCACCGATGACGTTGTTTTGGCTGTCGTCACACTGCCCTTTGCCCCGACAGTAACCGTGCCCGCCGCCGCGTNNGGAGAGCCGAGCAGATCGCCGTTCTCAGAATACACCAGGCTTCTGGTTATCAAGAGCTGTGATGTTCCCTCTCCGACGGCCTTGAAGGTCAGCTTAAACGTTAAGGTGCTTCCTGCCGACTCAGCCCAGCCGTTTATAATGCACAGTCCGCCGCCGCCGTTCGCATAATCGCCGGAAACAAACTCAATGACGTCGCTGTTATAGTCTATGTTTGCCTTTACACTGCCTATGTTGCTGTCGGCGGAAAATGATGCGGTAACAGTGAAGGTATCTCCGACCGAAACGTTCTGAGGAGCTTCTATCTCTGCCGTGTTTCCTGCTGCATGACCTCTGATATCACAAAGCGGCATTATAAGCGCCGCAGCAAGCAGGATATTCAGCATAAAGCTTCCGAATTTTCTGCTCTTTTTCATATTGCATCTCCTCTTTTTTGTACAACTTCAACAAATATCGACTCAAAATAGTTTCTCTTGTTTCCCTTTAAGTAGAACTATGTCTAGTTCACGTTCTGTACCATATTTGTTTACAATTTGTTCACCAAATTCAATTTAGCCTGTACTATAATAATTAAGTCAAATGGGTGGCTCCAGTAGGGGCTGCTTTTTTTATGTCCGCAATCCTGCCGCCGGGCTGCCATTGGCAGCTCTCTAGCCTTGATAGCTCTCCATATCTGCGAGCATTTTTTCAAGCATCTCATAGGCGGCATCGCAGCTTTTCTCCATCTCGTCAGCCTCGTCAAAAAGGGTCTTGACAGGNNGGCTCGCGCATCTTTATGACCATATCTTCGGGCATCTGCGCCCAGTTGAAGGAATCACGGACAAGCTTGCCGTTGAGCGAAAGGCTGTCCCCCGAAACATACTCCGAATCCAGCCTGTCAGACATATCCTGAAACGCCACCTGCTCAATAGAAAAGATGCTTGCTTCATCTGTGATGAAAATGACAGCATCGGCGTTGGACAGGTTTGAATACAGCTTTGTTTCATAGCTCTGAGTAAGCTGATCTCCGCCGGATGAAGCGTCCATAGGCGTGAAGATGACCTGAATGTAGACCTCGCCGTCGCCGTTAAGATCTTCGCCGTATTTCTTAAAAAATCCTTCCACCTCATCGGCACGGTACATAAGACCGTTATCAACCGTGCAAAGGACTATCATATCAGGCTGAGTATTCGCCAAAAGCTCTGCTATCATATATACCCCGAAGACTATCGCGACTGCTGCAATGATAACCGTCCATTTATAATGATACCAGAAGTTCTCCAGCTTTTTTCCGAAGGTCATAGGCTCCGGCTTTTCCTGTTTCTCGTCACTGTCCTCCTCGGAGTTTTCCTCCTCGACTCCCTGTTTTTCGCGAAGCATGGCTACTTTCTCATCCCGGAGGCGGCGCTCGTAATCTCTGCGGCGCTGCTGCTCACGCCTGACAGCCGCTTCGGCACGCTCTTCCTCGTTCAAAAGCTCCTCACGGTATTTTTCCGCTGCCGCGCTCTCAAAAGCCTCATCCTCCTCCGGAACAAGGCTCTGACCGTTTTCGGTCTCGGTTGAGATAACCATTCGGTTCTTTTTATTTTTATCGGACATTTTTTATCAAATCCTTTGCAATTTCTCTGAAAATAAGCTATTATATTATTATACATCATAATTATTAACACGTTATGAACACAGACGACTTTTTTAAACATAAGGAGAATATTTATGAAACAAGCAGAGCTTAACGCGGTATACACATCTGAAATGACAGTTTCGGAAGAACATCTGGCCTGTTTGGTAGGCAGCGGAGAGGCAAGGGTATTGTCAACGCCGTCGCTGATCGCGCTTATGGAAAACGCTGCAATGAACTGCGCCGCTCCCTTTCTGGACGAAGGAGAGACTACAGTCGGCACATATATTGCCGCGGAGCATACCAGCGCGACCCCCGCAGGAATGAGATGCTCTGCTAAGGCGACTCTCACCCGTCAAAACGGCCGTGAGCTTTGCTTTGAGATCCTTGCCTTTGACGAAGCCGGAGAAATAGGAAGGGCCGAACACAGGCGATTTGCCCTCAATGCCGTAAAATTTCAGTCCAAGGCCGACGGAAAGTCTTGCAAATAGCCGGGCGGCATAGTATAATTATCATAAGGATAAACGAAAGGGCTGATATTATGCGATACACCAATCCCGTTGTAAAGGGATTCTACCCCGACCCGTCGGTCTGCTTTGACCAAAGCACGGGAAAATACTATATGGTCTGCTCCTCGTTTCAGTACTTCCCCGGTGTTCCTCTTTTTGAAAGCGACGACCTTGTGAACTGGGAGCCGATCGGCTATGTTCTCTCAAAGAAGAGTCAGGTGGCACTCGCGGATGTTGAAAGCTCGGGAGGCGTTTTTGCGCCGACTATACGCTGTCACGACGGAAGGTTCTATATGGTGACGACCAATAACACCACCCGCAAGCATTTTTATGTCTACACCGACGACATTCACGGTCAATGGAGCGAGCCCATAACAGTCGATCAGGACGGCATAGATCCCTCACTTATGTTTGACGGCGGCAAGACTTACTTCATCTCTACCGGCGTTGATGATGACGGAATCAACGGCATAACCCAGTGCGAAATAGATATAGCGACCGGCACAAAGCTGACCGGAAGTAAAAACATCTGGTGCGGCTCGGGAGGAAGATATCCCGAAAGCCCGCATATGTATAAAATAGGCGACTGGTATTACCTTATGATCGCCGAGGGCGGAACAGAGTACGGCCACATGATAACCTGTGCGAGGGCGCGTTCCCCTTGGGGAAAATTCGAGAGCTGTCCGCACAACCCGATACTTACCAACCGCAACAAGGCTCCCGGAATAATTCAGGGCATCGGCCACGGAGATCTTGTCTTTGACAAAAACGGCAGCCTTCATATACTATGCCTAGGCTTCAGGCAGATCGACTTATGGATGGCCTACCACAACCTCGGCAGAGAGGTTTTCCTCGTTCCTGCGGGAATCGACGAAAACGGCTGGCTTTATGCCGGAAGCGATGGGATCTGCGAGGAGAGCTATGAGCTTGAGGGAGATTTCTCACAGCGCGAAAAAAAGCTTTACACAATTGACAACGCCTCGGCAGAGTGGCGCTATCTGCGTCACCCCGATTTTGAAAACTATTCGGTCGGCCATGGAAAGGCGATACTGCGCGGAAGCTCCAAAACCCTTGATGACACCGCTTCCCCGACATTTATCGGACTGTGCCAACGAGAGTTTTGCTTTGAAATGTCCGCCGAGCTGAACATCGACGGCGGTGAAGCAGGGCTGACAGCCTATATGTGCGAAAGCGAGCATTACGAGGTGGCTCTGCGAAAAATCGAAAGCGGCTTTGAGGCAATATGCAGGCTGAATATCGGAGGAATAAAGCATATAATGAACTCAGCCGAAATATGCGAAAACAAGGCTAAGCTCATCATTCGCGGCGATAACTTCAGCTACAGCTTCTTTGTGTCGCAAGGCGGACGTGAGATCTGCTTGGGCACAGGGCAGACAAAGTATCTTTCGAGCGAGGTTTCCGGAGGCTTCACGGGGGTTATTCTTGCTATGTATGCCGTAGGCGGCAACACTGCGGAGTTCTCCGGCTTTGAGCTGAAATACTCATAAGGCTGCATCATAACAAAGCAAATATATTAAAGAAAGGGGCGGTTTTATGCCGCAATCGACAGCAAAACTCATTCATTACAGAGGTCATATACGAAACCGCGCGGAGCTTTGCGCCGAGCTGGGTCTTGACCCTAAGCAGCCTCGCTGCGAGGTCGAAAAGCAGATCATGCTTTCCGCATACGAAAAGTGGGGTACGGATATGCCTGACCACATCTACGGAATGTTCGCCCTGGCTATTGAGGACGGCGACAGGACCTTCTGTCTGCGCGATCAGTTCGGAACAAAGCCGTTTTACTATTATCTCGCAAAGGACGGCACTTTTCTCTGCGGAACATACATCAGAGATATAATTTCACAGCCGCAGTTTGAAAAAGAGCTTAACGAGGATATGCTTCAGATATATCTGTCGCTGACCTATGTCGCCGGAGAGGACACCTTTTTCAAGGGTGTAAAAAAACTAATGCCCGGGCATTACCTCATATTTGAAAACGGCAAAGTCACCGTTAAGAGATACTGGACGCCGACCTTCAGACCGGACGAAAGCAGATCTCTTGAGGATTTTGCCGACGAGATCCACTCGACGGTCACGGCTATAATGCCGCAGGTAAAAGATGCAGACGAAAAGGCTGCATCCTTCCTGTCGGGAGGGGTAGACTCGTCATATGTTCTGGCAGTTTCGGACATTGACGACACGGCCTCCTGCGGCTACGAGGACGAGCGGTTTGACGAATCTCCGCTGGCTGCGCAGACGGCAAAGCTTCTGGGCAGGCGCAACTCACGCTGTCTTATCACCCCTCAGAGCTACTTCGAGGCAGTCCCATATGTTATGTATAATATGGAACAGCCGCTGGGTGACGCCTCGGCGATCGCCTTTGCAATAGCCTGTAAAGAAACAGCAAAGTCTTTCCCGATATGCTATTCGGGCGAAGGCTCCGACGAATTTTTCGGCGGCTATAATATGTACCGTAACGCCGAGCGCTACGGTGACAACCTCAAAAACTTCTATGTCGGCAACACCAACATCATGAAAGAGGACGAAAAGCAGCGTATACTAAAAAACTATAACCCCGATGTTCTGCCGATAAACCTTGTCCAAAGCATCTATGACGAAACCGAGGGGCTTGATCCGCTGACTAAAATGTCCGATGTGGATATTCAGATCTGGCTTGAAGGCGATATCTATCTGAATGTTGACAAAATGAGTACGGCGGCAGGACTCGAGATCCGTATGCCTCTGACCGATCTGCGGGTTTTCGACATAGCATCGCGTATGCCTTCAAAATACAAGGTGAACGATGAGCAGAACAAGGTCGCTTTCAGGACGGCGGCAGCAAAGGTCCTGCCCGAGGAGATCGCGTTCCGCAAAAAGCTGGGATTTATCGTTCCGATAAGGATATGGCTCGCAGACGAGAATTATAACGCTGATGTCAGAGAGAAGTTTTCCAGCGAATATGCTGCGAAATTCTTTGACCTTGATGAGATCAACGGCATCTTCAGAGAATACGTCGGCGGAAATTCGGATAACTGGCGCAAGGTATGGACGATCTACACGTTTCTTGTGTGGTACGAAGAATACTTTGTGAAAAGATAAGGCGGGCGCGTTTTGGTGATATGTTTGCTGAGGCGCATTATGATAAAAAACTCTTGACAGACAAGGCAAAATGGATTATAATGTGATAAATTGAACAGCGAAAATGCCATGACGGAGAGAAGTAGCGGCAAGATCGGCAGCCAGAGAGCGCGGAAGGGTGAGACCCGCGCAGCAGTGAGTGCCTTGCGAATAACACTCCCGAGCAGCAAACCCAACGGCTTTGGGCTTATTAGGGGCGACGGCGCCGCACGTTAAGCGGCAATAAAGAGACCGGTATTTATATATCGGTAATCTAGGTGGTACCGCGAGAGTATATTTTCTCCCGTCCTATGGAAGCGTAGGGCGGGAGTTGTTATTTTTTCTGATCGAAAGGAAAGGATTTTTATGAAGCATACGGATATCAGAGCTGTCTTTCAGGACAAAGCGCTTATCAAAACGGAGGTCACAGTCTGCGGCTGGGTGAGAACGGCCAGAAATTCCAAGAATGTCGCATTTGCAGAACTTAATGACGGTACGACCCTCAAGCACCTGCAAATTGTTATCGACAAGGAAAAGCTTTCGGATTTCGATGAGGCTCTCAAGCTCGGAACAGCTCTCAGGGTAACAGGCGAGGTAGTGGAATCGGCTCAGAACGGCGTCGAGATCAACGCCGCGAAAATAGATATTCTCGGCGAATGCCCGGCAGAATATCCGCTGCAAAAAAAGCGCCACACGCTGGAATATCTCCGCACGATGCCGCATCTGCGCGGCAGGACAAATACCTTTAACGCTGTGTTCAGAGTCCGCTCGGTAGCGGCTGCGGCTATCCACAGCTACTTTCAGAGCAGAAACTATGTCTATGTGAACACACCGCTCATTACCGGCAGCGACTGCGAGGGCGCGGGAGAAATGTTCCAGGTCACAACGATAGGCTACAACACCGAATACAAAAACGAAGCGGACTACTACGCAAACGACTTTTTCGGCAAAAGAGCCGGTCTTTCGGTATCCGGTCAGCTCGAAGGCGAGGTCGCGGCGATGGCATGGGGAAAGATCTATACCTTCGGCCCGTCGTTCCGCGCCGAGAACAGCAACACCCCTAGGCACGTTGCTGAATTCTGGCACTGCGAACCTGAAATCGCATTTGCAGAGCTTCCCGATGTAATTGAGATCGCCGAGGATATGATAAAGACGGTCATCCGCGAGATATTGGACAAATGCCAAAGCGAAATGCAGTTTTTCGACAAGCACTTTGAAAACGGCCTAATCGCCCGGCTTGAAGAGCTTATCTCTCACGACTTCGGAGTATGCACCTATACCGAGGCGATAGAGCTTTTGAAAAAAGCCGATGTCAAATTCAATTACCCCGTTGAATGGGGCTGCGATCTTCAGACCGAGCATGAGAGATATATCTCGGAAACGGTCTTCAAAAAGGCTGTTTTTGTTACCGACTATCCGAAGGAGATCAAGTCGTTTTATATGAAGCAGAATGCCGACGGCAAAACGGTCGCGGCAGTGGATCTGCTGGTTCCGGGCGTCGGCGAGATAATCGGCGGAAGCGAGAGAGAGGCGAGCTACGATAAGCTTGTCGCAGAAATGAAGCGGCGCGGCATGAACCTTGACCTTTACAGCGACTATCTTGACCTGAGAAGGTTCGGCTCTGTTCCGCACGGCGGCTTCGGTCTCGGCTTTGAAAGGCTCATTATGTATGTTACGGGAATCTCTAATATCCGTGACGTTATACTCTATCCGAGGACGGTCGGCAGCATAAGATGATCTACAGATAAGAAAGGACTGATTTTATGTCAGACAAGATTTACGTTCCGGCAGGCTACAGCTCTGCGCTTTCACTGCGCGAAACACAGCACGCTATCAAGTATATCAAGGATATCTTTCAACAGTCTTTATCCTTCGCGCTGACTCTAGACCGCGTTTCCGCGCCGCTCATCGTCAGACACGGCAGCGGTATAAACGACGACCTCAACGGAGTTGAACGCAAGGTCGAATTTGATTTCAAGGAGATATCGGGCAGTGCAGAGGTCGTTCAGTCGCTTGCCAAATGGAAGCGCATGGCTCTTTCCCGCTACGGCTACAATGCCGGTGAGGGGATCTATACCGATATGAACGCCATTCGCCGTGACGATCAGACAGACAGCATTCACTCTGTCTTCGTTGACCAGTGGGACTGGGAAAAGGTCATCACAAGAGAGCAGAGAAATACGGAGTTTTTAAAAGAAACGGTCAGATGCATAGTCAAGGCAATAGTTTACACAAAGCGCAAGGTGCGTATGCGCTATCCTCAGCTGACGGCGCAGGTATGCGAGGACGTTTTCTTTGTGACGACGCAGGAGCTGGAGGATATGTATCCCGAGCTGACCCCCAAGGAGCGCGAGAACGCCGTCACAAAGGAACACAGGACGGTTTTTATCATGCAGATAGGCGGCAAGCTCAGATCCGGTATAAGGCATGACGGCAGAGCGCCCGACTATGACGACTGGCAGCTCAACGGCGACATTCTTATGTGGGACGACACGCTGGGCTCTGCGCTTGAAATATCTTCAATGGGAATAAGAGTGGACGAAGCCTCTCTTGCCTCTCAGCTCAAAGAGGCAGGAGCAGAGGACAGAATGAAATACGAATACCACCAAGGGATTGCAAACGGCACGCTGCCGCTTACCATAGGCGGAGGAATAGGACAGTCGCGCTTGTGTATGTTCCTGCTTGAAAAGGCGCATATCGGCGAGGTTCAGGCTTCGGTCTGGAGCGAGGATATGATAAAAGAGTGCGCCGAAAAAGGCATAACATTACTATAAACGGTGAATAATAGGTTCAGCGGCGCTTTCCTCCCGGAGGCGGCGTTCACAAGTATATGTACCGATCATAACATAACGGGAAGCGGTGATATGAATGTATAAGAATATTGAAAAGCAGCAGAAGCTCATGCTTCGCGAGCAGATAGACTATCAGCCAGGTCAGGTCGCAAGCAAAACACTTGTCCAGAACGACAAGATGAGCATGACTGTATTCTCGTTTGAAAAAGGAGAGGAGATCTCTACTCACGCGGCAGGCGGCGACGCTATGGTGACCGTTCTTGAAGGGCGCGGCAGATTTACAGTCGGCGGAGAGGTCTTCTGCCTGGAGCAGGGCGAAACGCTGATAATGCCGAAGGACATCCCCCATGCCGTTTTCGGAGAGGACAGATTTAAGATGCTCCTTGTGGTTTCCTACTGATGTGTACGGCGGCAACTTACAAAACTAACGGCTTCTACTTTGGACGCACGCTCGACAATGAGTTCGCATACGGAGAGCAGATAGCCGTCGCGCCGAGGGGCTTTCGGTTTGCGCTTCGCAGCGGTGAAGCTTTGAACAGCCACTACGCAATGATCGGAATGGCGCATATTTCAGATGGATTTCCGCTTTTTTACGACGGCATGAACGAAAAAGGGCTTTGCATGGCAGGGCTGAATTTTGTCGGCAATGCGGTATACGAAAAGCCTTTGGACGACGGTATGCATAATATCGCACAGTTTGAGCTTATACCGTGGATACTCGGCAAATGCGAAAGCGTTGCACAAGCCGAGAAGCTTCTGTATAATACAAGAGTGACTAATGTTGCTTTCAACGACAAAATGCCGCCGGCACAGCTTCACTGGCTTATCGCCGACAAGACGGGGGCAATAACCGTTGAGTGCGTCAGCGGCGGAATGAAAATATACGATAACCCCTATGGGGTTCTGACAAACAACCCTCCCTTTCCTATGCAGTTGGAAGCTATGCAGGAATACTCATCTCTTTCCGCGGAAGAACCTCAGTTTTCGGGCGAGAGGCTCTCTTTCAGCAAGGGGCTGGGGGCTATGGGACTGCCGGGGGACTGGTCGTCACAGTCGCGGTTTGCAAGAGCTGCATTTGTCAGAAATCACTCGGTATCTGGCGTAAGCGAGGAAGAAAGCGTCACACAGTTTTTCAAGATCCTCGGCTCGGTCGAATGGCCGAAAGGCTGCTGCAAGCTTGACGGCGGAATGTTTGAAGCAACACTCTACACCTCCTGTTGCAGCGCCGACACGGGCATTTACTATTACTCATTCTACGGCAACAGACAGATATCAGCTGTCGATATGTCAAAGGAGAACCTTGACGGACGCGAGCTTTCGCTGTTCCGACCTGTTCTCGGGCAGCAGATATTCCGTCATAATAACGGCTGACAAAGCGGGCCTGCGTTTCTTTTTTCGGGAAGCGCCGGACCGCTTCTTTTCTTTCCTAAGCAATGCGGCGGCAGACCCTCCTGAACCGCATAATCATAAACAGCCGCAAAAACGCTTGACGTTTTTCGCAGGCAGTGGTATAATCACAATGTATAAACACAGACACATCAAAAGGAACGGTATTCAACATAAATGGATAAACAGAAATCAATCAGCCATAATTTTATAATGAACGTCATATTGTCTATGAGTTCGTTCATTTTCCCTATCATAACCTTTCCCTATATTTCAAGAGTGCTTTTGCCGGAGGGAACTGGCAAGGTATCGTTTGCGAACTCGGTAGTGACATATTTCGTCATAATAGCCCAGCTGGGTATCCCGACCTACGGAATACGGACCTGCGCTAAGGTCAGAGATGACCGGAAGGCTCTGACAAAGGTCTTTCAGGAGATATTCATTATCGGAATGGTAATGTGCGCCGTTGCATATTTGCTGTTTTTTTCGGCGCTGACATTCGTTCCGAAAATGCGCGGGGAAAAAACGCTTTTTATAGTTATCAGCTCGACGATCCTTTTTAACGCGATAGGCTCTGAGTGGCTCTACAAGGCGGTCGAACAGTATACCTATATCACGATGCGTTCCCTGCTTTTCAAGCTGATAGGCGTTATTTCCATGTTTGCGATGATCCACTCCAAGGAGGACTATATCATCTACGGAGCGATCTCTATATTCGCATCGTCGGCCTCAAATGTTTTCAACTTCATTCACTTGCATAAGTATGTAGATATACAGCCCGTCGGGCAATACAATTTTAAACAGCATTTCAAGCCCATTGCGGTTTTCTTTGCAATGTCCTGCGCGACCACGATCTATATACACCTCGACGCGGCTATGCTGGGATTTATGAAGACAGACAACGACGTCGGCTACTACAATGTCGCTACAAAGGTAAAGCTCATTCTTGTCAGCGTTGTGACCTCGCTCGGAGCAGTCCTGCTCCCGAGGGTGTCGTATTATATTCAGCACAACCTGACAGACGAATTTGAAAAAATATCGCGTAAGGCATTTAATTTCGTTTTGATAGTTTCTATGCCCGTTGCAATTTATTTCATGCTGTTTGCAAAAGAAAGCGTGTTCTTTCTGGCAGGCGGACAATACGGAAACTCGATAACCCCGATGCAGGTCATCATCTTCACCGTGCCGATAATAGGCATGACAAACATTATGGGAATACAGATACTCGTACCAACAGGCAGAGAAAAATACGTCATGTATTCCGAGCTTGCCGGCGCAGCCGTGGATCTTATACTCAATCTGATACTTATCCCCCCTCTGGCATCAACAGGCGCAGCTATCGGAACCCTTGCTGCCGAGGCTGCTGTATGGATCGTTCAGTTCTATTTCCTGCGGGACATGGTAAAAGACATTGCAAAGAGAATAAGGTTTGGCCTTATCGCTATAGCAAGCTGCGCCGCGGTCGTCTGCTCGCTTTGGGTCAAGCTTCTCGGGCTTTCAAACTTCCTGACTCTGTTAATATCGGCAGTGCTGTTTTTCGGAGTATATGCTGTTATTCTTCTAGCAGCCAAAGAGCCTATTGCCGTTTTCATAGTACATCAGATATCAGATAAGATCTCTGCTCTGCTTCATAAAGCTGATTGCTGAATATAACTTGCGTTTTCGCCTTTCCGGTGTTCCGGCAGGGCGATTATTTTTTATCCGCGTCGCAATTTGTCACTGCTTTGTC
The DNA here is from genome assembly GCA_002479715.1 of Ruminococcus sp. UBA7477. Taxonomy (GTDB): domain Bacteria; phylum Bacillota; class Clostridia; order Oscillospirales; family Ruminococcaceae; genus UBA7477. The sequence goes on along the minus strand of DLOT01000005.1, from coordinate 9,462 downwards.
ATTGTTTTGGAGCTATTTTGTCATTTTTTCGGGCTTTGGGGTTGACACTCCATGAAGTATATGATATACTAAATTAGAAATAGCCACATGACTATTGTTATAATATTTAAGTTTTTATGACTTTGCGCGTATGCATCATAAAGATGTATAACCAAGGGCTTCTTTTCACATCATAAATTAACCCGCCGCATATCAGCGGCTTTTCGCAGAGCTGAGCTTCGCCGCTTGTCGGCAATGCGCATCGGCAGAAGCCCCGAAAGGCAAAAGCCCGTCCGCGAAAGGATAAGATTATGAGCGATAACTGCATGAATATAGTATATGCCTCAGATGACAATTTTGCGGACATAATGGGAATATCCGCGCTGTCACTGCTGGCAAACAACAAGGATTTTGATGAAATCCGTCTTTATGTGTTGGACGGCGGCATTTCGCAAATAAACAAGGAACGTATTACGGGCGTGTGCAAAAGCTTCGGCCGCAGTGAGCCTTGTTGGCTCAAAGCAGACGTTAGCAGGCTGCCCGCAGGCATCAACACAGACCGCGGCTCGATCAGCCAGTACGCAAGGCTTTTTATCGGAAGCCTTCTTCCGCGGGACGCGGACAGAGTACTGTATCTCGACTGCGATATAATAATAAACCATTCTCTAAAAGAACTATGGGATACCGATTTGCAAGGCAACACGATAGGAGCGCTGAATGACGCATTCAGCAAGCTCTACAGAGGTAATATCGATCTGCGGCCGACAGACATTATGTTTAACTCGGGCGTTATGCTGATCGACCTCAGAAAATGGAGAAGCCGCAGCATTGAGGACAAGCTTATTCGGTTTATAGCAAAAAAGCACGGAAAGCTTCAGCAGGGCGATCAGGGAGTCTTGAACGCTGTGCTTTCGCACGAAACATTCTGCCTTGAGCCGAAATTCAATTCCGTTACGATTTTCTACGATTTCACTTACGATGAAATGCTCTACTACCGGGATCCGCCCGTCTTCTACTCGCGAGAGCAGGTCAGGCAGGCTGCGGAGGCGCCGGTCATCATTCATTTCACAACAAGCTTTCTAAGCAAGCGTCCGTGGGTAGAGGGCTGCAAGCACCGATACGCCAAGATCTGGCTGAGCTATAAAATGCAAAGCCCATGGAAGGACGAGCCGCTGAGAAAGGCTCCTGCGCGAAAGGGGCTAAAGGGCATTTATATCGGCTTGTGCGAAAAAGCTCCGCGTAAGCTTATGCTTTTTGTTTCGAGAATTTTTCAGGTATACGGAAGACCTCTGCTTTATAAGCTTTGCAAAATATGGTGATCCTCGGTTCATTGGTTATATTCTGACTGCTTACAGCTTTGTACGGAGGACTTTGTTATGATTACATTCAAGGAGCTTCACAGTAAAACGCTTCCCGAATACAAAAGAAAATATGTTAAAATGGACGTCGTAAGCTACTATCTCTGGCGCCCTATTTGTGATTTGATCTCGATTTTTCTTATGAATACGCCCGTTTCTGCCACAGGAGTTACCATTGTGTCTTTTTATGCCTGTTTGGCAGCTCTCGGGTGCTTTATTTTTGTACCGGGAATGACGGGCGCTCTGCTCGGATATCTGGGGATCTGGATCTGGAATATATGCGACGGCATCGACGGCAATCTGGCTCGTTACCGCGGCAAATGCACCAGATCGGGAGATCTGTGGGACGCTGTGGGCGGCTATGCGGCTATGGCGGTGTTTTTTCTAGGAGCGGGTATCGTCGCCTCAAAGGAATGCCCGCTTGTGAGCATTGATTTTCTTGACTCCTCGGCTTATATAATAATGGGAGCGATCGCCTCACTGTGCGAAATCCTGCCCAGACTTGCAACACAGAAAAAGCAGGCGGTCTACGGCGCCGGCGCTGCCAGCGTTATGAAGGACAGGACCTCATTCGGACCGGCTAAGATACTTGCGGTCAATATAACCTCGGTCAACGGGCTCGCAGGGCTTCTTCTTTTAATCGCTATCATATTCAGGCTGACCAACATCTTTGTTATCGGCTATTTCTTTGTTATGCTCCTTTTCGGGGCAGCCTCTCTGTATTCTGTTATGAGGAGGCTTGAGGATTGAACGGACGCAGACTTCTTACACTCGACGAGATACATAAGTATGAGCTTGATATGCTCAAGACTTTTGTAAACGTTTGCGAAGCAAAGAAGCTACGATATTATCTCGCCGGCGGAACGCTCCTGGGGGCTGTCCGCCATAAGGGATTTATACCTTGGGACGACGACATTGACATTCTTATGCCGCGGCCCGACTATATGAAATTCGTTAGGCTCGATCACAGCGAGCTTTTTGAAAAACACATCTCAGTTTCTTCTTACGAAGCCGGAAACCTGAACTACCCGTTCTGCAAGATATTTGATACAAGATTTTCGATCGACAAGGAGTATTGCTACGACGAGACCGAAAAGCATCTGTGGATCGACATTCTGCCGCTGGACGGTCTGCCTGACAGCGAAAAAGAGATAAAGACGGTGTTCAGGAAAAGCCTGATCGCAAGAAGAATGCTTAAAATAAGCAGAGCGACTTTGGGAAAAGGAACAACCAGACTGAAAACAGCGTCGAAATATGTGCTGAAGCCTGCCGTGAACCTTATCGGAAGAAAAAGAATTTTGAAGTATATAAACAGGCTTTGCCTTAAATACGACTTTGACAGATGCGGAAAGATCGGCGGTATCGCTATGGGCTACGGCCCGCAGGAGGCAATGCCGAAAAGCAAATATCTGCCGGCTGTCAATGTTGAATTTGAAGGACTCTCCGTTAACGCCCCGATGTGCTATGACTTTTATCTCAAGCGGCTCTACGGCGACTATATGCAGCTGCCGCCCGAGGAAAAGCGCGTCGCTCACCCGATGAGGATATTTGCGGACAAATGACCGCAGTTTAAAGGAAATGATAATATGCTTTATTATATAAGAGAGGTTCAGGAAGAGGCAGGAGTTCAGCGGACTGCCGGAGTAAAAGCCCGCGACGATGTTGAAGCCATACTCGACTCGGCAGGAGGAAAAGCTATAACTGTCGGGATAAGTCCTGAGGAAAGAAAAGAAAGCGGCGCACTCAAAAGCCTCTGCCAGCATATCGAAATCAAAAATGTCTGGGACAAGGCGCTCTCCTGCGTTCAGAAGGGTGACTTCCTTGTTGTTCAGTTCCCGATAATAAACCACACGGTTTTCTTTGTCGGCGCAGTCAAAAAGGTCATCGGCAGAGGAGCACGGGTGATCCTGCTCATTCATGATCTTGAGATACTCCGCACGGCGCACAGAGATGACGTTTCGCTGAAAAAGAAAATAAGGCTGAATCTCGAGGAAAGAAGCGTCCTGAAGGCAGGAAGCGCAGTTATCGCCCATAACCCGAATATGCGCGAGTTTTTGTCGCAGATGGGCATAAATAAGAAAAAGATCGTTTCCCTCGGGATCTTCGATTACCTGATACCCGACTTTGAAGACGATTTTTGCAGCGACAATTTCACAATGGATCTGCCGGTCATTATCGCGGGGGCGCTGAAGCCTCACAAGGCTAAATATGCCTATGAGCTTCCGAAAAGCTGCTGCTTCAATCTCTACGGCGTCGGCTACGAGGGAGAAAAGCAGGAAAATGTCGATTACCTCGGCTCATTTCCTCCTGACAGACTTCCCTTTGAAATGCAAGGAAGCTTCGGGCTTGTCTGGGACGGAGAATCCGCCGAAACCTGCTCCGGAGTATACGGAGAATATCTCAGGATAAACAATCCGCACAAGACCTCGCTCTATCTTGCGGCAGGTATGCCGGTCATAATATGGAAAAACGCGGCTCTTGCGGAGTTTATTGAAAAACACCGCTGCGGAATAACCGTTTCAAGCCTCGGAGAGATCGGAGAAGTTTTGAAAAATATGCAGAAGAGCGAATACGATGAACTGAAAGCAGGCGCAGAAAAAATGTCGGCTTTTCTGAGAAGCGGACATTTTACCAAACTTGCGGTGAAGAAAATAACGGAGACATACAGGCGGACAGACAAATAATACCGCCGCGAAAAACGAAACGAGGAGAAGACACTATGAACATAGGAGTTATTTTTGCAGGAGGAGTCGGCTCGAGAATGCAGAGTAAGGCCAAGCCTAAGCAGTTTTTGCTTTTGCACGGTAAGCCGATAATAATCTATACCCTTGAGCTGTTTGAGAAAAATCCGCAGATAGACGCTATCGTGGTTTCCTGCGTCAGCGACTGGATGGACCATCTGAACAAGCTTATCGCGGAATATAACATCACTAAGGTCAAGGGAGTCGTTCCGGGCGGCGCGACAGGTCAGCTTTCAATTTACAACGGTCTTTGCGAGGCAAAAAAGATCGCCGGCAACGAAAAGAGCATAGTTCTGATACACGACGGTGTTCGCCCGATGATCACGCAAAAGACCATAAACGACAATATCTCGGCTGTCAAAGAATACGGCAGTGCGATCACAAGCGTTCCCGCCAAGGAAACGGTCATGATAATCGACGATAACAATATGATCGACTATATTCCCGACAGAAGCCGCTCACGCCTTGCCAGAGCGCCTCAGAGCTTTTGGCTCGACGATATACTCGCCGTTCACAACAAGGCTCTCGAAGACAACATCGACAGCTTTATCGACTCCTGCACAATGATGCAGCATTACGGAACCAAGCTGTATCTTATCGACGGACCTCAGGAAAACCTGAAGATAACTACGCCTGACGACTTCTATATTATGCGTGCTATCCTTGACGCCCGCGAAAACTCTCAGATCTACGATCTTGACGAATAATTTATCCCCGGCAGTCAAATAACAATGAAAGGAGCATATCCCGTATGCAAGACAGGCTTGACAGCTTACTCGAAAAGCTGAATAAAGACAGCTTGACAAGCAAGCTGATATACCTGTTTACCGCATTCATTATTTTTGACTGCAATACTGTTTACAGCCTGTCAAGCGCCCACTACAGACTTTCGATTTTTGTTATGGGCTTTGAAGGGCTGCTGCTTCTGACTTTGTGGAAAAAAATAGACAAGGTTATTTTCAACAACTGGTGCGTCTCGATGATCCCCTATGCGGCAATAGTGCTGCTTTATGCGGTATTGAATGTCAGCTTAGGACATATGAAAAGCTATACGCTCAGATTCATCATGTTTATACCGCTGGCGGTCCTGATTTTTATGGCGCTTGCCAAGGAGAAAAAGTCAACAGAAGTATTTATCGCCTACGAGAACCTTATGATAATTATGGGCATTCTGTCGGTCCTGCTGTGGTTTTTTGCGGCTATATTAGATGTAGTTCCTATCACAAATTATGTCAACGTTTACTGGGGCACCGAATACGACTATCCAATGTATCTGTGGCTGCTGACCAAAAGGCAGACTATCGAGCTTGCGGGAGTATCAATCTTCAGAAACCAGTTTTTTTTCGTTGAAGGCCCGATGTATAACCTGTGTCTGCTGGTGGCGCTTGTTATCGAGCTGTTTATCCGCCCCGTCAGCCGCACGGCAGTTCATGCCAGAATACGTTTCGACGGAAAAAAATATCGCATCGTAAAAAAGCTCGGCAGCGATTTTTCGTTCGGCCGCTGCCTTATTCTCGTTTCGGTGATCGTTTCAACCCTGACTACAACCGGCATAATTATGTGCATCATGCTCTGCGCTCTGAAGCTGCTGATATGGGTGCTTGCAGTAACTAAGAACAACCGTGAACTTCAAAGACTCATCATTGCCTCTGTCATGGCTTTGTCCGGAGTTACCGTGTTCTTCTTTATGTCAAAAAAATTGGGAAGCGATTCGTGGGCTATCCGTCTGGATGACTACATTGCGGGATTTCTTTCATGGAAAGACGCGCCGCTTATCGGCCACGGCTACAATAACATAGAGTCGCTCAAAAGCTACTATGATATGTCCATCAGAAAAAACCTCGGCTTTTCAAATGCCATGTTTGTCGTTTTGTCGCAGGGGGGACTTTTGCTTTTCTCTGTTTACGCGGCGGGAATACTCGGCTGGGTGAAAGGCTGTAAGAAGCACATTGAGCATCTTCTCTGTGCGGTCTCGTTCTTTCTTCTTTTCGCCACGACGCTTTTCCACGACTCCTTCCTTATGATGATGGTAATCTCATATGGCATATATAAAATATTCAATAACTTCACCTCATTTTCAATGCAAAGCTTCGCCGCTCTGAAGCTCCGCGAGGAAAAAGAGTGAGGTGTTACTCTGTACCCAAAGCATCATCGCTTTGGGTCTGCTTATAATAAATACACGAAAGAGAGCAGAAGAATGATTATCGAAAGCAAAAATGATCCGGTTTTACAGGAGGATCTTGAACAAACGGCAAGGGAGCTTTCCTTGAAAGAAATAAGCGGCTCGACAGTTCTGATTACAGGAGCGACAGGGCTTGTCGGCTCACAGCTTGTCAAGACTGTCGCCTGCTGCAACAGAGTTCAGGACTGCGGCATCAGATTGATCCTGCCTGTAAGAAACCCCGAAAAGGCAAAAAAAATCTTGGGAGAGTTGGCGGACAGAAGCGATATAAATATCGTTAAAGGAGATGTATGCGACAGCTTCAGGGAGTATATTCCCGAGGATATGAATGTTGACTACATTATCCACTCAGCCAGCATCACCGCTTCAAAGCTTATGGTGACAAGACCTGTGGACACGCTAAAGACCTCGGTCAACGGCACGGAAAATATGCTTGATCTTGCCGTATACAAAAACTCAAAGGGCTTTGTGTATATCTCGTCGATGGAGGTCTACGGATCGTTTGAAGCAACTAACGGCGTCTCGCCCTATGTTGACGAAACGATGCTAGGGTTTATCGACCCGCTCAGCATCAGGAGCAACTATCCCGAAAGCAAGCGGCTTTGCGAAAATATGTGTCAGGCCTACAGGTCGCAGTTCGGTCTGAACGTCAAGATTGCAAGACTAGCCCAGACCTTCGGCGCCGGGATACTTGAGGGAGAGAACAGGGTTTTCGCACAGTTTGCAAGAAGCGCCGTTAAGGGCGAGGATATCGTTCTGCACACAAAAGGCCTTTCGGAGGGCAACTATTGCTACACCGCCGACACGGTCAGAGGAATACTGACCATCCTGCTCAAAGGCGAGAACGGCGGCGCTTATAACGTTGCAAACGAGGATGCGCACACGACTATTGCCGATATGGCCAGAACCGTCTGCGAGAAGATCGCGGAAAAGGACATTTCGGTGGTGTTTGACATTCCGCAGGAAAACACCTATGGATATGCCGCCGACACCAAAATGAAGCTTAATTCGGCTAAGCTGCGCGCTCTGGGCTGGCGGCCGCATATCGGGCTTGAGGACGCCTACCGCAGAATGATAAAAAGCATGAGCTTTACCGGAGTGTGAATACAATGATAAAAGACCGCGACATGATAAGAGAGCTTCAGAAGGCAAATTTAGTCTGCCTGCAAAAGCTTGACGAGATATGTAAAAGACATAACATCAAATACTGGGTCGCATACGGCACTTTGATCGGCACGATACGCCACAAGGGCTTTGTCCCTTGGGACGACGATCTGGATGTTTGTATGCTTCGTGAGGACTACGAGAAGCTGATAAAGGTTCCGGCAGCCGAATGGGGCGACAAATGTATGCTGGGAACTGCCCGGAGCGACGACGAGCGTCATGATAAAATGTTCGGACGGGTCTACAGAAAGGATTGCCGCATTCAAAGCTATAAGGACGTTAGACAATGGAAAAACATTTCAGACGGCAAGTCATGGAGCACCTCTCCCATGTGCGACATCTTTCTTTTCGACCGCGTTCCCGATGACGATGAACAGGTCAGGAAGCTGTATAATAAGATCCTGTACGGCTATGCTCTCAAACGTTATCCTCTGACAAAGCTTAAAGCCTGCGCCGAAAACGGCTCTGTTAAGGATAAGCTGAAGGCATTTGTAAAAAACTGCTACGGCGGCATTATGAGAACGCTTTACGTCAAACCATGGCGGCACCTTGATAAGGTCTGCACGAAAATGGTTGCGCAAACGACACCGGGAAGCAGGATCGGAACATACTACTGCTCAGACCCATATCTCTATGAATACGACGAAGTCTTTCCGCTGCAAACGGCAACCTTTGAGGGAATGGAAGTCCCGATCCCCAAGTGCTGGGACAAAATGCTGACGGATATGTACGGCGACTATATGCAGCTCCCGCCCGAGGAGGAAAGATATCACCTTGATCTGATCTATGTTCTTTTGGACGGAAACCGTGAATATATTATCGACAAGGTAAAGGGCTCGCTGGGCGACGAATAAAAACAGAAAAAGGATGAGATGATATGCTGAAAAGACTTCTTTCTCTTGCAGCCGCATTGGCAATAGCCGCAACCGCCTTTCCGTTTGCCTCGTTTGCAAGCGAGGCGCGGTCGGATGGCACTACATCGGAATATACCAAGACTGCATACAGTGAAAATGCAGCTATTGTTGATGACAAAGTTTTCTCCGTTTCATATCCCGTGGTCTTTTCCGACGGCTTTGATCCCGGTGAATACAGCAGCTCCATCGACAGCTGTGCAAAAATCCTGAGAAAAGCTTTTGCCTCAAGACAGAGATCTGTTTCGGTCAAATTCGTTACCGACAACAGCGACAACAGCGCAGTCTGGAGAGAAGTTTATGACTATGCCGTTAAGCATACAGGAGTTCCCAACGAGGGCGATTATATCTCAGGCGGCTTTGCGGAATGCTCCGGAAGCTGCGCTTACTACTTCTCAAACGGGCTTTACTACTACGAGCTGATATACGAGCCCCGGTTTTTTACAACGGCAGCGCAGGAGGCTGAGCTTGCTGCGGAGATAGACAGGGTTCTCGGCAAGCTGAACCTTTGGAACAAAAGCGATTACGAAAAGGTCAAGGGCCTTTATGACTACATAACCCAAAATATCAGCTACGACTTTGCAAATCTTAACAATTCAGGCTATAAGCTCAAGCACACGGCTTACGCGGCGCTTATGAACAAAACTGCCGTCTGCCAAGGCTACGCAATGCTGTTTTACAGGATGGCGCTCGAGCTTGGCGTTGACGCCCGCTATATTACAGGCATCGGCGAAGGCGGCGCCCACGGCTGGAATATCGTTAAGATCGGCGACTACTACTACAATATCGACGCCACATGGGACGCGTCAATGATTCAGGGCGGCGACAAATATCACTACTTTTTGAAATGCCCGCAAAGCTTTGACTCTGATCACACCCGTGACAGCAGCTTTACTACAAAAGCGTTTAATTCCTCATATCCCATGGCTCCGCAGGATTACGGCAGCGACGGAAAATGGATTCTCAAAAGTTCGGGCTGGTATCTGTACATCAACGACGTAATGCAGACGGGCTGGAAGCTGGACTGCGGAAAATGGTACTATCTCGGAAGCAACGGCGTTATGAGAACAGGCTGGCAGTTGCTCGGCGGAAAGTGGTATTACCTCAATTCCAACGGTGCTATGGCA